>CAYOET010000264.1:0-31299 GCA_964402985.1 uncultured Bauldia sp. | reverse complement strand
GGCGGTCGAGGAGCTGAGCGAGAAGGAGGCCGTCTCCGAGCTTGAGCGCCTCGCCGCGGAGATCGCCGAGCACGACAGGCGCTACTACCAGGACGACGCCCCGACCATCTCGGACGCCGACTACGACCAGCTCCGCGTCCGCAACAACGCCATCGAGGCCCGCTTCCCCAAATTGGTGCGCGCCGACTCGCCGAGCCTCAGGATCGGTGCCGCACCGGTCGGCCGCTTCGCCAAGGTCAAGCACCGCGTGCCGATGCTCTCCATCGGCAACGCCTTCAGCGAAGAGGACGTCGCCGAGTTCCTCAATCGGGTGCGACGCTACCTCAAGCTCGCCGACGGCGCGGCTCTGCCGTTGATGGCGGAGCCCAAGATCGACGGCCTGTCCCTGTCGATCCGCTACGAGAAGGGGAAGCTCACGGTCGCTGCCACGCGCGGCGACGGCTACGAGGGCGAAAACGTTACCGCCAACGTCCGGATGATTCCGGAAATCCCCAACCTGCTCAAGGGCCGCGCGCCCGAGGTCGCGGAGATCCGCGGCGAAGTCTACATGACCCATGTCGACTTCGCGGCGATGAACAAGCGCATCGCCGCGGAGCCCGGCGGCCGCACCATCGCCAACCCGCGGAACGGCGCCGCCGGCTCGCTGCGGCAGATCGATCCCGAGGTAACCCGGGCGCGGCCGCTCCATTTCTTCGCCTACGCCTGGGGCGAGATCAGCACGATGCCCGCCGACACCCAGTCAGGGATGCTCCAGGCGCTCGCCGAATGGGGTTTCAAGGTCAACCCGCGCGTTCAGCTGGTCGAAAGCGTCGAGGGCGCGCTCCACTACTACCGCGAGACCGGCCGCGACCGGGCGCGGCTCGGCTACGACATCGACGGCGTCGTCTACAAGGTGAACAGCCTCCGCCTGCAGGAGCGGCTCGGCTTCGTGTCGCGGGAGCCGCGCTGGGCGACCGCCCACAAATTCCCTGCCGAGCAGGTCGAGACGATCATCGAGAACATCGAGATCCAGGTCGGCCGCACCGGCGCGCTGACCCCGGTCGCGAACCTCCGTCCGGTGACGGTCGGCGGCGTCGTGGTGCGCAACGCCTCGCTCCACAACGAGGACTACATCAAGGGCGTCGGCGGGGGCGGGGAGCCGATCCGCGACGGCAAGGACATCCGCATCGGCGACACGGTGACGGTCCAGCGCGCCGGCGACGTCATCCCGCAAATCATCGACGTCGACCTCTCGCGCCGCTCGCCCGAGGCCGAGCCCTACCAGTTCCCGACGATCTGCCCGGTCTGCGGCAGCCACGCGGTGCGCGAGGTCAATCCCAAGACCGGCCGCACCGACGCGGTGCGACGCTGCACCGGGGGCCTGACCTGCGCGGCGCAGGCGGTCGAGCAGCTCCGTCACTTCGTGTCGCGGAACGCCCTCGACATCGAAGGTTTCGGTGACAAGCAGATCGAGGCCTTCTTCGCCGACAAACTGGTCCGTTCGCCGGCCGACATCTTCCGCCTCCGCCTCCGCCGCGCCGAGCTCGAAGAGCGCGAGGGGATGGGCAAGGTCTCCGTCCGCAACCTCCTCGCCGCCATCGAGGCGCGGCGCACCGTCGCCCTCCACCGCTTCATCTACGCCCTCGGCATTCGCCACATCGGCGAGACCAACGCAAAACTCCTCGCGCGCAGCTACGGCACGTTCGAAGCCTTCCGCGCCGCGATGATCGACGCTGCGGACGTCGAGGGCGAGGCCTATCGCGAGCTCCGCGCCGTGGGCGGGATCGGCGACGTCGTGGCCGTGGCCCTCGGCGACTTCTTCGCCGAAGAGCACAACGAGACCGCCATCGACGAGCTTCTGAAAGAAGTGACCGTCGAGCCGGCCGAACAGGTCAGCGCCGCCGGCTCGCCCGTCGTCGGCCAGACGGTGGTGTTCACCGGCAGCCTCGAGAAGATGACGCGCGAGGAGGCCAAGACGATGGCCGAGCGGCTCGGGGCGAAAGTCGCCGGCTCGGTCTCGAAGAAGACCGACCTCGTCGTCGCGGGCCCCGGCGCCGGCTCGAAGCTGAAACAGGCCGAGGAACTCGGCATCAAGGTGATCGACGAAGACGCCTGGCTGGCGCTGGTCGGCGGGAAGTAGACGATCGCCCAGCCGAAAAGAAAGCGCCCGCCGAAGCGGGCGCTCCTCGTTCGTTCTGCGCTGCGGCCCTACGGGGCCGGAGCGGGCGTCGGGGCCGGGGCCATCGACGGCGCCGGGGTGACGGGGGTCACCGGGGCCATCGGCTCGACCGGAGCGGCGCCGATCGGGCCGACCGGGGCATCAGGCACCCAACGGACGAATTCCGGGGCGGTCTCGATGGTCTGGAGCGTGAGGCCACTGGTGATCTCCCAGCGGTTGTCGGTCGAGTCCCAGGCGACATCGAGTTCGGAGAACTCGACGGCGACCTGCTTCTCGCCGATGCCGAGGAAGCCGCCGGTGCCGAGCACCGCGCCGGCGATCGCGCCATCCTCGTCGATGAGAAGGTCGTTGATCGTGCCGAGCCGCTCGTCGGCGGCGGTCATGACGTCCTTGCCGATGAGGTCGGTGGCGAGGAATTCGGTCTCGAGCTGGTCGGCGATGAAGCCGCCCACGGCGCGCGAGTCAGCCGCGCCGACATTGAGGCTCGGAGTGGTCACGGTCACCGACGGGGTGGTGATCGACGGGATGGTGACGGACGACGGCGGGGCCGGATTCACTTCCGGCGCGGCCGGGGCCGGGTTGAGCGGATCGGGGGCCTGCGCAACGGCGACACCGGAAACGGCAAGCGCCGCAATCGCGGCGGTGGTGAGAAGAAGTCTCATGGATATGCCTCCTTGGCTTGGCGGATGTTCGGGTAACGCCACGCCCAAGGATGGGTTCCGATGAAACTGCCGGTTCCCGAAATGCCTACTCGCGCGCCAGCGGACGCGTCGCACGGTCAAGCCAGCGCCTGTCCGCCGGGGCGAGCGCCGGGCTCAGCTCCTCGCGCACTCGCGCATGGTAGCGGTCAAGCCAAAGCATCTCGTCGGCCGTGAGGAGTCCTTTCGCGACAAGCCGGCGATCGATCGGCGCGAGCGTGAGGGTCTCGAACTGCATCATCTCGCGCTCCGCGCCCTTCGGCGCTTTCGCCGGCACGACGGCGAGGAGGTTCTCGATGCGGATGCCCCAGGCGCCGGCCTTGTAGTAGCCCGGCTCGTTCGAAACGATCATCCCCGTTTCCAGATTGACGGTGCCGCTCTTCGAGAGGCGCTGCGGGCCCTCGTGCACGCACAGGAACGCCCCGACGCCGTGGCCGGTGCTGTGATCGAAGTCGAGCCCGGAATCCCACAATGCGCGGCGTGCGAAGCCGTCGACCTGCGCGCCGTTGGTGCCCTTGGGAAAGCGCAGCGCGGCCACCGCGATGTGGCCCTTGAGGACACGGGTGAAGCGGTCGCGCATCTCCGCCGTCGGCTTGCCGACGATGATCGTGCGGGTGATGTCGGTCGTGCCGTCGCGATATTGCCCGCCCGAGTCGATGAGGAAGATCTCGTCCTTGGCGATCCGGCGGTTGGTCTGCCGGCTCACCCGGTAGTGGACCACCGCGCTGTTCGGCCCCGCCGAGGAGATGCTGTCGAAGGAAAGGTCGTGGAGCTTCTCGCCGAGCTGCTCCCCGGCCGCGACGCGGAACTCCTCGAGCGTGCGCGCCGCCGCGATCTCGTCGAGCTTCCCACCCGGCGCTTCCTTGTCGAACCAGGCGAGGAAACGGACCATCGCGACCCCGTCCCGCCAGTGCGCGTTGCGCATCCCCTGGAGTTCGGTCGCGTTCTTGCGCGCCTTGGGGAGAGCGACCGGGTCGCCGCCCTCGACGATCATGGCGCCGGCCTCGCGGAGCTTCCGCTCGAGCTCGGCTGCCGCGCTCGCCGGGTCGAGGAGAACCCGCGTCCCTTCCGCGGCGAGCGCGGCAAGATCGGCGTCGAGGCGGCTTGGCTCGGCGATGTCCGCGATATCCGCCAGCCACGCGCGCGAGGCGTTGGTGAGCTTGCGGCCGTCGATATACACGCTCGGCCGTCCGTCGCGGCGAAGGATGGCGAAGGCGAGCGCGACCGGGTTGTGCTCGACGTTGGCGCCGCGGATGTTGAACGTCCAGGCGATCGAGTCGGCGAGGGTGAGGATCGCGGCGTCCGCCTTCCGCTCGGCGATGAGCGCGCGCAGACGGTCGAGCTTCGCGGCCGCCTCCTCGCCGGCGAACTCGACCGGGTGGACCGAGACGCCGCCGAGCGGCGGGGCCGGGCGGTCGTCCCAGATCGCGTCGATCGGGTTCTCCCCGACCGGCACCAGCTTGGCCCCCGCGGCGTCGAGCGCCTTCGCGTAGGCCCGCGCCTCGGCCACCGTGAGGAGCCACGGATCGTAGCCGATCGACTGCCCCGGCTTGACCTTGCCGGCCACCCAGCGCACCGGCGGGTTATCGATCACGCTCTCGATCGCGAAGGCCTTCGTGTCGATCTGCTGGGCGGCCTGGAGCGTGTAGCGGCCGTCGACGAACACCGCCGCCTCCTTTGCCAGCACGATCGCCGTCCCGGCCGATCCGCTGAAGCCGGTGAGCCAGGCGAGGCGCCGCGCCGAGGCCGGCAGATATTCGCTCTGATACTCGTCGGAATGGGGGACGATCAGGCCGTCGAGCCGCAGGCGCTTGAGGAGGCTGCGCAGCCGCGCGAGCCGGGCGGCGTTGTCGGCCGGTGGAAGGGCGGATTCGAAGGATTGGAACATCGGCCCGTTCTAGACCGCGCTCTGCGACCCAGCAACGGCGCGCAGCGCGTTGGGTTCAAGGCTTCATGCGAAAAGAGCAGGCCAGCCATGTAGTTGGCCGTCCTTCCTAAGGGGGCGACTCAGCTTAGGTTAAGTGGGTCTAGGGAGATCAACAATAAAACCAGGAATGGTCCATGATCACGATCTTCCCCGCCCGGCAAAGCCCGGCTCACCCCTCGCCGCTGAAGCGTCTCTGGCAGATCTTCCAGGCCCCGGCTGGCGCTGAGGACCCAAGGCGCCGCAAGCGTTTCGCTGGCTATCGCATCGCGCTCGACGACAAGAGCATCGCGCTCTACGGCTACGACAAGGCGCGGCTTAGTCGAATCTCGGCCGCGCTCAATCTCTACTGAGCGCCCTCGGTCCCTGACCTTTGCGAACATTGCAGAAGCGTGAACCTCGGGCATGCGGGGAGCGCATGGCGGGCATACGAGCGTTCACCTTTCGTAGCCGGAGGCTTGGCCCATATAAGGCTGGCAGCTGAGGCAAAGCCTCACTTTGAAAGGTATGTAAAATGCGCAATGCGTTAGACCCTCGTTCCGGCGGCCAAGTCGGCTTCTGGGAGCGCGCCTTCGGCGGGTTCGTCGAGGCGCGCATGCAGCAGGCCAATCGCGAGATCAGTGATTTCCTGCAGAACTACGACGACGCCACGCTCGCCTCGTACGGCTACCGCCGCGTGAAGCGGGCCGGCACCAAGTAGTCGCGCGCCCACCGGCGCTGCATCTGATCGAGCTTCGCGGGCGGAGACTAGTCTCCGCCCTTTGCTTTTCTGGCGATGGGCTTGTCGAGCACGAGCGTGCTCCACCCGTCGCGGATCGACTGCCGGACGAGGCGGAGCCCGCTCGACCGATAGGCAGCGATCACCTGCGCGGCCTGGTCGGGAAGGATGCCCGACAGCACCGCGAAGCCCCCTGGCGCAAGCTGGCCCGCGAGGGATGGGGCGAGCTGGGCCAGCGGCCGCGCGAGGATGTTCGCCACGATCAGGCCGTACGGCCCACCCTGCGTGATGCGCGGGTGCGCAAGCCCCGCTGCCACCGCGAAATCGAGATGATGGAGCGAGCCGTTGAGGCTCGCATTTTCACGCGCGACGTCGACAGCGATCGGGTCGATGTCGGTGGCCAGCACAGGCGCGCGCCAAATCTTGGCGATGGCGATGGCGAGGACGCCGGTGCCGGTCCCGATGTCGAGTGCGTTGCCGACGAGATGCGTCCGGGCGATCCGGCCGATCGCGTCGAGGCACCCGGCGGTCGACCCGTGATGCCCCGTCCCGAACGCTTCCCCCGCCTCGATCTCGAGCCCGAAGAGGTTCGGCGACAGCCGCTCGCGGCTGTGCGACCCGTGCACGAAGAACCGGCCCACCCGCACCGGCTCGAGCCCCGCCAGGCTCTTCGCCACCCAGTTGGTCTCGGCCAGCTCGGCTGGTTGCCACGCGGGCGACGCCGCGCCAAGTACGGACACGCTCGCCTCGTTGAGAGCTGTCAGTTGATCGGCGGTCGGCGCCGCGTCGAGATACAGCGTGAGGTCCCACCGACCGTCAGGCGCCTCCGCCGCATCGAGCGAGGCCTCGCCCAGCGGACCCTCGCCAACGAGATCGGCGATCCGCTTCGCATCGGCCTCGCCGAGGCGAGCTAGGGTCAGGGTGTAGGACATCGGCGGTGAGCTAAGGCCGTTCGACGAAGCTGTCGAGGACGCGTTTTTGGCCGGCGTGGTCGAAGTCGATGGTGAGCTTGTTGCCCTCGATCCCCGCCACCGTGCCGCCGCCGAATTTCTGGTGGAACACGCGCTCGCCCTTGCGGAAGGTCGAGGCCGTGCCGGTCACGCTCTTCGCCACCAGCTCCCCTTCGAGGATCGTCGGCTGGTTGCTGTAGCGCGGCCGGGCCGCGGCGTCGCCGCCCTGCCGTTGGCGCTGGGCGCGCTGCCAGCCGGGCGTGCCGTAGCTGGTCGAGAAAGCTTCACTCTCGTCGAAGCGGCTCGCGCCATAGGGCTGCTTTCCGTAGCCACTGTAGCCGCCGTAATTGTTGGCCGGTTCGGCAACCTCGACCTGCGCCGGCGGCAGCTCGTCGAGGAAGCGCGACGGGGCGGCCGATTGCCAGAGGCCGTGGATGCGCCGGTTGGCGGCGAACCAGATGTACGCCCGCTGCTTGGCGCGGGTCAGCCCCACATACGCGAGGCGGCGCTCCTCCTCGAGCGAGGCGGTGCCGCCTTCGTCGAGCGAGCGCTGGTTGGGGAACACGCCTTCCTCCCAGCCGGGCAGGAAGACGGTCTCGAACTCGAGTCCCTTGGCCGAGTGGAGGGTCATGATCGAGACCTTGTCGGCATCGCCCTCGCGCTCGGCGTCCATGACCAGCGCGATGTGCTCGAGGAAGCCGGCCATGGTCTCGAACTCCTCCATCGAGCGGACGAGCTCCTTGAGGTTTTCGAGGCGGCCGGGCGCGTCGGCCGAGCGGTCGTTCTGCCACATCTCGGCGTAGCCCGACTCTTCGAGGATCAGCTCGGCGAGGTCGGTGTGCTTCATCGTGCCGAGCTGGTCGCGCCAGCGGGCGAAATTGCCCATGAGGTCGCGGAGCGCGGTGCGCGCGCGGGCGTTCAGTTCCTCGGTGTCGGCGAGGTCGGCGGCGACCTGCATCAGCGGCACACGCTGCGCGCGCGAGAAATCGTGGAGGGTCTGCACGGTGGTTTCGCCGATGCCGCGGCGCGGGACGTTGATGATGCGCTCGAAGGCAAGGTCGTCGGCCGGCTGCGAGACGGCGCGGAAATAGGCGAGCGCATCGCGGATTTCCTGGCGCTCGTAGAAGCGCGGGCCGCCGATCACGCGGTAGGGGAGGCCGAGGGACACGAAGCGGTCTTCGAACGAGCGCATCTGGAACGAGGCGCGGACGAGGATCGCCATCTCGTTCAGCGAATGCTTCTTGCGCTGGAGCTGCTCGATCTCCTCGCCGATGGCGCGCGCTTCCTCCTCGGAATCCCAGGCCGAGGTGAGGCGCACCTTCTCCGCATCGGGGTCGACCGCGTCGGTGAAGAGCGTCTTCCCGAGCCGGCCGCGGTTGAACGAGATGAGGTGCGAGGCGGCGGCGAGGATCGGCGCGGTCGAGCGGTAGTTGCGCTCGAGGCGGATCACGACGGCGCCCGGAAAATCCTTCTCGAAGCGAAGGATGTTGTCGACCTCCGCGCCGCGCCAGCCATAGATCGACTGGTCATCGTCGCCCACGCAGCAGACGTTCTTGGAGCCCTGCGCGAGAAGCCGCAGCCACAGATACTGCGCGACGTTGGTGTCCTGGTACTCGTCGACCAGGATGTAGCGGAAGCGGCGGTGGTAGTCGGCGAGTACGTCGTGGTGCGTCCGGAACAGCCGCAAGCACTCGAGGAGGAGGTCGCCGAAGTCGACCGCGTTCAGCGTCTTCAGGCGCTCCTGATAGGCGGCGTAGAGGTCCTTGCCTTTTCCGTTGGCGAAGGCCGCGCCGTCGCCCGCCGAAAGGTCGGAGGGCGAGAGGCCGCGGTTCTTCCAGTTGTCGACGAGATGCGCGAGCTGGCGGGCGGGCCAGCGCTTCTCGTCGATGTTCTCGGCGACGATCAGCTGGCGCATGAGGCGCACCTGGTCGTCGGTGTCGAGGATGGTGAAGTTCGGCTTCAGCCCGACCAGCTCGGCGTGCCGACGGAGGATCTTCGCGCCGATCGAGTGAAACGTGCCCAGCCACGGCATGCCTTCGACCTGGCCGCCGATCAGCTTGCCGATGCGCTCGCGCATCTCGCGCGCCGCCTTGTTGGTGAAGGTCACCGACAGGATCTCGCTCGGCCAGGCGAGCCGTGTGGCGAGAATATGGGCAATGCGGGTGGTCAGAACACGAGTCTTGCCCGTCCCCGCTCCAGCCAGCACCAGGACCGGCCCCTCGGTGGTCTCCACCGCCAGCCGCTGCTCGGGGTTGAGCTTGTCGAGATAGGGAATCTCGCGGCGGCCGAGCGCGCGCGCGGCAAGGCCGCTCCGCGGCTGCGCAGCCTCGTCTTCGGGCACGGAAAGGGCGCGCTGATCGCGCTCGGCGGTCATACCGTCAACTACTCGAATCTACGGGAGAACACTATAGCAACAGATGGGGCGCGAACGCGGCCAAGGGAAGCCTGCGCGCTGCCCGGGACCCCTGACCGAAAAGTGATATGCTGAGTCGGGGCCGTACGCTCCTCGTCGCCAGGGGCAGGGCGGGGTTGGCAGGGTGGTTGCAGCGCGGCATATGAGTGCTTGCGATGCGCCAACCGTCAGTCGCGTCTGCGTAAATTCGGTTGTGAAGGGGCTCCCGCCGGGTGCGGGTGCGAATTGATGTCGATCGTCGCGACAAAATCGGATGGGGCGCGGGGCCACAACGCGGTTCGCTCGGCGATCGGCGAACTGGAGCGCCTGCTCGGCCCGCGTCTCCTGACCAGCGACGAGGCGCGGCGTGCGCACACCCACACCACGACCGGCCTCCCGGCCGAGCTGCCCGACGCGGTGGCCTTGCCGGAGACGACCGCCGAGATTGCCGCGATCGTGAAGATCGCCGCGCGTCTCCGCGTGCCGCTGATCCCGTTCGGCGCCGGCAGCTCGCTCGAAGGCCACGTCAACGCGCCGCTCGGCGGCATCTCCATCGACCTGCGCCGGATGAACCGCGTCGTCGCGGTGCGACCGCAGGACCTCGACTGCACGGTCGAAGCGGGGATCACCCGCGAGCAGCTCAACGAGTACCTGCGCTCCGACGGCTTCTTCTTTCCGGTCGACCCCGGCGCCAACTCGACGCTCGGCGGCATGGCCGCGACGCGCGCCTCGGGCACCACCACCGTCCGCTACGGCAGCATGCGCGACAACGTCGTCTCGCTCACCGCGGTGATGGCGGACGGCAGCATCGTCCGCACCGCCGGGCGGGCGCGGAAGTCCTCGGCCGGATACGATCTCACTCGCCTCCTCGTTGGCTCCGAGGGGACGCTCGGCATCATCACCGAGCTGACGCTGCGCATCTACGGCGTGCCCGCAACCATTGCCGGCGGCTATTGCCCATTCCCGACCATCGGCGCGGCCTGCGATGCGACCATCCTCGCGATCCAGTCGGGCATCCCGGTCGCGCGCATCGAACTCCTCGAGCCGGTGCAGATCCGGGCGTCCAACAGATACTCGAACCTCTCGCTCGCCGAGGTGCCGAGCCTCTTCCTCGAATTCCACGGCACCGAGGCGTCGGTGGCCGAACAGGCTCGGGACTTCGCGGCGATCGCGGAGAAGTTCGGCGGCGGCCCGTTCGAGTGGGACACCCGCTCCGCGGAGCGCGAGCGCTTCTGGAAGGCGCGCAAGGACGCGTTCTGGGCCGCCTCGGCGATGCGGCCCGACGCGCGCACCACCTCGACCGATGTCTGCGTCCCGCTCTCTCGCCTCGCCGAATGCGTGCGCGAGACCGAAGCCGACCTCAAAGCGCATGGCATGGTCGCGCCCATCCTCGGGCATGTCGGCGACGGCAATTTCCACGTCCTGCTCGCGGTCGACTCGAACGACCCGGCCGAGTCGGCGCGCGCGGAAGGCTTCATGAAGCGGCTTGCGCAGCGCGCCATCGCCATGGACGGCACCTGCACCGGCGAGCACGGGGTAGGGCAGGGCAAGCGGGCCTATCTCGCCCTCGAGCACGGCGCCGGTGTCCCGGTGATGCAGGCGATCAAGCATGCGCTCGACCCGCTCGGCATCATGAATCCCGGCAAGATCCTGCCGGGCTGACGGAGGAACGAGCTGCACCGGATCTACCTCTTCGTCGGCGGCGCCATCGTCCTCGTGCTCTTCGCGGCGCTCCTCGTTCCGCCGCTCGTCGACTGGAACGCTTTCAAGGATCGCTTCGAAAGCGAGGCGACGCGCATCCTCGGCCAGGAGGTGACGGTCGCGGGCGACGTCGACCTCGTCCTCCTCCCGGTCCCGATCGTGACCTTCAACGACGTGCGGATCGGCGATCGCGAGGGCGAGTCGATGATGACCGTCCAGCGCTTTAGAGCGCGGCTCGAGATCCCGCCGCTCGTCAGCGGCGACGTGCAGTTCGACGAGATCGAGATCGACCGCCCGCGACTGGCGATCAACATCGACGATTCCGGTCATCTCGACTGGACGCTCGGCGCCGGCACGCTCCCCACCATCAATCTGGCGGCGATCGGCCTCCAGAGCGTGACCGTCACCAGCGGCTATCTCGCCTTCGCCGACGGGCGGTCTGGCGTTCGCGTCGAGCTCGCCAACATCAACACCTCGCGGGTGACGGCGCGCTCTCTGGTCGGACCATGGATCATCGAAGGCACGGCGACCAGCGGCGGCGTGCCGCTCGCTTTCCGCATTTCGACGAGCGCGCTTCAGGGCGACGTCCTCCGCGTCACTACCGATCTCGACGTCGGTGGCGATCTCCCGCTCACCGGCGCCATCCACGGCGACGGTTCGATCGCTTTGGCCGACGGCCAGCTCGCCTATTCGGGCAGCTTCCGGCACCAGCAGTTCTCGATGCCCGCGGACGACGAAACCCCGCGCTCGCTTCTCGCTACCGCCTCGGGCGGCTTCGTGCTGACCTCGGCGGGGCTGTCGGTCAGCGACTTCGTGTGGGCGCCCGAGACCGGCGACGGCACGCAGGAAGTGACCGGCGCGGGCGTCATCAGCTTCGGCACCGCTTCGGGTTTCGACGTGCGCCTGGCGACGCGCCAGATCGATGTCGACCGGCTGATCGGGGCAGGGCCGTCGGCGCCTGTCCCGCTCGGCCAGGCGCTCGACCGGCTGATCCGCGTTCCTCCCGCGCTCCCGAATTTGCCGATCGACGGCCATGTCGAGCTGAGCGTGCCGAGCGTGGTGCTCGCCGGATCGGTGGTGAAGGACCTCTCCGTCAGCGCCGACTATGTGGCCGGAGCGTGGATCATCGACCGGATGCAGGCGAGCCTGCCGGGCCAGGCCACGGCCATCGCGTCGGGCAGCCTCGCGATCAAGCCGGCGCTCGACTTCACAGGCGCGATCGACATCGCGACCGACCAGCCTGAGTCGCTCGCCAACTGGCTCTTCGGCCCCCGCGCCGGGGCGCCGCTCCGCTCGATCGGCCGTCTCACCCTCGATGCCAACGCCACGATCGGCCCGAATTCGTTCGTCCTTGAAGGCATCGAGGCCGAGCTCGACGGACAGCCGCTCACGGCAACCGTCGAGTGGGCGCGGGGCGAGAGCGGGGCGAGCATCGAGGTCAGCGCCACCGCGCACTCGTTGCCGGTCGAGATGGTCCAGGGGCTCGCCGCGCTGCGCGAGGTTCGGCTCGCCGGACCGGGCAGCGACGTGGCGGAAGTCGCCGTCGCCCTCAAGATCGACGAGGTGACGACAGCGGACGGCATCCCGCTCGGTTCGCTCGACATCGACGCCGGACTCTCTCGCGCCGCCTTCCGCCTCAACCGCGTGACGATCGGCGATTTGGCCGGCGGGCATCTCGTCGTCAACGGCGCGATCGAGGAGCCCTTCGGGGCGCAGACCGGATCGCTGACCGCGCGGCTCGATGCGACCGATCTCGCCGCGCTCGCCCGCTTCACCCGCATCCTCGCGCCCGGCGAGCCGATCAACGCGCGCCTCGCCGACGACGCGGCGCTCCTCTCGCCGGCCCATCTCACCGCCACGTTCGCGGTCGGCGATGAGCCGGGGGTGTCGATCGACCTCGCCGGTACTCTCGCCGGTACGAATCTCGACGGAACCTTCAAGCTGATCGGCACGAACTCCGACCCGCTCGCCACGCTCGCCACCTGGCGCGACGCAGACTGGACCGTGACGCTCGCGGTCGCGAGCCCGGACGCCGAAATTCTCGCCGAGCAGGCCGGGTTCGAGGTGGTCTCGATCGGGGATTTCAGCCTCGGCACGCTCCGGCTGAGCGGCGGGGGGGCCTCAAATTCCGCCGCCGGACCCGCCACCCTCACCCTTGCGGGCGGCGGCCGTCCGAACGGCACGCTCGCTGGCTCGCTCAAGGGCACCTTCGCGGGCGTCGATCTCGACCTCTCCGTGGAGATCACGCTGCCCGACGGCCAACCGCCCGCGGCGTCGATCGATCTCGGCATAACCAGCGAGGACATCGATCCGCTGCTCATGCTCGCCGGCCTCGCCCTTCCCGGCACCGGGCTCGGCACGCCGCTCCGGCTCGACGGGCAGCTCACTCTTTCGGACAGCGCCGCTCGGCTCGAGATCGGCGGCGCCGAATTCGCCGGCTCGGCCGTGACCGGAGTGGTGACGGCGCGCCCCGAGGCCGACGGCTGGCGGCTCGACGGGGCCATCGGCCTCGACCGGCTCGACCTCAACTGGCTCGCCGCGCTCCAACTCGGCGCCCCGATCGAGGCCGGGAGCGCGGTGGTCGAGGGCAGCGTCTGGCCCGCCGAGGCGATCGCGGCGCCGCTCTCCCCGCGGCTGCGCGGGGAGCTCACGGTCGATGCGGCTCGCCTTTTCGTCTCGGGCAGCGACCTCGCCGTCGACGACGCCGCGCTCGTCCTCCACTTCCAGCCCGACGCGCTCGCAGCCGAATTGAAGACCGGCAGCGCCTTCGGCACCTCGATCAGCGGCACGCTGACCGTCCGCAACAACGGCGGCGACGCCGCGCTCTCGGGCAGCCTCGCGCTGACCGGCGCGGACCTCGCAACCATCACCTGGCGGAACGGCGACGCGCCCATCGCCGACGGACTCGTCGACCTCGCCTTCGACTTCGAGACCACCGGCCGGTCGGTGGCGGGGCTGTGGTCCAACCTCGCCGGCGGCGGAACGCTCGGCATTCGCGATGCGGTGGTCGAGGGCGTCGGCGCCGGCGTGTTCGGCGGGATCATCGAAACCTCCGACGCCGGCACGATCTTCACCGAGGAGCAACTCGTCGACGCCGTGACCCGGTCCTTTGCCGGCGCCGAGATTCCGGTCGCCGAGGCGAGCGCCACTTTCACCATCATCGGCGGGACCCTCGAGGCCGCGAACATCGCCGTCGACCTCGGCGAGCTCGCCGCCGCGGGCGACCTCGACGTCGACTTCAACGCGCTCACGCTCGACAGCCTGTGGCAGCTCCGCCTCGCCGACCCGGAGGCGCTGGTGGTGGGCGCGCCGCCGACGATCGACCTCCGCTTCTCGGGCCCGCTCGCCGCCCCGATCCGCGTCATCGATGTCGGCTCGCTCCTCGCCTACCTCAACCTCCGCACCCTCGATCGCGAGGTGAAGCTCCTCGAGAACGCGCAAGCCGCGGCGCCCGCCGCGGCGGCGCCGACGACGCCTTCGCCGAGCGACTCGATCACCGCGACGATCCCCGTTCCCCCGCCCGACGGTCCGGCGACGCTCGCGCCGCCCGTGGTCCCACCCCAGACGGCACCCGTCACGCCGCCTGCCGCGCCCGTCACGCCACCGGAAGCCTCACCCCCGCCCTAGCAAGCGTTGGTGCGCGACCGTGCCGCTATCGCCGCGCGGCCGCTTTGAAATAGTCGAGGACGAAGACGCGGAGCGCGGCGGAGAGGTTCAGCCCCGCCCGCGACTTGTCGATCTCCTGGATGAGCGCGGCGAGCGGCCGCTCCCGCTCGGCCGCGATCTCCTGCAGGGCGATCCAGAACGGGTCCTCGAGCGAGAGGCTGGTGCGGTGGCCCGCGATCGTGACCGAGCGCTTGGCCACGCTCACTCCTCGGTCTTGTCGCGGCGATGGCCGTCGAGTTGCCGGTCGTCGCGCTCGACCTTTGCCTTGGCGAGAAGCTTCTCGTCCTTGGTCCGCCCGAACGCCGCGCGATTGACGTCGGCCGTGCGCCGATCGTCGACGCGGGCCTTGTCCTTGCGGGCGCGGCGAAGGTTGATGATCTCGGCCAATGTCCGCTCCTAGTCGGGCGCGATCATTTTCTCGGGGCGGACCAGCGCATCGAACTCGGCCGCCGTGACGAGGCCGAGACGCAGCGCTTCCTCGCGGAGCGTGGTCCCGTTGTGGTGCGCCGTCTTGGCGATCTTGGCCGCCGCATCGTAGCCGATCTTCGGCGCGAGCGCGGTGACCAGCATCAGCGAGCGGCTCATCAGCTCGCCGATCCGCGCCTCGTTGGCCTCGATCCCCGACACGCAGTGATCGGCGAAGGAGCGCGCGGCGTCGGTCAGGAGCCGGATCGACTGCAGCATCGCGTTGGCGAGCACCGGCTTGAACACGTTGAGCTCGAAATGCCCCTGGCTCGCGGCCATGGTGACGATCGTCTGGTTGCCCATCACCTGGGTCGCGACCATCGTCAGCGCCTCGGCCTGGGTCGGGTTGACCTTGCCCGGCATGATCGAGGAGCCCGGCTCGTTCTCCGGGATGCTGATCTCGCCGAGGCCCGAGCGTGGACCCGAGGCGAGGAAGCGGATGTCGTTGGCGACCTTGAAGAGCCCGCTCGCCAGCGCCGCCAGCGCGCCGTGGGTGGCGGCATAGGCGTCGTGCCCGGCCAGCGCGGCGAACTTGTTCTCCGCGCTGCGGAAGGGGAGGCCGGTCAGCTCGGCCACGCGCCTCGCGAAGGCGTCGGCGAAATCGCGATGCGTGTTGAGCCCGGTGCCGACCGCGGTGCCGCCCTGCGCGAGCGCATAGAGCCCGTCGAGCGTCGCCGTCACCGCCGCCTTGCCGGCGCGGACATGCGCCGCATAGCCGGAAAATTCCTGGCCGAGCGTGATCGGCGTCGCGTCCTGGGTGTGGGTGCGCCCGATCTTGATGACCTCGCGGAACGCCTCGGCCTTCCGCTCCAGCGCGGCGGCGAGATGGTCGAGCGCCGGGAAGAGACGTCCGACGATCCCCTCCGCGGCGGCAATGTGCATCGCCGTCGGGAAGGTGTCGTTCGACGACTGGCCGCGATTGACATGGTCATTGGGGTGGACCGGCTTCTTCGAGCCGACCGTGCCCCCGAGCCGCGCGATCGCCAGATTGGCGATCACCTCGTTGGCGTTCATGTTGGTTTGCGTGCCCGAGCCGGTCTGCCAGATCGAGAGCGGAAACTCCCCGTCATGCTTGCCGGCGGCAACCTCCGCCGCGGTCTCGGCGATCACCTTGGCGAGCTTGGGGTCGAGGACACCGAGCTTGGCGTTGACCTCCGCCGCCGCTTCCTTGATCAGCCCGAGTGCGCGGATGATCGGCGCCGGCATCTTCTCGGTGCCGATCGCGAAATAGCGGAGCGAGCGCTGGGTCTGGGCGCCCCAGAACTTCTCGGCGGGGACCTCGATGGGGCCGAACGAGTCGGTCTCGGTACGGGTAGCCATGGCGCTGGTTTCGTCGGAAACCGCCGGCCAAGTCAATGTTTGCGGCACTGGTCCCATTCAACTGCAGCCGGCTTCCCCCAAATCGTTTCCCCGGCGGAAGCCGGGGTCCATTCGAAGGTCGTGCCACACGGAGAGGGGGCATGGGCCCGGGCTTTCGCCGGGGAAGCGGCTCAAGGGCGCGCGCTAGTTCTTCTTGCGGAAGGAGTCGAGGCGGACGACCTCGGCGGAGCCGTCGCCGGTCGTCGCCTCCTTGGGCTTGTCGACGGCCACCGGCTTGGCGGCGGCGACCTCCGCCTCCGCGGCAGGAAGCTTCGGCTCGTTGCTCTCGGGAAGGTCGGCGTCCGCGGCGGCCACGGCCGGCTCGAATTGGACGTGGAACGGGGCCGACGGGTCGCGGAACTCTTTCACCGCGCTGAACGGAACATGCAGCCGCTCGCGCGTGCCCCCGAACGAGAGGCTGACCTCGAACGTGGTGTCGGTAACGCTGAGGTCCCAATATTGGTGCTGCAGGACGATCGTCATGTCCTCGGCGTAACGGGCCATCAGCCGGCTCGACAGGCGCACGCCGGGCGAGCGCGTCGCGAAGGTGATGAAGAAATGATGGTCGCCGGGGAGGCCGGTGTGGGCGATTTCCGACAGGACTTTTCGCAATACGCCGCGGAGCGCATCCTGAACCAGGATGTCGTACCTGATGAGATCCTCCGCCATCCCTGTCCTGTCCGCCGGATGAGTGCGGGGCCGCCTCCAGCCCCTCAAAGAAAGTGAGGGCTTCTGTTGCCAGGTGCCCTCGAACCCCGCCTGAAGATTGCTACACCCTCAGGGCTTCAAAACCCAGTACCAGGACCGCTTACGCGGCCATGGCCACCGGAGCATAGTTGTTGTCGTTGGCAACTATGAGTTCGGCCCGATAACGGCGGAACCATGCCGAGCAAAAGCAGGACCTTTACACCCTCGTCGATCCTATTTCGCCCCCGCCGAAACCCGCTCTCGAGAGCGGGCTTGGGTGGAGGCGCCGGGTACCGCCCCCGGGTCCGAAAGGCTTATTACGAACGCCATTTATCGCCATATCCGGCCTTGCGACCGGCACCTTCAATATAGGCACCTGAGCCGCGCCTGCAAAGCATTCCGTCGAAGCCAGCTGTTAACGAGCGGACAGAGGTCCTCCGTGCCGGCGGGACGAATGTTCCACCCCGCGACCGAAGACCGCAAAACATTCTCCCTTCGCATGGCAGCTGCGCCGTTGAACCGGGCGCGCAGCGACACGATCTCTGTTTATGCTGCGGTGCGATATCGGCCGCGCCAGAGCTTCGTTCATCTCGTCGCCAGGTCGCTGCGGGGCCGGCCGACACAATTCCTTTCAAGAGAATTCAATGACCCCATTCGTCCGCCACGCGGTCGTGCTCGGATTGCTTTTCGCTATCGGGCCGTTCGCCATCGACATGTATCTGCCGGCGCTTCCCGAGATCGGGCGGGCGCTCAACACCGACGCGGCAAGCGTGCAGGCAAGCCTGCTCGCCTTCTTCGCCGCGATCGCCGTCTTCCAGCTGATCTACGGGCCGATCTCCGACATGGTCGGACGGAAAGCCCCGCTCTATTTCGGGCTCACCCTCTTCGTCATCGGGACGATCGGCTGCGCGCTCGCCCCGAATATCGAGACCCTGATCGCCTTCCGCTTCCTGCAGGGCATCGGCGCCTGCGCGAACATGATGATGCCGCGCGCGATCATGCGCGACCTCTATACCGGCAACCAGGCCGCCCGCCTGATGTCGCTCCTGATGCTGGTGTTCAGCGTCTCCCCGATCCTTGCCCCGCTGTTCGGGAGCTTCCTCGTCGAGGCGCTCGGCTGGCGCAGCGTCTTCTGGGCGATCCTCGGCATCGGCATCGCCGGCTTCGTGCTGGTCGCCTTCTTCCTCCCCGAAACGCTGCCGCGCGAAAAGCGTCAGCGCACCGGCTGGGCGACGGTCGGCCGGAGCTACTGGGTGCTGCTGCGTGACGCCCGCTTCATGGGCCTCTCGCTCATCGCCGGCTTCGGCATCGCCGGCTTCTTCACCTTCCTGGTGAACTCGCCGTTCGTCTTCCAGGGCCACTATGGCCTCTCGCCCACCATGTACAGCATCGCCTTCTCGATCAACGCGGTCGCCTTCATCGGCGTCGCGCAGGCCAATGGCTGGCTGGCCGAGCGCTTCGGCCAGGAGAGACTGGTGCTCGGAGCCGCCTCCCTCTTTGCGCTCCTCACCGTTGCCCTCTTCGCCCTCCAACTCGCGGGCGTCGGCAACATGTACGTCATGATCGTGATGCTGTTCATCGGCTTCGGCGCGCTGGGCCTGGTCATCCCTTCGACCTCCGTCCTCGCCCTCGACGATCACGGCGCCATCGCCGGATCGGCGGCCGCCCTCTCCGGCACGCTGCAGCTGGTGGTGGCGGCGCTCCTCGTGCCGGTGGTGGCGATCTTCTTCGACGGCTCGCCCACGCCGATGGTCGGCGGCATCGCCTTCGCGGCGCTGGTCGCGTTGGTGCTTAGCGTGCTGACGCTGGGCCGCCGCCGCGAGCCGGTCGCGGCGGCGCAGCCGGCCGAGTAGGTCTCGACGACGCGAAATCGCGAGAAAGGCGGCCTCCGGGCCGCCTTTCTCATCTCGGGATGGGCCGAACGCACGTCTCGCCAAGGCTTTGCGGCTGGGGCTATGATCCATCATTCGAGCGCAAATCGGGGGGATTTTATGCTTCGCTTACTGCTCGTCGCCGCCGTACTTGCTGCGGTCCCAGCCGCGGCGAACGCCCAGGCGGCAGACGATCCGGAGGCGTTGGTCCGCGAGCTGATGCGGCTCGAGCTTTGGGCGATCTCCGCGAGCGACGTCGGCGAGGACCACCCCTTCAGCGAAACCTCGCTGGCGAGGTTCTTCACGCCCGAGTTCGCGACCGCCTACGACGCGGTCATGGACCGCCAGGAGGCCACCCACGAGCCCCTGATCGACGGCGACCTCATCCTCAACAGCCAGGAATACTGCCCGATCGTCGACGTCTCGGTGCAGCGCATCGGCTCCGCGCCGAACGATGCGGTCGTCGAGGTTCATTTCCGCTCGCAATGGTGTTGGGTCGACATCCCGCGCGAGATCAACGAGCGCATCGACTCGGTTCAGTTCGTGCTGGTGCGGAACGCCGACGGCTGGAAGATCGACGACTTCGGCTCGGGCGGCTCGGCGCGCCGGCTTTTCCGCGAGCTCATGCGTCCCTGACGCTGGGTCTGCCGCGCAAACGAGAATCTGCTAGGACCGCCGGCATGCGCCAATATCTCGATCTCATGCGCCTCATCCTCGACACCGGCGTGCGCAAGCCCGACCGGACGGGGACGGGCACGCTCTCGCTGTTCGGTCACCAGATGCGCTTCGATCTCGCCGACGGCTTTCCGCTCGTCACCACCAAGAAGATCCACGTCCGCTCGGTGGTGCATGAGCTGATCTGGTTCCTGCGCGGCGAGACCAATATCCGCTACCTCAAGGAGAACGGGGTCTCGATCTGGGACGAGTGGGCAGACGAGGACGGCGATCTCGGCCCGGTCTACGGCGCGCAGTGGCGCTCCTGGCCGGCGCAGGACGGCAGCGCCATCGACCAGATCGCCGAGGTCGTGGAGCAGATCAAGACCAACCCCAACTCGCGCCGCCTGATCGTCACGGCCTGGAATCCGGCCGAGATCGCCTCGATGGCCTTGCCGCCGTGCCACGTCCTCTTCCAGTTCTACGTCTCCGAGGGCCGTCTCTCCTGCCAGCTCTACCAGCGCTCGGCCGACGTGTTCCTGGGCGTGCCCTTCAACATCGCCTCCTACGCGCTCCTCACCTCGATGGTCGCGCAGGTGACGAACCTCCAGCCGGGCGAGTTCATCCACACGCTCGGCGACGCGCACCTCTACCTCAACCACCTCGACCAGGCCCGCGAACAGCTCAAGCGCACCCCGCGCGCGCTCCCGCTCTTGAGGCCGAATCCAGCCGTCCGCTCGCTGCAGGATTTCCGCTTCGAGGACATCGCGGTCGAGCACTACGACCCGCATCCCCACATCAAGGCGCCGGTGGCGGTGTAGGAGTGGAAATCAGCAAGGCCACTCTTAAGTCTCTGTCGACTCGGAGGATCTCCGAGGCCGCCACACTGATCGGTGCTCGCCAGTGGGCAGGCGCGTATTATATCGCGGGATACGCTGCAGAGCTTGGTCTGAAGGCGATCATCTCAGGCCGCTTTCGGGCGAACAGGATACCCGAGAAGAGGCTGGTGAATGACCTCTATACCCATGATATTGAGAGGCTGGTGGGCATCGCAGGACTTGAGCCGGATCTTGATCAGCGGAGTAACGATCCACAATTCCTCCAAAACTGGGAGATCGTAAAGAATTGGGATGAAAGCGCTCGATATAATTTGACGCCAGAGCGCGAGGCACGGAACTTACTTGAGGCCCTCACGGACCCCTTGAACGGGATTCTCCCATGGATACAAACTTACTGGTAGCCGGCGGAGACGAGGGTCTCCGCCGGATAGCTGAAGGCCTTGAGCGAAACGGCGTGCGTTTGAATGGCGCGTACGCAATTCGCGTGACTACTCCGGACGGAGTGGCTTACGTTCATTTTACGGTAGTGACTGACGATGATCCCCGCACCGTGATATTCAAGTACGGGGATTTAAGGAAGAGAAATATCGTTCCCAGCTTGGCGAGCCACGTTCGGTTTAGTCCGCGACGTTCAAATTACGTGGAGGCTGATAGGGTGTTGGACTACGCTCGAAAGGTGGGGTCGCCAATTGTGCGCATTACGAATGTGATCTGGCGTGGTTTGTATATTGAGGATGCCGTCGTGGTTAAATGGCGCCACTAGCCCCGTTTTATGAGCGTTCTCAGAATGCGTGAGACCGGAACGGCCGTCATCCTCATCGCCGCGGTGGCAGTGTAGTGAAGCCTGCGGTCATTCTCGTTGCTGCAGTGGCCGACAACGGTGTGATCGGCGACCGCGGCGGAATGCCGTGGCGGCTGTCGACCGACATGAAGCGCTTCAGGGCCCTCACGATGGGGCGCCCGGTGGTTATGGGGCGGAAGACCTGGGAGAGTCTCGGGAAGCCGCTTGCCGGGCGCGAGAACATCGTCATTAGCCGCGACAGGGACTATCGGGCAGAGGACGCCACTGTCGTTGCCTCGCTCGACGAGGCCCTTGAGCGCTCAGCCATAGCGGCGGGCAAGGGCGGCGGCGACATCTTCGTGATCGGCGGCGGAGCGATCTATCGCGAGGCGATGCCGGCCGCCGACCGCCTCTACATCACCCATGTCCGCGCCCGCCCCGACGGCGACACGACCTTCCCGGCAATTGATCACTCGGAGTGGGTCGAAATCTCGCGGGAGGAAGTGGCGGCCGGGGAGAAGGACCAGTTCGCCACTAGCTTCGTCCGCTATGAGCGGCGAAAAGTGCCGCCGCTCCGTTAGGGACCGCGTCCGTTTTGTATTGACGGCCGGAACAAAACACACCAACTCTCCGGCCAAAGGCGACCGCGGACGGGGTTAGCGGCGACGAAGCCGTTTGCGTTTGGTCGTACCGTTCTCAAGAAGCGTGCCTGACAAGCATGGCCGTCGCTGCGGCCGAAAGGCCGCGCGACCACCAGAAGGATGAATGATGGCTCCGTGGAGCAACCAGAGCGGCGGCAACGGCCCCCGGTCGAGCGGAAATGGCGGCGGCCCGTGGGGGCAGGGGCCGCGCGGCAGCGGACCGCAACCTCCCGATCTCGAAGAGTTGCTGCGCCGTAGCCAGGACCGGCTGCGCCGCGTCCTGCCGGGCGGCGGTGGTGGCGGAGGCGGGCTCAATCCCGCGGCCATCATCGGCATCGTCGTCGTGGCGGCCGCGCTGATCGTCTATTACTTCTTCACCTTCCGCGTCGACGCGAGCGAAGTCGGCGTGGTCACCCGCTTCGGCGAGGTCAACCGCATTGTCCAGCCGGGCCTCAATTTCCGGCTGCCCTATCCGATCGAGGCGGTGCAGACCCCGCAGGTTCTCTTCGAGCGCAGCACCGCCGTCGGCTTCCTGCCCGACGAGCGCAACACCAATCAGACCGTGCGCGACATCGCGGCCGAGAGCCTGATGCTCACCGGCGACGAGAACATCGTCGACGTCGACTTCATCGTGAACTGGCAGATCAGCAACGCCACCGACTACCTCTTCAACATCCAGAACCCCGAGGCGACGGTGAAGGCGGTGGCCGAGAGCGCGATGCGCGAAGTGGTCGGCCGCTCCGACATCACCCCGCTCCTCACCCAGGCGCGCCAGATTACGCAGGCCGAGGTCCACGACCTCATGCAGGTCACGCTCGACGCCTACGGCGCGGGCATCCAGATCAACGAAGTGCTGCTCCAGAAGGTCGACCCGCCGGCCGAGGTCATCGGGGCGTTCCGCGACGTCCAGGCCGCGCGCGCCGATCAGGAGCGCTTCCAGAACGAGGCCCGCACCTACGCCAACCAGAAGATCCCCGAGGCGCGCGGCCAGGCGCTGCAGATCACCGAGAGCGCGATCGCCTATCGCGACCGGGTGATCGCCGACGCGCAGGGCCAGGCCGACCGCTTCCTCCAGGTCTACGAGGCCTATCGCCTCGCCCCCGACGTCACCCGCCAGCGCCTCTATCTGGAGACGCTTGCCCAGATCATGGCGAGCATGCCGAAAGTGATTATCGACGAGAGCGGGATGCAGCAGGGCGTGGTGCCTTATCTGCCGCTGAATGAGCTGCGCCCGACCGCGCCCTCGACCCAGCCGGGAGCCGCCCGATGAGCCGCGGTGTTTTCGGTGGACTCGGCGTCCTCGCCCTCGTCGTCCTCGCCATCGTCGCCTATCTCGGCACGTTCGTGGTCGATCCCTCGCACCAGGCGCTGGTGCTCCGCTTCGGCGCCCCGATCCGCGTCGTGCAGGAGCCTGGCCTCAGTTTCCGCACGCCGCTGATCGACAACGTCGTCTATCTCGAGAAGCGCATCCTCGACCTCGACTCCCCGTCGCTCGAGATCATCGCGTCGGACCAGAAGCGCCTCGTCGTCGACGCCTTCGCCCGCTACCGGATCACCGACCCGCTCCGCTTCTATCAGCAGGTCGGCTCGATCCCGATCGCCGAGCAGCGTCTCTCCGGCTACCTGACCTCGGCGGTGCGCAGCGTCCTCGGCGGCGTCACCTTCCAGCAGGTGGTGCGGGACGAGCGTAGCGACCTCATGGAGCGCATCTCGACCCTCGTCGACGAGCGCGCCGAGCCGCTCGGCATCGAGGTCGTGGACGTCAAGATCAGACGCGCCGACCTTCCCGAGGCGAACAGCCAGGCGGTCTACACGCGGATGGAGACCGAGCGCCAGCGCGAGGCCGCCGAGTACCGCGCGCTCGGCACGCAGATCTCGACCGGCATCAAGGCCAACGCCGATCGCCAGGTGATCGTCCTCATCGCCGAAGCCAACCGCCTCGCCGAGCAGACCCGCGGTGCCGGCGACGCCCGCGCCACCTGCATCTTCGCCGATGCGTTCGGCCGCGACCCCGAGTTCTACGCCTTCCGGCGGTCGATGGAGGCCTACATCGTCGGCCTCTCCGGCTCCAACACGCAGCTGGTCATCACGCCGGACTCGGAGTTCTTCCGCTATTTCGGCAGCCCGACCGGACAGGGCAGGGCGGCCGTCGAACCGGGTCCCTTGCCCGCCGCGCCGGCTCCGCCCCCGCCGGCCGGCTCGAACGTGATCGACTGCCTGGCGTCGCTCCCGCCGCTCCCCGAGACTCCGCCTCCGGTGATCGACCTGTCGGGCGCCGCGGTTCCGTCCGGGATCGATTTGACGATCCCGCTCGTCCCGCTCGCGCCCGAAGCAGCGACCCCATCGGCTGCGGTGACGCCGGAACCCGCCCCGACGCCGTCGCCTCCCGTCGCCCCGGCGCCCGCCGCCGAGCCGGCACCGGCTCCCACGCCTCCGGCCGAAGCCCCGCAGCCCACGCCGGCTCCGGTCCCCTAGCTCGAAACCACGATCGGCCCCCCTCGCGGGGCCGATCCGTTTCTACCCGTGGCACGAAGTAACGTTTGAGTGTCGACGCTCGTCTCGCCCGAAGGGCGATGCTAGACTCTCCGGCACCGGCGCCGCGGACCCCAAGAAAATCGCGGCGCGCTCCGATCTTCCAGCCCTTCCGGAGGTCCCTTGCCCATGGGCTTGCGCCGTTCGTTCCCGCTCCATCTGCCCGCCGTCGCCGTGCTCGCTTTCGCCATCGGGACGGCCAATGCGCTGGCCCAGGCCGGACTGCCCGAGCCCCTGGCTCCGCCTCCCGCCATCACGCCCGAGCCCAACTCGCCGATGGTCGTGCCGCCGGCCCAGGTTCCGCAGCAGACGCCCGGTCTGACGATCGACGCGCCGCCGGTGATCTTCGCCAACGGCCCCGACTCGATCGCCGACCTTGCCGCCAGCGTGATGCCCTCGGTGGTCAACATCTCCTCCACCCAGATCGTCGTCTCGACCCGCTCGCCCGGCCAGGCGCCCGGCGACCAGCCAATGGGCGACCTCCTCAACGATTTCTTCAACCAGGATCAGCCCGACCCTTCGCGCCGGGTCGAGTCGCTCGGCACCGGCTTCATCGTCGGCGCCGACGGCATCATCGTCACCAACCATCACGTCATCGAGGACGCCGACGAGATCGTCATCTTCCTCAATGACGGCACGCGCCTCATGGCGACCCTCCTCGGCCGCGACATCAAGACCGACCTCGCGGTCCTCAAGGTCGAGCCCCCGAGCCCGCTCCCGGCGCTCGACTTCGCCAAGTCCGAGGAGCTTCGCATCGGCGACTGGGTGATGGCGATCGGCAACCCCTTCGGCCTCGGCGGCAGCGTGTCCATCGGCATCCTCTCGGCGCGCAACCGCGACATCAACACCGGCCCCTATGACGACTTCCTGCAGACCGACGCCGCCATCAACCGCGGCAATTCGGGCGGCCCGCTCATCAACATGAACGGCGACGTGGTCGGCGTGACTACCGCCATCATCTCGCCGACCGGCGCCTCGGTCGGCGTCGGCTTCGCCGTCCCGGCCGAGATGGCCGAGCCGGTGGTCGGCCAGCTGGTCGAGTTCGGCGAGACGCGGCGCGGCCTTCTCGGCGTGCGCATCCAGGATGTCACCCTCGACCTCGCCGAGGGCCTCGGCATGGGGGAGGCGCGTGGCGCGCTGGTCTCGAGCCTCGGCGACGACAGCCCGGCCGCCGTCGCCGGGATCGAGCGCGGCGACGTCGTGGTCGCGTTCAACGGCGAGCCGATCGGCGAGATGCGCGACCTGCCGCGGCTCGTCGCCAGTTCCCCGATCGATACCCCGCTCGACATCGTCGTTCTCCGCGGCGGCGCCGAGTTGACGTTGAGCGTTCGCCTCGCCCGCATGACGGAGGAGGACAACGGCCCCGTCGTCAACGAGGCCCTCGCCGCCGTCGAGCCGCGCTCGCTCGGCCTGCTGATGTCCGAGATCAGCGACGGTCTCCGCCAGCAGTTCAGCATCGCCCCCGAGGTAGAGGGCGTGGTGGTGACCGACGTGGCGGTGGGCAGCGCCGCGGCCGAAAAGGGCATCACTCCCGGCGAGGTGATCCTCGAGGTCGCGCAGGAAGCCGTCTCGGTCCCGCTCGACGTCGAGCAGAAGCTCGAGGCGCTGAGCCGGGGCGAGCGTCGCGCGGCGGTGATGCTCCTCTCGAGCGCCGACGGCCGCTTCACGCGCTACGTCGCGCTCCGCCTCAACTAGGGCGTCACGGGTCCAAGTCCGGCAGGGTGGTCTGCCCCTCAACGCGATTTAACCTCCCCGTACGGGGAGGTTGAGCGACCCCTAGAACGGCGCCGCCTCGGCGCGGACGAAGTCGCTGCTCTCGTAGCCCTGGACGTAGAGGAGCCCGGTGAGATCGACATGGTCGAGCCGGGCCGGCGCGCTCGCCGCGACCATCGGCTTGGCGTGCATCGCCACGCCCAGCCCGGCTTCGAGGATCATGCCTAGGTCGTTGGCGCCGTCGCCGATGGCGAGCGTATCCTCGCGCCGGAGGCCGAGCTTCCCCGTGAACTCGCGAAGCGTCGCCACCTTGGCCTCGCGGCCGAGGATCGGTTCCGCGACCTTGCCGGCGAGCCTGCCGTCCTCGACGAGGAGTTCGTTCGCCCGCTCCTCGTCGAAGCCGATCGCCTGCGCGACCCGGCTGGTGAAGAGGCTGAAGCCGCCCGAGACCAGCACCGCGCGTGCCCCGAACTCGCGCATGGTGGCGACCAGCGTCGGGCCGCCAGCACTCGGATGGATGCGCTGCCGAAGGATCGTGTCGATGGTCGAGACCGGGAGGCCGGCGAGAAGGGCGACACGCGCGCGGAGCGCCGGCTCGAACGCGATCTCGCCGCGCATCGCCTGCTCGGTCACCGCTGAGACTTGCGCCTTGAGGCCCACGAAATCGGCCAGCTCGTCGATGCACTCCTCGTCGATCATGGTCGAGTCCATGTCGGCGACGAGGAGCTTCTTCCGGCGCCCGAGGGTAGGCTGGACGACGAGATCGATCGGACGGCCGGCGAGGAGGGCACGGAGCTCGCGATCGACCGCTTCGCGGCTCTCCGCCGAGTCGGGCCGGCTGGGAAGGAACAGGTCGGCGGCGGCGTACCGGGCCAGCCAATGAACCCGTCCGCCGGTCGATTTCTCAGCCCCGGCAACGACTTCGGCTATTGCCGTGGCGTTCTCGGGCCGTGCTATGAACGTGGCGACGAGAGCGGCCATGTCAGTCGGGTGAAATGACTAAAGCGGGAACCCCGCGCGCGGTCCTGATAGCGGGACCGACCGCCAGCGGCAAGTCGCGCCTCGCTGTGGAACTGGCCCGTGCGCTCGACGGCACGGTGATCAACACCGACGCTCTGCAGGTCTATTCCGAGCTCCGTATCCTCACCGCGCGACCCACGGCCGATGAGGAAGCGGCTGCGCCCCACCGTCTGTACGGACACGTGTCGGCGCGCCAGCGTTACTCGGTCGGCGCGTGGTTGGCGGACGCCGTCGCCTGCCTGGGGACGGCGAGGATGAACGCCGGAACGCCGATCTTCGTGGGCGGAACCGGACTCTATTTCAAAGCGCTGACCGAGGGTCTCGCCCCGGTGCCGGCCATCCCCGCCGAAGTGCGCGAGCGACTGTCGCAACGTCTCGAGAGGGAAGGGGCAGGGGCCCTCCACGACGAGCTCGCCCACCGCGACCCCACTGGCGCGGCGAAGATCCGGCCCTCGGACCCGACACGCATTCTGCGCGCGCTCGAAGTGCTCGACGCAACCGGGAAGCCGCTATCGGATTGGCACAAGGAAGCTGCGACCGAACCGGCGGTGCGGGCGCCCGAAGCCGTCCTCCTCGTCGTGGACCCACCCCGGGAGAGATTGGCCGACAACATCCGCTCGCGCCTCCGCGCCATGGTCTCCGCCGGCGCGGTGGAAGAGGCGGCGCGCTACGCCGCGCTCGGCATCGATCCCAAAGCATCGGCCTCCAAGGCCTTGGGATTGCAGGCGTTCATCGACCACGCGGCGGGCCGCATCGGCCTCGAAGAGGCGATCGAGCGCGCGGCTGTGCAGACCAGCCAATATGCCAAGCGGCAGATGACCTGGTTCCGCAATCAGATGCCGGCCTGGACGAGGATCGATCCGGCGAGGACGGGTGCGGTAAGGTTGGCCGAGACCCTCACCTGACGCCTCGCCGTTTCGTTCGAGGGGAGGCTCGACTATCCTGGACGCGAAAGAAGCTTGTCGGCGGGGACACTGATTGGCGGGCGGCCGCAGCATCACTCTTACCGGCAAGGACCGGCCCGAGCTCTTTCGGGGCACACTTCTTTCGCTCGTCGAAAATGACCTCCGCGGCTGGCGGATTCTGATCCGGATCGAGCCGGGGCCACGAGCGGCGGAGTTTCCGCCGATAGCAGCCGAACTGCTCGCAGGCCTGGACTACGACATCCGCATCAACGCCACGGTCCTCGGGATTCGGAAGAATCCGTTCTCGGCGATTGACGATGCCTTCGGCGAGGGGTCCGAACTCAACCTTTGCCTGGAGGAGGATCTTCTCGTCTCACCCGACGCAACCGCGCTCGCCCTTTGGTACCAGCTGAACCATCGGCAGAACTGGCTCCTGCTCGGCCTCCTTGCCGGCCCCTGTGGGACGCAGGGGCTGCTTTCCAATGAGCGCTACCCGGAGATCCTGTTCACCGCAAAAGTCTCGAATTCGATCGGGGTCGCCATCAGGAGGGAGGAATGGACGAGGTGGATCAGGCCAGCCTGGAACGGCGAGCGACGCCTCCTTCCGTGGCGGGGGGCGCTTGCCTGGCGCTATGTTTGGGGCTGGGACTGGTCGCTCTACGCGCTTCTCGCCACGACCCCGGACCTCGTCGCGGTTCAACCCGCCCTCGCGCGTGCGACCCATACCGGCCGTGTCGGCACATACACTTTAGCGGCGTTCCATGACCTCGCGTTCGGGTCCTTGCCGATCAACCGCAGCAAGTCCGTGGACTACCGGCTGGTGGAAGAGGCCGACCTGCCGGCGGAGGTGAGATCGCACGCTCAGGCCCACCGCGAGCTGACCGAGATGCGGCTTACCGTCGAGGCCCTGGGAAAGGGGAAATCCCGCCGCACGGTCGACAAGGCGTGGGATCGCGGCCGGCGGATACCGCGCCGTCGATAATCGCAGTCGCTTAAGAGGGAGTTGACCGGCCCCGAGCCGAGGACTAAATACCCCTCGAAAACGTGGGTTCGGACAGCCATGAACAGCATTCTCGTAGTATCGGAGCGCATCGCCGGGGTGGCCATCTAGCCGCCGCGACCGCCGACGCGCTTGAAACCGAGGGCCCTTGAGGCCCTTTTTTGTTGCCTGGAATTCAGTCGTAAACCGAAGCGAAATTGGAAATAGTCACAATCGATCGTCACCCGGCGAAGGCCGGGATCGCGCGGAGCCTGAGGAGCCTGCGGCGTCGGCATACGAAGGCCGGCGGACGAAGCAAGAGGGCAAGGACATGACACGGCAGGTGAAGAAAGCCGAGCTGGCCACCGAGGGGCCGCGCCAGATGACCGGCGCGCAGATGGTCGTCCAGGCGCTCATCGATCAGGGCGTCACTGATCTATTTGGCTATCCCGGCGGCGCCGTCCTCCCGATCTACGACGAGCTTTTCCAGCAGGAGAAGATCCGCCATATCCTCGTCCGCCACGAGCAGGGCGCCGGCCACGCGGCCGAAGGCTACGCCCGCTCGACCGGGCGGCCCGGCGTGGCGCTGGTCACCTCAGGCCCGGGCGCGACCAACATGGTCACCGCGCTCACCGACGCGCTGATGGACTCGATCCCGATGGTCTGCATCACCGGCCAGGTCCCGACCCACCTCATCGGCAACGACGCCTTCCAGGAGTGCGACACGGTCGGCATCACGCGGCCCTGCACCAAGCACAACTGGCTGGTGCGCAACGTCAACGACCTCAGCCGCATCCTCCACGAAGCGTTTTATGTCGCCAGCCACGGCCGCCCCGGCCCGGTGGTCGTCGACATCCCGAAGGACGTCCAGTTCGCGACCGGCACCTACACCGGTCCGACCAATGTCGAGCACAAGACCTACCACCCGCGCCTCCACGGCGATCCACGCGCAATCCAGGCGGCGGTGAAGCTCCTCGCCGGCGCCAAGCGGCCGGTGATCTATAGCGGCGGCGGCGTCATCAATTCCGGACCCAAGGCGACGCAGCTCCTCCGCGAGCTGGCCAAGGTGACCGGCTACCCGGTGACCTCGACGCTGATGGGCCTCGGCGCCTTCCCGGCCTCCGACCCGCATTGGCTCGGCATGCTCGGCATGCACGGCACCTACGAAGCCAACAACGTGATGCACGATTGCGACGTGATGATCTGCGTCGGCGCCCGTTTCGACGACCGCATCACCGGCCGCCTCGATGCCTTCTCTCCGGGCTCGAAGAAGATCCACATCGACATCGACCCGTCCTCGATCAACAAGAACGTGGCGGTCGACATCCCGATCGTCGGCGACGTCGCCCACGTCCTCGAGGACATGCTGGCGATGTGGCGGGACTCCAAAGCGGCCCCGGACAAGGCGGCCCTCAAGGAGTGGTGGAAGCAGATCGACCGCTGGCGCGGGAAGAAGAGCCTCACCTACAAGCCGCGGCGCGACGTGATCATGCCGCAATACGCGATCGAGCGGCTCTATGCGCTGACTCGGGACAAGGACGTCTACATCACCACCGAGGTCGGCCAGCACCAGATGTGGGCCGCGCAGTTCTTCCATTTCGACGAGCCCAACCGCTGGATGACCTCGGGCGGCCTCGGCACGATGGGCTATGGCCTCCCGGCCGCGATCGGCGCCCAGGCTGCGCACCCGAAATCGCTGGTCATCGACATCGCCGGCGACGCTTCGATCCTGATGAACATGCAGGAGATGTCGACCGCGGTGCAGCACGAGCTGCCGGTCAAGGTCTTCATCCTCAACAACCAGTACATGGGCATGGTGCGGCAGTGGCAGCAGCTCCTGCACGGCAACCGCATCTCGCACTCCTACATGGAGTCGCTGCCCGATTTCGTGAAGCTCGCCGAGGCCTATGGCGGCGTCGGCATCCGCGCGAGCAAGCCCGACGAGCTCGACGACGCGATCCTCGAAATGATCAACACGCCGCACCCGGTGCTGTTCGATTGCCGGGTCGCGGCGCTCGCCAACTGCTTCCCGATGATCCCGTCGGGCAAGGCGCATAACGAGATGCTGCTCGGCGAGGACCTCCCGGACGAGGAGATCGAGTCGGCGATCAGCGAAGAAGGCAAGATGCTGGTCTAGAGACGAACACTCAGCGTCAGCGCGCTTGCTCTTAACCTCCCCCTTGAGGGGAGGTCCAAACTGCGGAGCAGTTTGGGGAGGGGGGCGCGGACGGTGGGCTACCCCCCTCCGGAAACCGGCTGAAGCGCCGGTTTCGACCTCCCTCGAGGGGGAGGTTAGGCAGGCGGGGCTAACCAAGACAGAGGGGCGAGACTTGAATCCACTGCTGCAGTTACTGTTCGGCTTCCGCGTCGTGATGCTGATCGGCTCGGTCGGCGCGTTCGTCGGGTCGCTCCTGATGTTCGCGCAGGGCGCCGTCTATCTCTACGAGGCCTGGCACCTTCTCACCGACGCGCATGCCGAGGGCGGGCAGGTGACCGTGCCGGTGCTCGAGGCCGTCGATTCGTTCCTGTTCGGCGTGGTGCTGGTGATCTTCTCCTACGGCATCGCCATCGGCTTCGTCTTCCGCCTGCCCGACGAGATCGCCCGGCGCCTCCCCTCGTGGATGATCATCGGCGGGGTCGGGCAGC
>CAYOET010000263.1:0-5030 GCA_964402985.1 uncultured Bauldia sp. | reverse complement strand
GAAGACGCTCGCAGACTACAAGCAGGCCGGCACCAAGACCTGAACATCGTCGGCTGACCGACCAAGACCTGAAACGAGAAAAGCTGAAATGCTCGAAATCAAGAACCTTCACGTCGAGATCGACGGCAAGAAGATCCTCCGCGGCCTCGATCTCACGATCGGTTCGGGCGAGGTCCACGCGATCATGGGGCCGAACGGTTCGGGCAAGTCGACGCTCGCCTATGTGCTGGCCGGCAAGGACGACTACGAGATCACCGAGGGCGACATCCTCTTCGAGGGCGAGAGCATCGTCGAATGGGAGCCCGCCGAGCGTGCGGCCAAGGGGGTTTTCCTCGCTTTCCAGTACCCGGTCGAGATTCCTGGCGTTTCGGGCATGACCTTTCTCAAGGCGGCGCTGAACTCGCAGCGCAAGGCGCGCGGCGAGGCGGAGCTGACCACGCCCGAATTCATCCGCCGGGTGCGGCAGGCGGCCGACCTCCTGCAGATGAACCAGGAGATGCTGCGCCGGCCGGTCAACACCGGCTTCTCGGGCGGCGAGAAGAAGCGGAACGAGATCCTGCAGATGGCGCTCCTCCAGCCCAAGCTGTGCATCCTCGACGAGACCGATTCCGGCCTCGACATCGATGCGCTCCGCATCGTCTCGGAGGGCGTGAACACGCTGCGCAGCCCGAAGCGCTCGACGCTGGTCATCACGCACTACCAGCGGCTCCTCAATTACATCGTGCCCGACAAGGTGCACGTCATGTCGGCCGGCAAGATCGTCCGCACCGGGGGCAAGGAGCTGGCCCTCGAGCTCGAGGCGCATGGCTACGCGGACTACGCCGCGGAGCCCGCGTGAACGCGATGTCCGTCGAACCGCGCATCCTTCGCACCGAGGCCGAGACAGCGCTGATCGCCGCCTATGAGGGCATGCGTGGCGGGCTGCCCGGCAATGAAGAGGTGCAGGGCCTCCGCGCCGAGGCGTTCGAGCGCTTCCGCGCGAGCGGTCTGCCGCACCGCCGCGTCGAGGAGTGGAAGTACACCGACCTTCGCGCGCTCCTCCGCGACGTGCCGCCGCTCGGCGGCCGCGTCGAGGAGAAGGATGCCGCCTCGGCGCTGGCGCTCGCGCCGGACCGTCTCGGCGGCCTTGAGCGCTTCCGCCTGATCCTCGTCGACGGGCATTTCATGCCGGGGCTTTCCGATCTCGGGCCGCTGCTTCTCGAAGGGGTCGAGGTCGAGGGCACGGCGCTGCTGCTGGCGAGCGAGTCCGCCGGGAAGGTCGTGATGACGCTTCCCGAGATGGCGGCTCGCGACGCGGCGGTCACACTCAACACCGCGCTCGTCCAGGATGGCGTGGCGGTCGTGGTCCGGCCGGGCGTGCAGCTCTCGCGCCCGCTCGAGATCCTCCACGTCTCGACCGGCGCGCCGGTCTCCGCCTTCACGCGCGATGCGCTGATCGTCGGCGCGGGGGCCTCGCTGCGCGTGGTGGAGGTCCATGTCGGCCGCGACGGCGTTCCGAGCCACGCCAACGCCGTTACCTATGTCGATGTCGGCGCCGACGTGCGGCTCGATTGGAGCAAGCTCCAGGCAGCCGGCGACCACGCCTCGCATCTCGGCTCGCTGGTGGTCAATGTCGGCGCGGGCGCGCGCTTCAACCACCTCACCGTCACCGCCGGGGCGTCGCTGTCGCGCTCGCAAAGCTTCGTGACGATCGCGGGCGAGGGGGCGGAGATTCATCTCAACGGCGCCACCATGATCGGCGGCGATCAGCATGCCGACGTGACGCTGGTCATCAACCACGAGAGGCCCGGCTCGAAGAGCCGGGTCCTGTTCAAGAATGTCGCCGACGGATCGGCGGACGGCGTGTTCCAGGGCAAGATCATCGTCGCCCAGGAGGCGCAGAAGACCGACGGCAAGATGATGGCCAAGCAGCTCCTCCTGTCCGACGATGCGGCGTTCGTGTCGAAGCCGGAGCTCGAGATCTACGCCGACGACGTGCAATGCGGCCACGGCTCGACGTCGGGCCGCATCGACGAGGCGATGCTGTTCTATTTCCTGAGCCGCGGCATCCCGCGTCCCGACGCCGAGCGGCTGCTGTTGCAGGCGTTCCTCGCCGACGCTGTCGAGGCGATCGCGGATGAGGAGGTTGGCGCGGCGCTCGACGGGGTGATCGAGGATTGGCTGTCGCGGCGGCCGGTCAGCGTGGCGCCCACGCCATGAACGAGCGCGTCGTCACGGCCGCCACCCCCTATGACGTCGAGGCGGTTCGGCGCGATTTCCCGATCCTGGCGACGACGGTCTACGGCGGGAAGAAGCTAACCTATCTCGATAGCGGGGCGTCGGCGCAGAAGCCGCAAGTGGTGATCGATGCGATCACGCGCGCCTATCGCGACGAGTACGCCAACGTCCATCGTGGGCTGCACTATCTCTCGAACCTCGCCACCGACCGCTTCGAGCATGCGCGCGAGACGGTGCGCGGCTTCCTCAACGCGCGCGACACCTCGGAGATCATCTTCACTCGCTCGTCCACGGAGGCGATCAACCTCGTCGCCTCCTCGTTCGGGCAGATCGCGATCAATGAGGGCGACGAGATCCTGCTGACGGTGATGGAGCATCACTCCAACATCGTGCCGTGGCATTTCCATCGCGAGCGGAAGGGGGCGGTGCTGAAATGGGCGCCGGTCGGCGACGACGGAAGCTTCGACCTCGACGCCTTCGCCGCGCTGATCACACCGCGGACCAAGATCGTCGCGATCACCCACATGTCGAACGTGCTGGGGACGATCGTGCCGATCAAGGAGGTGTGCCGCATCGCGCATGAGAGCGGCGTGCCGGTGCTGGTCGATGGCAGCCAGGGCGCGGTCCACCTGCCGGTCGACGTGCAGGATCTCGACGTCGATTTCTACGTCTTCACCGGGCACAAGGTGTATGGGCCGACCGGCATCGGCGTCCTTTACGCGCGGGCCGAGTACCTGGCCGCAATGCCGCCCTACCAGGGCGGCGGCGAGATGATCCGCGACGTGACGCCGGACCTCGTGACCTATGCCGACGCGCCGCACAAGTTCGAGGCTGGGACACCGGCGATCGCCGAGGCGATCGGGCTTGGCGTCGCGCTCGACTACATGCGCTCGGTCGGCCGCGAGCGCATCGCCGCGCACGAGGCGGCGATCGGCGCCTATGCGCAGAAGCGCTTGTCGGAGATCGACGGCGTCACGATCTATGGGTCAGCGCCCGGCAAGGGCGCGATCGTCGCCTTCAACATGCGGGGCGCCCATGCGCATGACATTTCGACGGTTCTCGACCGCTCGGGCGTTGCGGTGAGGGCCGGTACGCATTGCGCCCAGCCGCTTCTGGCGCGCTTCGGCGTGACGGCGACGTGCCGGGCATCCTTCGCCATGTACAGCACGATGGAGGAAGTCGATCGCCTTGCCGAGGCCGTTCAGAAGGCTCATGATTTCTTCGCTTAAGGTCGATTGAGATGTCTGACGCCGCCATCGAGACACAGGAGCAGTCGCCCCCGCCGGCGCCTCCTTCCGCGCTTCCGCCCGAGGAACTCGAGCGGATGACGAGCGATATCATTGCCGCGCTCAAGACGGTGTTCGACCCGGAGATCCCGGCGGACATCTACGAGCTGGGCCTCATCTACCGCATCGATATCGGCGATGATCGCGGCGTGACGATCGACATGACGCTGACCGCCCCCGGTTGCCCGGTGGCCGGGCAGATGCCGGGCTGGGTGGAGAACGCGGTCGGCACGGTGCCGGGCGTGGGTCAGGTGGTCGTGAACATGGTCTTCGACCCGCCGTGGACGATGGACCGCATGTCCGAAGAGGCCCGCGTGGCGTTGAATTGGTACTGAACCGGAGGCGGTCGCGCCCTCGGTCGAAGCGTGATAGGATGCCGCTATGGGCATGATGAAGTTCAGGGTTTTGTCCCTTACCGACGCCGCCGCTTCGCGCGTTCGGGAGATCGTCGAGGCTGCCGACAGGCCGGTGGCGGGCGTCCGCGTGGGCGTGCGCAACGGCGGCTGCGCCGGCATGGCCTATACGATGGACGTGGTCGAGGCCGCTCCCGCCGGGGATGATCGCGTCGACGAGAAGGGCGTGACCATCTTCGTCGAGCCGAAGGCGGTGCTGTTCCTCCTCGGCAGCGTGATGGACTTCCGCGAGAGCAAGATGTCGACCGGGTTCGTGTTCGAGAACCCGAACGAAGTCTCGGCCTGCGGCTGCGGCGAGTCGGTCAACCTCAAGGCCGCTGAGCTCCCCCCGGTCCACGTCTAGCGTCCGCCTCCTGCCGACGCAGGAGGGGGAGGGTTCGCATGAAATCAGACGGCTTCCGCGCTTTCGTCGAGGAGTTCTTCGAGCCCGTCGAAGGGACGAGCGTGCGCGCGATGTTCGGCGGGCTCGGCGTCTTCCGCGAGGGCATCATGTTCGCGCTCGCGGCCGACGAGGTGCTCTACTTCCGCGCCGATGCGGAGACCGAGCCGGCTTTCGAGGCGGAAGGCTGCGAGGCCTGGGTCTATCCCGGCAAGAACCGACCCATGACGATGCCGTATCGGCGCGTGCCGGAGCGGCTGTTCGACGAACGCGACGAGTTCCGCGCCTGGGCGCTCACGGCATTCGCCGCGGCCGAGCGCAACAAGGCGGGGAAGAAGAAGGCGCCGGCCGACAAGAAAGTCGCGTCCCCGCCGAAAGAGCCGCCGACCAAGCCACGTGCCCGGAAGTCCTCATAGAGGACGGTCGCTTCGCCTTTCGCTTCGGTCTTCTCCGAATTGTCATCGCCGTTCCGGCGACATGAACACCCACCGGTGCGGGCCAAGCCTCGCGGGTGGAGTTCATGGATTTGCCGGGACAAGCCCGGCAATGACATACGGTGGAGTGAGGGAGACGGAGGCGAATCCGCCTCGGCGCTAGGTGCTCGACGAGGGCGGGCGGACCGGGCGGCGGAGGAAGTCCGGCACGTGATCGCCGAGGCCGACCGGATCGAGGTCGCGCTGCTGACGTCCACCGCCGCGGCCACGCTGCGGTGCAGGATCGGGCTGGACGACGGGG
>CAYOET010000262.1:0-6335 GCA_964402985.1 uncultured Bauldia sp. | reverse complement strand
CTACCCTTCAAATAAAATTTGCAAAACCGTTTTCACGTTGACGCACAAACGTCAACTGCGGCGGCGTCGTAAAATCGTATTGCCGACAAGCAAAAAAGGCCGGCCCGAAGCGCTTGCCCCGGGCCGGCCCGTATCACCCTGTGGAATGGATCAGCCGACGATTTCGGCGCCCGTGAAGAACTGGTCGATCTCCTGCCTGGCATTCTCAAGCGAGTCCGAGCCGTGGACCGAGTTCTCGCCGATCGACTTGGCGAAGAGCTTGCGGATCGTGCCGGCGGCCGCCTTGGCGGGGTCGGTGGCGCCCATTACTTCGCGGTTCCTGGCGATCGCGTTCTCGCCTTCGAGGACCTGGATGACGGTTGGGCCGGCGGTCATGGTCGAGACCAGTTCGCCGAAGAACGACCGCGCCTTGTGGACGGCGTAGAAGCCCTCGGCCTGCTTCTGCGTCATCCACACGCGCTTCGAAGCGATGACGCGGAGGCCCGCCTTCTCGAGCACGTCGGTGATCGCGCCGGTGAGGTTACGAGCCGTGGCATCCGGCTTGATCATCGAAAAAGTGCGCTCGATCGCCATTGGGTCGTGTCCGTCGTTTTCAGGGTTTGTTGAAGCCGCGGCTGTATAGCCTCGACCCGCTCAGCCAACAAGGCTGAACACCTCGGCCCGAACGTCGTTAACCCGTGCCGTGTTTGACACGCCCGGCAACTTCCCGGCATGTCTCGGCCCCGCCGCGACCCGGTGCGTGGGCTGGCGGACAATGGCCGCGATGCCCACATAGGCCACCTCACGAGGCCAAAGGAAACCTGGACGGAATGAACCTCGTCATCGTCGAATCCCCGGCCAAAGCCAAGACGATCAACAAATATCTCGGCTCGGGCTACCAGGTCCTCGCCTCCTACGGCCACGTCCGCGACCTGCCCTCGAAGGACGGCTCGGTCCGCCCCGACGACGATTTCGCGATGGACTGGGAAGTCGACGCCAAGGCGCAGAAGCGCATGGCCGACATCGTCAAGGCGGTGAAGGACGCCGACCGCGTCATCCTCGCCACCGACCCCGATCGCGAGGGCGAAGCGATCTCCTGGCACGTCCACGAGATTCTCAAGCAGAAGCGCCTTCTCAAGGACAAGCCGGTCGAACGCGTGGTCTTCAACGCGGTCACCCGCGAGGCGGTGCTCGAGGCGATGAAGCATCCCCGGCCCGTCGACGGGCCGCTGGTCGATGCCTATCTCGCCCGCCGTGCGCTCGACTATCTCGTCGGGTTCACCCTCTCGCCGGTGCTGTGGCGCAAGCTGCCGGGCGCCCGCTCGGCGGGCCGCGTGCAGTCGGTGGCCCTCCGTCTCGTCTGTGACCGCGAGAGCGAGATCGAACTCTTCAAGCCGCGCGAATATTGGCAGATCGAGGCCACCCTCGAGACCGCGCGCCGCGACAGCTTCGTTGCCCGCCTGGTCGGCTTCGAGGGCGAGAAGCTCGGCCGCCTCGACGTCGGCAACGAGGAGAAGGCGCGCCGCATCGAGCGCGCGCTGACCGGCGCCACCTATACCGTCGACGGCGTCGACACCAAGCCGCACAAGCGCAACCCTTACCCGCCCTTCACCACCTCGACCCTGCAGCAGGAAGCCTCGCGCAAGCTCGGCTTCCCGGCGACGCGGACCATGCAGATCGCGCAGCGCCTCTACGAGGGCATCGATATCGGCGGCGAGACGGTCGGCCTCATTACCTATATGCGCACCGACGGCGTGCAGATCGTCCCCGAGGCGATCGGGCCGATCCGCAGCGCGATCGGCCAGCGTTTCGGCGCGGCATATCTGCCCGACCGCCCGCGCGCCTACACCAGCAAGGCCAAGAATGCGCAGGAAGCGCATGAGGCCATCCGCCCGACAGATCCGTCGCGGCACCCCGACGCGATGTCGGCCTATCTCGATCAAGAGCAGGCCAAGCTCTACGAGCTGATCTGGAAGCGCACGCTTGCAAGCCAGATGACGTCGGCCGATCTCGAACGGACCTCGATCGAGATCACGGCAAGCGGCAAGGGCGAGACGGCGAACCTTCGGGCGACCGGCACGGTGATCGTGTTCCCGGGCTTCCTGACGCTCTACCAGGAGACGCTCGACGACACCGAGGACGAGGAATCCGCCCGCCTCCCGCAGGTCACCTCCGGCGAGCGCCTGACCGAGCGCGGCATCTCGACCACACAGCATTTCACCGAGCCGCCGCCGCGCTACACCGAGGCAACCCTCATCAAGAAGATGGAGGAGCTCGGCATCGGCCGGCCGTCGACCTATACGGCGACGCTGGCGACGCTCCGCGACCGCGGCTACGTCCGGGTCGAGAAGAAGCGCCTCCACCCGGAGGACAAGGGCCGGCTCGTCACCGCCTTCCTCGAGAGCTTCTTCGACCGCTACGTCGAATATGATTTCACCGCCGACCTCGAGGAGAAGCTCGACCGCATCTCCAACGGCGAGATCGCCTGGAAGGACGTCTTGCGCGAGTTCTGGACGCAGTTCTCGAGCCATGTCGAGAAGACCAAGGAGCTGCGCGTCTCCGCCGTCCTCGACGCGCTCAACGACCTCCTCGCCCCGCATATCTTCCCGGCCAAGGCGGACGGCAGCGACCCGCGCACCTGTCCGCTCTGCGGGACGGGAAAGCTGTCACTGAAGCTGAGCCGGTTCGGCGCCTTCATCGGCTGCTCGAACTATCCGGAGTGCAAGTTCACCCGCCAGCTCGCCGCCCCGAGCGGCGAGGAAGGCGACGCCGCCAACGATAACGGCACGCGGTCGCTCGGCCTCGACCCGGAAAGCGGGCTCGAGGTCACGGTTCGCAACGGGCGGTTCGGCCACTATCTGCAGCTCGGCGAGGCGCCCGAGGGCAAGGGCAAAGAAAAAGAGAAGCCGAAGCGCGCCTCCATCCCCAAGGGCTGGGACCCGCAGACCATCGATCTCGAGGGGGCGCTCGCCCTCCTCGCGCTGCCGCGCCCGATCGGCCTCCATCCGGAGACCGGCAAGGAGATCACGGCCGGCATCGGCCGCTATGGGCCGTTCGTGCTCCATGACGGAAAGTTCGCCAATCTCGACTCGGTCGAGGAGGTGTTCTCGGTCGGCATCAACCGCGCCGTCTCGCTCCTTGCCGAGAAGGCCGCCTCGGGCGGCCGCCGCTTCGGCGCCGCGCAGCCGGGCCGCTCGCTCGGCGACCATCCGACGCTGGGCGGCAACATCACCGTTCGCGCCGGCCGTTTCGGGCCCTATGTAAACCATGGCAAGATCAACGCGACGCTGCCGCGGACGCTCACCACCGACACGATCACCCTCGACCAGGCGGTCGAGCTGATCGCCAGGAAAGCGGACCAGCCGGCGAGCGGCAAGCCCAAGCGCAGCGTCAAACCAAAGAGCGCAGCCAAACCCAAGAGCGCGGCGCGCAGCCCGAAGAAAAAGGCCAGCTGATCGAGATGACGAAGGAGCCCAAGCCGCGCCGGAAGTCCAAGCCCGCGGCCAAGGGCGCGCTCCCTACCAAGGAGCAGCTTCTCGCCTTCATCGCCGACCATCCCGGCCACGCCGGCAAGCGCGAGATCGCGCGCGCCTTCAGCCTCTCCGGCGCCGCCAAGATCGAGCTGAAGGCGCTCCTTAAGAGCCTTGCCGACGAGGGCCTCGTCGCCGGCAAGCGCCGCCGCTACGCCAAGCCCGGAGAGCTGCCGCCGCTCACCGTCCTCGCCGTCACCGGCCGCGATCCGGACGGCGACCTCATCGCCGAGCCGGCCGAGTGGGACAAGATGGGCGGGGCGCCGCCGCAAGTGCTCCTCACCTCCGGCGCCCGCCGCGCACCCGGCGCCGCGGCCGCGGTCGGCGACCAGGTGCTCGCCCGCGTCGCCCCGCGCGAAACGCCCGGCGAGGCCTACCGCGCAACCGTCGTGAAGGTGCTCGAGCGCCGGCCGGAAACCGTCCTCGGCGTGTTCCGCGAAGCCCCCGGCGGGGGGCGCATCGTGCCGGTCGACCGCAAGCAGCGCGAGCTCAACGTCGCGACCGACGACATCAATGGCGCCAAGCCCGACGATCTCGTCACCGTCTCGGTGCTGACCTCTGGGCGGCTCGGCCCCGGCCGCGCGCGGGTGGTCGAGGTCCTCGGCACGATGAAGAGCGAGAAGGCGATCAGCCGCATCGCCATCCACGCGCACGGTATCCCGAACGTCTTTCCGAAAGAGACGCTGGCCGAGGCCAAGACCGCTGGGCCGGCGACGATGGATCATCGCGAGGATTGGCGCGACATTCCCCTCCTCACCATCGATCCGGCCGACGCCAAGGACCATGACGACGCGGTCCACGCGGTGGCCGACGACGACCCCGCCAATCCGGGGGGCGTCGTCGCCACGGTCGCGATCGCCGACGTGTCCTGGTATGTCCGCCCCGGCTCGGCGCTCGACCGCGAGGCGCGGAAGCGCGGCAACTCGGTCTATTTCCCCGACCAGGTCGTGCCGATGCTGCCCGAGCGCATCTCGAACGACCTCTGCTCGCTCCGCGAAGAGGAAAACCGCCCTGCCCTTGCCGTGCGCATGGTGTTCGGCGCCGACGGCCACAAGCGCTCGCACCGCTTCGAGCGCATCATTATGCGCTCGGCGGCGAAACTCTCCTACCATGAGGCGCAGGCCGCCTTCGATGGGCGCCCGGGCGCGAAGGCGGCGCCGCTGATGGACTCGGCGCTCAAGCCGCTATGGGCCGCCTATGAGGTGCTGAAGCGTGGCCGCGACGTGCGCGCCCCGCTCGACCTCGACCTGCCGGAACGGAAGGTCGTCCTCAAGAAGGACGGGACGATCGACCGCATCATGATTCCCGAACGGCTGGAAGCGCACCGGCTGATCGAGGAGTTCATGATCCAGGCCAATGTCGCCGCGGCCGAGACCCTCGAGAAGGCGAAGTCCCCGCTCGTCTACCGCATCCACGACGCCCCTTCGCTCGCCAAGCTCGATGCGCTCAGGAAATTCCTCGCCTCGATCGACATCAACCTGCCCAAGGCCGGCAATCTCCGCCCCAGCCATTTCAACACCGTGCTGGTGCGGGTGCAGGACACCGAGCACGACCAGCTGGTCAACGAGATCGTGCTGCGCAGCCAGTCACAGGCCGAATACAGCCCGCTCAATATCGGCCATTTCGGCCTCAACCTCCGCCGCTACGCGCATTTCACCTCGCCGATCCGGCGCTACGCCGACCTCATCGTCCATCGCGCGCTGGTGAGCTCGCTGAAGCTCGGGCCGGGTGGCCTGCCCGCCGATTCCGAGGCCGAGCTTGCCGTCATCTCGGCCGAGATCTCGGTTGCCGAGCGGCGGGCGATGGCCGCCGAGCGCGAGACGATCGACCGCCTGGTTGCCCACTGGCTCGCGGATCGCGTGGGCGCGACCTTCACGGGGCGCATCGCCGGCGTGACGCGCGCCGGCCTGTTCGTGAAGCTCAGCGAGACCGGCGCCGACGGCTTCGTCCCGATCTCCAGCCTCGGCAACGAATACTTCCGCTACGACGAGGCCCGCCACGCGGTCGTCGGGACCCGCACCGGCGAGATGCACCAACTCGGCGACCCGGTGGAGGTGCGCCTTCTCGAGGTAGCTCCGTTAGCCGGCGCCTTGCGCTTCGAGCTGCTCACCGAAGGCCGCCGCCTCCCGGCGGCCCAGCGCCCCAAATCCGACCGTGATCGCGGCCGCCGCGGGACGGCGGGGCGACCGGAGAAGCCGGCGAAGCGCGGCCGGCGCTGAGGCTCCGTCGCAGGCCCATGATGGGAAAGCGGATCCTACGCCACGCTGAGCGTGGGGATGTTCGATACGTCGACGTCTTGCTCGGCCTTCCAGAGGTCGTGCCGCCGCTGGAGGTTCAACCAGAGATCGGGACCGTTACCGAGCAGCTTGCCCAGCCGTACGGCCATGACGGGCGAGACCGGCTTCCGTTCGCGCAGGATGTCGTGGAGCGTCTGCCGGGAAACGCCGAGGAGCGATGCGATCTCGGTCTTGTCCCGTCCAAGCGCCGGCAAAACGTCCTCGCGCAGCACCTCGCCCGGACGAACCGGCTTCAGTCCTCTCTTGATCGGCGTGTCAGTCATCAGTGGTAGTCCTCAACCGATGCCATCACTTGGTCAAGCGGCGGGGACCCTGGCCCTGCCATCGCGCGGTCGCGCGTGGGACGGGCAATCCCCTCCCCCTTGTGGGGGAGGCTGGGAGGGGGCCTCGCGGCAAGCGAGGTTTGATAATCCCACGGTCAAGTCTCGACGCGAGAATTCTTGGTAGGCCTCGCTTGCCGCGAGGCCCCCACCCCCTGCCCTCCCCACCAGGGGGAGGGGGAAGACCCGCGGCTGTTCGACCAGCCCTC
>CAYOET010000261.1:0-4781 GCA_964402985.1 uncultured Bauldia sp. | reverse complement strand
CCGTCGAAACGAGCGCCGCGAGAACCGCCGCCGCAAGGACGAGACCGCGACGACCAAGGCCGATTGGCGAGATGCGGCGGGAGGACCTCACCCACCCTTCTCCCGCCGTGGTGTCCGGCGCTTTGCAGGCGGGGGCGCCATAGGGCCATTGCAGAAGACCATCTGCGTCCCGCGATCGTGACAGGGTGGCCGGGACCTCATTGTGGGCGTTGCGAGACGAAATCGAGGAGATTGCGGGTGATGACGCCGCTCTGGAAGCGGTAGGCCGCGCCATGCGCTTCGGCGAACGCCGCCACCGCTGCGCGGGTTGCCTCATCGACGACACCGTCTACGCTGCCCGGATCGACCCCATGATCGCGAAGACCTTCCTCCAGGGCTAGAGCCTCTGGCTGGTCCAGCGGCCTTTCCAGGACGAAATAGGTCTCCCCGCCAGTGGTCGTGGTGACGAGAACTCGATCGTCGACCACCAATACCAGCTTGATCGAGGAGAGGGGGCGAGCCCCACAATCAACGATGATCGGCTGGTTCAGACGCCCATCGGCGGCTCCGGGAGCGATCTGGAGGTCGGAGAGATTGGGATCGTCGACCCAGAGGAACCCCTCCGAGGCCGCCCGAGGCTCCCAGGGAGCGAGACAGGCGCTGTCGTCGAGCCATGCTAGCGGGTTGTCGAAGTCGATCGACCTCCCGATGAGTTCCTCTCGCCAGTTCGCCTCCCGTACCGCGAGCGTCGAGACGACGTTGGAAGCCGCCCTCAAGGTGACGACGACGAAGCGCCCCGCGAGTTCCGGAGGGTCTTGCGCCGACAACGGAACGATACCGAGGAGGCTCGCAACGAGCGCGCCGGTCAGCTTAGCGGCAGTTCTCATCGATATCCCTCCGAGAGCATTGACCCCCGCATCGCGCTATTCCGGGGCGAAATGGACTGAGACGTTGTCGATGAGGGCGCCCCCATACGGATCGGGAATGTCGGTCAGGCTGCGGAAGCGAATCGTCGTCTCGGGGCCGAGCGCGCGGAACCGCCAGGTGATCGGAGACCACGACTGGCCGTCGAGGTGCGAGAAGAAGCCAGAATCACCCGCCGCTTCGACCTGCAGGCGCTTGATCGGAGGCGGCCACCCGGTGTTGCTCGCGAGGTCGAAGGTGACCTCGTACAGCTCGCCCGCGATCGTGGAGAAACTCTGCTCGATAGCGCCGGCGCCGGGCGTGCCGTCGAGATCGGTGTGACGTCCACCATCGGCGGCTGGTATGCTCGTGCCGATATAGTCCACCGTGTCGGCCACGACCGTCCAGCCTTCGATGGCGGCGGAGCCTGAGCCCAGCGTCAGGAACGAGCCCGGAAACGGGCCCTCTTCGAAGCTGCCGTTGACGAGAAGGTTCGGTGTGCTGGTCGGCCCGACGCCGAACGCGACATCGTCAAACCAGCCGCGGTCGGGGCCGTTGGTATATTCGCCACGGATGCGCAGTGCGGTCACGCAGGCGAGTGCTTGCCGGATCTCGGCGGCGGTTGCAGGGTTGCCGCCATTCATCCACGGCGAGGCCGGATCGAGCGCAATCTCGTAGGTGGTCCAGTTGGCGCCGGGTGCTTCGCCCACAAGGGTCAGCGCCAATCCGTTACCCTCCAGCACCACGTCGGCAGCAGGGAACGGCCGACCTGAGCCATCCGTTCGCAGGGCATAAACGAGCGTGCCGCCGAACAGCCGCTGCCGATCGCCAAGGAAGGATGGTGGCGCGTTCCAGTACCAGGTGCCGCCCGTCTCGTGGTCGGCGGCGCTGATGGCCCCGCCGGAGGAAATGGGTACCCGGTCGGCATCGCCGCTCGTGGTCCAGCCCTCGTCACCCGAGTCGAACGTGCTAGCCACCGGGCCGCGCAAATAGCCGGGTGGCGGAGTGCAGACTGGCCGCTCCGCCGGGAGGGCGAAGACGAAGCGGTAGACGTCGGGGGTGGGCTCGAGGCCGACCCATGCGGCGGCCTCGGTGTCGATGGCCGGAACCGTCGCGGGGTCTCCGTCGAGGTTTTGCCTCTCCATGCCGAGGACGCGGACCTCGATGAGACCGACCGGACCTCCGGCGAGTGATGGCGGGACGAAGCTGAGCGAAGCGGTGTCGCCATCCGTCACCGCCTCGCCGAGCCGCGTTTCGCGGTCGCCCACTACCTCCACGACTTCCAGCCGCCACCGGAGCCGGGCCTCCGAAACGCGAACCGTGACCGTCACCGGCCGGTCGACCTGGGTCAGGTTGACGGGCGCGGTGCGATCGACGAGGGCGCCGCTGGCATCGATGAACGCTCGCGATTCCTGACCTCGGCCGGCGAGGCGAATGCGCGCCTCCGCCAGCGCCTCTACGATCGCCGGCTCCCCTTGTTGAAGCGTCGCAAGCAGACTGCGGAGCGTCGCCACCTGCTCGCCCAGAATAAACAGCCGGAGCTCGGCGAGGGCGAGCCGCCGCATAAGCTCCTCCGTGGTTGACTGGTCGCCACCGAAGACGCCGTAGGAGATCTCGCGCACGAACGGGATGACGCTCTTGGAAGCAGCCATGAGACCCATCGACAGGCCGAAGCCCGGCAGTTCGCTGGCGGCGGCTTCAATACCCTGGATCGACTCCATGGCTAAGTGCGGATGGGGCGCGCTCGACGTCAGCCAAGCGTACGCCCGGCCAACGCCGGGCAGAGCCCCACCGTTCTCCACCCATTCGACCCATGCGGCGACCGAACTCTTGGCGGCTTCAAAGCCAATCCCGCCCACCGGCAGCGATGGTGCCCCCAGCACTTCGCCAACGAGACTCTCGGCCCCGGCAAAGTTCACCTCGGCGTCCGGCCGGAGGCCGACGCGCAAGCGCGTGGCGATCGCCGCCTTCAGCTCCTCGGACAGCTGGCTTCCCTCGATGGTGGCCATGCGGTCGGCAAGGTCGTCGTCGAGCGTCGTCCAGCCATAGACCCGAAGACCGATGTCGACGGTGAAATAGGCCACCTTCAGTGCCGTCCATGTGCCCGCCGTACTGACCGCAATGGCTACCTCGATCCCGTCGAAGATCCACTGCACCACCTCGTCCGTCGCCGCCTCGGACTCTGCCCGCGCGAGCAGCCTGTCGCGCACGCTTTCCCAAGCCCAGTAGGACCACTCGGCCTGCTCGTCCAGCTCGAAAAGGCGGGACTGCAGCCGCGCAATCGTTGCCCGGACGTCGGTAAGCGTTTGCTGGATTTCCGTCACGACAGCCGCATCGGCGCGGACCTCGTCGCCCGCCCATTGCCATGTCCCCACGAACGGCGTGCCAGCGCCGTCGATCGCGACCGACGCGACCGTGATCGGCGCCCGAGCCAACTCGGCACCCACGGAAAGCTCGAGCGCCGCCAGTGCCTCCAGGTAAAGCCGGCGCGCTCGCTCCAAAGGCTGGCGCAGCTCCTCGTCCTCCCAGCGCCGGGCCCTTGCCTGCAGCACACTGAGTTCGCCGTTCATTCGGCCGATGCCGGTCGATATCTGTCCGACGAGGGCCGTCCGCTCCGCGTCGAGAGAAGCGGCAGGTGGCGGGACTTTTCCTTCCCGAACGCAATCGCCGACCGCCTCGACGGAGAGGCCGCTCCGGTAGCATTCGAGGAGAAGGTAGTTCTCGACGATCGCGGCGGCGAGGTCCTCGGCTTCTTCACGCACGAGGCGAAGGCTTCGCGACGGTTCCCGCGTCGTGGCGAGCTCGGCCGTATACGCTTCCTCCGCCTCCTTCGCCGCTGCGATCGCCGTGAGCAGCTCCGCCGACAATTGCTGCGCCGCTGCAAGCGGTGTCCCGGCCAGCCCCAGGGCGAGGGCAAGAAGCGCCACACCTAGGCTTCGGACACTCCAGACGATGAACTGGGCCCCGAAGCCCACCCGGAAAGACATCAGCCATCCGACCCCCGCCCCAAGAAGGAGTCAAATCACCTGGCGATGAGCACGCCCGTCAGCAGCGTCCAACTTGCCGCTAGCGAACAGAAGCGTTTGCGATAGCAGGCACCCGAGGCTCCATGAACAAGCCGGCCACAACGATACTCCGAAGACATGGAGCACTGGGCTGCGCAACCCATGCCCGGCGACTCCGGCGGGCCGCTGCTTCTCTTGGACGGGGCGGCAGCACGGTCATCGCCGCACCAACGGGACGACGGCGGTTGAAGGCGGCGTCATCAAGCGCTAGCGCTGCACGGACAGCGGCGCACGTGGAAATCGTCGGTCATGAGCGGAAATATGGACCGCTCCCGGGGTCTGGGAAATCCGAACTGTTGCCGGAGGCGTCCTTGAGCGGAATCCTCGGCGGCGGGGTTGGAATGCGCGTCGCGGGGCGCCAGCGGGAGCCGAAAGGAACGTTGGCCTCGATCCAGTGCCGCGCGTGAAAGGCGAGGATCGCCGAAAGGCGAGTGCCGATGAACCCGTCGGCGGAGTCTTGCGAGGTGGCGTCGATGCCGGGCGGCACGTTGAACTCGACGATCCGAGGACCGCTCGGCGTATAGGCGATGTCCCAGCCGACGACGAAGAGGTCAGAGAAGGCGCGATGGGCGCGCAGCCCGAGCTCGTAGACCGTCAGTGCGCCGGGATGGGTCGTTCCGCTCACCGCCTTGCCGGTCAAGGGATGCAGGGTCTGGCGAACAGGCCGCGCCACGTAGTCCGCAGCGTAGCCGGGTTGGAGCACGCCCTTGGCGTCGATCGGGAACCACATACCGCCGGCGTGGAAATTGTCGACCGGCGCGGAGCTGCGAACCGCGGTACGATGGAACGCGTCGACGATTTCCGGCTCGCCGCGCTCGTTGAGGATGGTGACGA
>CAYOET010000260.1:0-2830 GCA_964402985.1 uncultured Bauldia sp. | reverse complement strand
GGCTTCTCCACGATCGTCGAGGTCCTCAACGTTGCCGCCGGGCGCAATCGGAGCCGCCGCTCGAAAGTCGCCCACGCCGAAACGAGGCCGGGGGAGTAGGCAATGAGCAAGGTCGTCCGCGTTCGCGAGACGGGTCCGCCGGAGGTCCTCCGTCTCGAGGACGCGCAGATAGGGCGGCCCGGGCCCGGCGAGGCGCGCCTCCGTCAGACCGCGATCGGCCTCAACTTCATCGACGTCTACCAGCGGAGCGGGCTCTACAAGCGGGACCTGCCGTTCATCCCCGGCAGCGAAGGCGCTGGAATCGTCGATGCGATCGGTCCGGGCGTCACCACCGTGGCGCCGGGCGACCGCGTCGCCTATGCGCCGATCGACGGCGCCTACGCGCAGGAGCGGCTCATCGCCGCCGATCGCCTGGTCAAGCTGCCGCCCGAGATCGCCGACCGCACCGCCGCCGCGATCATGCTCAAGGGCATGACCGCGCAGTACCTCCTCCGCCGCACCTACAAGGTCCAGCCGGGCGACAAGGTCCTCGTCCACGCCGCTGCCGGCGGCGTTGGCCTCTTCCTCACCCAATGGGCGGCGAGCCTCGGCGCCGAGGTCATTGGCACGGTCGGCTCGCCCGAAAAGGCCGAAGTCGCGCTGGCCCATGGCGCCAGGCACGTGATCCAATACCGCAAGGAGGATTTCGTCGCCCGCGTGCGCGAGATCACTGGCGGAGCAGGGGTCCAGGTCGTTTACGACTCGGTCGGCGCCGACACCTATCCCGGCTCGCTCGATTCGCTGGCGACCTTCGGCATGTGGGTGCTGTTCGGCTACTCTTCCGGCAAGCCCCCCGCGGTCGACGTGGCGCGCCTTCAGAAGGGCTCGCTCTTCGCCACCCGCCCGATGCTTCATGCCTATTCGGCCAAGCGCTCCGACCTCGAAGCCGGCGCGGCCGAGCTCTTCGCGATGGTGATTTCGGGCAAGCTGAAGGTCGAGACGAACCAGGTCTTCCCGCTCGCCGAGGTCGCCGAGGCGCATCGCGCTCTCGAAAGCCGCCGCACTGTCGGTCCAACGATCCTGGTGCCATAGTCGCCTCGGGATCGGGCCGGAGGGGGGGTGCCGAGTCGATGAACGAGGTGCTTCTCTCGGCCGCCGGGATCGGCAAGCGCTTCGGGACGGTCGTCGCCAATGACGGCGTGAACCTCGAACTCCGGCGTGGAGAGATCCACGCTCTTCTCGGGGAGAACGGCGCCGGCAAGTCTACCCTCGTCAAGATCCTCTACGGCGCCCTTTTGCCCGACGCCGGCGCGATCCTCTGGCAGGGCCAACCCGTCCACCTCGCCAGCCCCGCCGCCGCGCGCCGGCTCGGGATCGGCATGGTGTTCCAGCACTTCTCGCTCTTCGAGGCCCTTACGGTCGGCGAGAACATCGCGCTGTCGCTCGGCGGCCGCGAGACGATGCGGGCGCTGGCGCGGAGGATCGTCGCGGTCTCCACCGAGCACGGTCTGCCCGTCGATCCCGCGCGCACCATCGCCGACCTCTCGGTCGGCGAGCGCCAGCGCGTCGAGGTGGTGCGTTGCCTCCTCCAGGACCCGCAGCTCATCATCCTCGACGAGCCGACTTCTGTCCTCACGCCGCAGGAGGCGGACGAGCTCTTCACGGTCCTTGGCCGCCTCGCCGGCGAGGGGAGGGCGGTGCTCTATATCACCCACCGCCTCGACGAGGTTCGCCGTATCGCCCACCGCGCGACCGTGATGCGGCGCGGACGGGTGGTCGGCACCTGCGACCCGAGCGTCGAGACCACGCGGACGCTCGCCCGGATGATGATCGGCGCCGATCTGACCAGCGTGGTCGCCCCGACCCCGCCCGACGAAACCGCCCCGATCCGGCTCGCGGTGCGACGCCTCAACCTTCGCCGCGGCATCCCCTTCGGCGTCGACCTCGAGGAGGTTTCCCTCGACGTGCGGGCCGGCGAGGTGGTCGGTATCGCCGGCGTCGCCGGCAACGGCCAGGCCGAACTCTTCCAGGCCCTCGCCGGCGAGCGCGGCACCATCCCGCCCCGCACGATGGAAGTCGACGGCAAGGACGCCGGCGGCCTCGGCGTCACCGGGCGCCGCGCCCTCGGCCTCGCTTTCGTTCCCGAGGAGCGGATGGGCCACGGCGTGGTCCCGCAAATGCGCCTCTCCGAGAACGTGGTTCTCACCCGCCACCGCACCGACCCGGCCCTCCGCCGCGGCGGCACCATCAACCTCGACGAAGCTTGCGCGATCGCCGAGCGCGTGATCATCCGCTTCGGCGTCCGCTCGGGAGAGAGCGATCCCGTCGCGGCCTCGCTCTCCGGGGGCAACGCCCAGAAATTCCAGGTCGGCCGCGAGATCGACCGCCGCCCGGCCGTGCTGGTCATCAACCAGCCGACCTGGGGCATCGACGCTGGCGCCGCCGTGGTCGTCCGACAGGCGATCGTCGACCTCGCCCGCACCGGCTCGGCCGTGCTCATGATCAGCCAGGACCTCGACGAGGTGCTCGAGATTTCCGACCGCGTCGCCGTCATGGCCAACGGCCGCCTCACGCCGCTCCAGCCCACAAACACGCTGACTCCCGAGATGATCGGCCTGATGATGGCCGGGATGAATGCTGCCGAGTCGCCGCCGCCCGCCTATGCGCCTTGAGATCGCAAAGCGTCCGCAAACTTCGCGCCTCTGGCTGGTGGCCGCGCCTCTCCTTGCCATCCTCCTCACGCTGGTCAGCGGCGCGATCATCTTCCTCGCCCTCGGCAAGGACCCGCTCTACGGCCTCTACGTCTTCTACGTGGAGCCCCTGACGGCGTGGTGGACGATCGAGGAGCTTG
>CAYOET010000259.1:0-10869 GCA_964402985.1 uncultured Bauldia sp. | reverse complement strand
CTTCCGGCTCGCTCGCCGCGCTCGACGGGCCGGCATCGGCCGCGACGAAGCTGTCTTCCGCGGAGAGGGAGACCGGGGCCGGCGGCACGGCGAGGGTCACTTCGCCCTCGGGAAGGGTGTAGAGCCGGGCGAGCGAAGCGCGGTCGATCTGGTAGACCCAGTCATCGCGCCGCTCGGCGGGGATCCGCCCGTCGAGAATTGCGCGCCGCAGCGATGTCTTGCTGATGCCTGTCAGTTTGGCCGCTTGGCCGAGCGTGAGCATGTTGGACATGGCGATGCGACACTCCTTGTCGATTGCCGGTGAACGAAAACTCGAACGCGTCTGCAACTGACGGTAACGCTATGGTTACGATGGTTAATGAATTGCTAATGCAGGCTTGAGCGAGACCGGAATCCGCCGCCTCAGGCCGCGAAGCCGCTTCCCTTGCCGCCGCCGACCACGCGCAGCGGACCGGCCTGGGCGGCGAGTTGGGCGCGAATCACGGCGGCGGGCTCGGCCATCCCGAAATGGTGGCCCTGGGCTTCGTTGACGCCGAGCATCTTGAGGGTGCGCAGCTGCTCCGCGGTCTCCACGCCCTCGGCGTTGACCTCGATATCGAGGCCCTGGGCCATCGCGGTCACGGCCCGCACGATGGCGACCGAGCTCCGGACATTGGGGACGCCTGAGACGAAGGCCTTGTCGATCTTGATCTTCGAGATCGGGAAACGGGTGACGTAGGCGAGCGAGGAATAGCCGGTCCCGAAGTCGTCGAGCGCGAAGCTGACGCCCATTTCCTTGAGCTGGCTGGTGACCGAGTTGATGACAGCGTTCTCCTGGAGGAAGAGCGATTCGGTGATCTCGAGCTGGAGCTGCGAGGGCGGGAGGCCGGAGACATCGAGGGCCTCGCGCACCGAGGCGACGAGATCGCCGCGCGTGAACTGGGCCGGCGAGATGTTGACGGCGAGGCGCACCGGGAGGGGCCAACGGGCGACCTCCTCGCAGGCGCGCTTCATGATCCACACCCCGAGTGGGTCGATGAGGCCGATCGCCTCGGCGACAGTGATGAAGTCGCCGGGGGTGACCACGCCGCGGGTCGGGTGGTTCCAGCGGACGAGGGCCTCGACGCCGACAACGCGGCCGCTCTCGATGTTGATCTGGGTCTGGTAGTAGACCTCGAACTGGCTTTTGCGGAACGCCTCCCAGAGCTCGAGCTCGAGCTGCTGGCGGGTCTCGAGGCCCTGGTTCATGCCGGGATCGAAGAAGCGGTAGATCGCGCCGCCCGCGCCCTTGGCGCGATAGAGCGCGATGTCGGCATTCTTGGTGAGCGTGGCGGGATCGGAGGAATCGTTGGCGATGGATATGCCGACGCTCGCACCGATGATGAGGCGGTGGCCTTCGAGGTCGAAGGGCTCGCGGAGGGCGGTGATGATGCGGTCGGCGATCGCGCCGAGTTCGCCGCGGGTCTTGCCGGAGAGGATGATCGCGAACTCATCGCCGCCGAAGCGGGCGACCAGCTCGTCGGGGCCGACGAGCTCGCGCACGCGTCCAGCCACCGCCTTGAGGAGCACGTCGCCGTAGTGATGGCCGAGCGTATCGTTGACGTTCTTGAAGCGGTCGAGGTCGAGGCAAATCACCGCCGGCACGTCGTAGGGCCTGTGCTGGTCGGCGAGGCGCGCGGTCAACACTTCGATGAACTGGTTGCGGTTGGCGAGGCCGGTCAGCGTGTCGAAGCGCGCCATGAAGGCGACGCGCGATTCGGCCTCGCGCTCGGCGGTGACGTCGATGAAGGTGAGGCAGGCGCTGACGCGGGTGGGGAGCGCGCGGCGGTTCTCGGACTCGGCGTCGCCGAGACGGGAGGGGGTGACGGTGTATTCGAGGAGGGTCGAGGTGCCGTCGGCGTTCTCGACGACGAGCTCGGCGGGCGCCTGGCGGCGCCACACGCCGCGGCGGAAGCGGTCGACCGCGATGCGAACCTCCTCGGCGAGCGCGGGGGGAAGCAACTCGCCGTAGCGCCGGCCGACCAGACGAGCGCTCGGCTCAACCTTGAGAAGGGTGCTCGCTGTGGCGCTGGCAAGGCCGATCGTCCCGTCCTCGCCGACGATGATCACGCCGGCGAAATTGTCCTCGATGACGCGCTTGAGGAGGGCCTCGGTGTTGCGCGTCTCGGCCTTGCTGACGGCAAGGGTGACGCGCCCGAAGTCGATCTCCTTGATGACGGAGAGGAGCGCGAAGCCGAAGAGGCCGGCGTGCCACAGGGAGGTCGGCACCACGACCGCGCGCTGGATCTGGAGGAGGAGCGCGGCGATCTCGGTGCCGAGGGCGATCAGAAGGACGAGGCCGAGGATGCGCGTCCACGGAACACGGCCGACGAGCGCGGTGAGAACGAGGGCGATGAGGGCGAGGCCGGCGAACAGAACCTCACCTCCGACACGCACCATCGCGCGGTCCTGGAGGAGTGTCTCGGTCGCCATCGCGTTCAACGTGTGGCCCGAGATGAGCCCGTAGGCGGGGACATCGAAGAGATCGCGCAGCTCGATCGCCGAGGCGCCGACGATCACAGTGCGGCCCTTCACGCGCTCCAGCGCGACGTTGCCGTCGAGAAGGTCGATGACCGAGACGCGGTCGATGAGTTCGGCGCGGATGCCGAAATCGATCAGGAACTCCTGGCCGATATTGCCGACGCTGCCGCTCATCACCGCGGGCAGGGAGAGGATCGGATCGCTGCCGACCCATTGGCCGAAGGGGAAGGCGCGGACCTGGCCGTCGGGATCAGGACGAACGTTGACGGTGGCGCCCCAGCTGAGGCTCGCGAAGGGCTCGATGGGCTGGCTGTAGGTGACGTCGGCGCCGTCGGCGCTGGCCTGCTGCTGGAAGATCGGCAGGATGATCGAGCCGTTGGCGCGACGGAGCGCGGCCTCGAGCGCGCGGTCCTGGTCGGGTGTGGAGCTGGTGCTGAAGTCGATGTCGAGCGCGATCTCCCAGGCGCCGTACTCGACGAGGCGGTCGATGACCTGCCCGTGGATGCTGCGCGGCCAGGGCCAGGCGCCGATCGCGGCGAGGCTCTTGGCGTCGATGTCGACGAGGAGGATCTCGCCGGTCGGCTCGCGCTGGCTGATCTTGAAGCGGAGGTCGCCGAGAAACGCGTCGACCGGCAGTAGAACGCCGCCGAACCAGGCGCCCAGGGCGAGCGCGACCACGACGAGGGCCGACGCTAGCGAGCGGGCCATCTGCCGGTTCCGGTCTGGGGGAAGCGCATCTCGTCGTCGCCCTTCGCGCCGGGCCTCCGACGCGCGATCGATGTAGCCTTTTGGCCGCTAAGCTTCGGAGAAGGACTTGCCTAAAACTTTAGGGATCAGTCCGGAATCCCGGGCGGGACTGGCAAAACGAAACCGGCCCGTGTTGGCATGGGCCGGTGAAAGGAGGGGTGACGTTCGCCTGGCGTCAGAGGAGGCCGCCGAGGGCGTCTCCGAGATCGCCGACGGTGTCGCCGAGGTCACCGACCGTATCGCCGACGGTGTCACCGAGGTCGCCGACCACGTCGCCAACCCCGCCGACCACATCGCCCGCCGTGTCACCGACATCGCCAACGAGACCGCCGGCGGTGCCCAGGATGTCCCCCGCGAGATCGGTCACGAGATCGGTGGTAGCCATGGCGGTCTGCGTCAGCGCACTGCCCGCGCCGCCCGCCGGGAGTTCCATCGGCGGACGGGGCTGGCCCTGGAGGATCGCCGTCGGCGGCGTGCCGAGGAAGCCAAGGACGCCATGCTGTTCGGTGACCACCGCGTGCATGCCGGCAGTGAAGTCGCCGATCTGGCCGGTGGCCAATGCGGTGACCTCGACGATGCCGCGGCTGACCTCGACTTCCGCCTGGTGGCTCGAGGAGGTGACCACGAAATGCGTGCCCTTGACGAGGGCGGCGAGGAGCGGGGTCTCGACGGCGAAATGCTGCACGTTCTGCCGCTCCACCTCGAACTCGGCGATGCCGGCGATCTGGATCATGGTGGTGAAGGCGCCACTTTCGGCGACGGTGAGGATCGTGCTCGGACCGACCACGATGCTTTCGCGCCCGCGCACCAGCATCGCACGGCCGGTCGGGCCGGTGGATATTGTCGAGCGCTCGGCGATCGTGCCGCCGGTCGAAACGAGAATGGCGTTGGTGCCAACCGAGCTCACCCAGACCTCGCCGGACGAGCGGGCGATGCGCCAGCCGTCGGCAAATGCCGGAGCAGCAAAACTCACCGCGCCGACCATCAAACCAAGAAGACCGAACCAGAAATTCTTCATGACCCTTGACCCCGATTTCATGCGGGAGTCTGTGTGCGGCCGGTCTCTAAGTAACCGCCAAGGAAGCGATTAAAATTGTCGGGAGTCCCTTAGGGCTGATCGGAACCGCGGTCGCGTGCGAACAACAAGCGCTGGCCGGAAAGACTTGCGCCGCTGGTGTTCTCCCAAGTCGCCAAAGTTAATGTCTGTGTCCGAAAGAGACAAAGCGACTCGATTCCTCGCGAACTGTTGAAGGGCGCGTGCGGTGGTCTTGCAGACCGCCGAGGTCGGCCGATCTGCAGCCTTCTCGCGTGGTCGACGCGATTGGCCGCAAGCGTTCGTGGCCGGCGCTGGGCGGTTTACGGATCGTGGCTTCATCCGACCGGAGCCCGGGCGCGCCTCCGCTGTGGGCATGGGTGCTTTTGAGGTTGATCGAGCGGGACCGCGATGTCTCTCTCGGTGGGCCGGCCGGCCCTGCGGAGCGGATCCCGATGACCAAGCTCACCTGCTACCAACTCCACCCCAATGCGCCGCGGATCGTCCCCGGGCGGCCGGATCGGGAATGGATGGACGCGACGCGGATGCGCTACGCGTATCGCTGCCTGCCGCTGACCATTGCCAATTCGATGGGCTGGGAGTTGCTGGCGCCGCACGAGGTGGTGGCCGAGTGGAACGGCGGCCCGGAACTCGCCGACATCGTGGTCGAAGGGCTCGCGCCGGGGGACCATTCGGGCTTTGCGGTCTCCCATTTCGGGCACGGCGTGCTGACCTTCCAGACCGGCTATCTCTTCCGAACCGATCCGGGCGTTGCGCTGTGGGCGCGGGGGGCGCCCAACCTTCCCAAGGATGGGATCGCGCCGCTCGACGGGATCATCGAGACCGACTGGCTCTCGTTCGGCTTCACGATGAACTGGATGTTCACCCGCCCGGGGATGGTGCGGTTCGAGGCGGGCGAGCCGTTCTGCTTCGTCACGCCGGTCGGCTATCACGCGCTCGACGCGGTGGTGCCGGAGGTCATGCCGATCGAGGCCGATCCCGCGGTGGCGGCGGCGTATCAGAGCTACTCAAGCCTTCGCCAAAGCTTCAACGATAAGCTCGCAGCGAACGACCCCGAGACACTGCGGCAGGGCTGGCAAAAATGGTACATGCGCGGCGCCGGCCCAGATGGGAGCGAGCGCAACCCCGCGCATGTGTCCAAGCTTCGGCTTGCCGAGCCGGTGGTGGCGATCCCGCCGGCAATTGAGGCGCCGGCAGGAGGCGAGTGAACGATCCGTACTCGACCAAGGGTTGACCGGGCGGCCGTCTGCTGCATCAATCAAGCGCGACATGATCGGAGAGGCCAATGATCGAGCAGAAGCAAACGATTCTCAACGGCTTGCGTGAAGGCGATTCGCTGCTCGACGGCGCGTCGGCGGGGGCTTCCGGCGCTCCCATGGGGCCGCCGGTGAACAGGTTCACTGCTTTCGGGCCCCCGACCCTCTCTCAAATGCCACCGTTCGGACCCCCTCCACCGGAGGTTCATGCGGCCGCTTTCGGGCCGCCCCCGGGCGCGCCGTTCGGACCGCCGCCGAATGCAGGTCCGATGCGGTTTGCGGCGCCGATGGGGCCGCCGGCGCCTGCTCCGTTCGGGCCGCCGCCAGGTCCGGGCCCGGTGCGGCTCGCGGCACCGATGGGACCCCCGCCGGCGCCCGCTCCATCGCGCTTGGCCGCGCCGTTCGGGCCGCCTCCGCCACCACCACCGCCCACTGGCCCGGTCCGGTTCGCCGCGCCAATGGGTCCCCCGCCACCACCCCCGCCGCCGGCGGTGTGGACGTCACCCTAGTCCGCCCGCGAGGCGATCCCCCAAGAGCCGCCGCCCGAACAGCGGCGGCTTTTCAATTTGGAGCGTCAGCGACGGCGTGGCGTGACGAAGCCGAGGCTCCACCAGCGCAGGCGGTGAATCAGCGGGGAGGGCGGTATCCGCACCATCCCGGTTTCCCGGCAGTCGATGGTCCCGAGCGCGGCGGCGATACGGCGGCGGGCGGCGAGGTTGTTTTCCGCCGCGCGCGATACCGCCTTCTTGTTGCGCGGTCCCAGCGAGGGGTTGGTGTTGATCTCGTAGATCACGGGACGCCCGCCGACGATGCCGAGATCGGCGCGGCCGAACTCGATGCCGCCGAGATCGAAGGCCGGCTTCATCTGCGTGGCGAAGCGGTTCTCCTCGATCGCGGCGCGCTCGTCATCGAGGATGGCGTCGGTCTTCTTGTTGGCGTCGCCGATCTTGACTAGCCAGGTGTCGTCGACGGCGATGTGGTCGAGCACCAGCTCCTCGCCGAAGCGGTAGAGGCCCCATTTGGCCCACAGACCGGGTGCGTAGGGCTCGGTGCAAAGCTCGACCACGATCTGACCACGGAGCGGGATACCGGACGCGCGGAGCGCGGCGAGGGCGCCGTCGAGGTCGGCCTGGGTCGCATAGAGCTCGGGCCGCGCCGGCAAGTGGTCGTATTCGGAGCGGATGAAGACCGGGAAACGCTTGGGCCGCGGCGCATCGTCCGCGCGGTGGGCCGAGAACGGGTTGATCCCCGCCGCCTCGAGCGTGCGGAGGAGTTCGACCCGCGCCATCGCCCGCGCCGGGTCGTTGAGGCAGCGAAGGCCCGCCTCGGTCATGCAGCGATAGAGCTCCGAGACCAGACGGAGCTCCCACTCGGCGAGCCGCTCGATGTCGCCGAAGACATAGGTGGCGCGGGGGAGATGCCGGCGGCGGAAGAGCTGCGCGTAGTGGGCGAGGCGGAATTTCGGCGTCGGCACACCGAACGTCCCGTTGGCGATGCTGCGCAACGTATAGCCGTTGCCCCGCGTCGAAACGAAGATGATCATGGCGGCGGAGATGAACGGAAGCGCCGCCGGCTGACAAGCACGCGCTCGGCCCCTGTCTCGGTTATCCCGCGCCAAGCTGGTCACGCCCGCTCAGCCTGATCGAGATCCGGACGGGTTCCTGTCTCGTCGAGGACGATGTCGAGCGTCTGGACGACGTCTGCGGCCGGCGGTGAGGCCGGGCGTCTAGTCCTCGTCCTTGGCCGCCTTCGATGACGAGCGCGGCGCGGTGCGCTTCCGGGGCGCGGCTTTGTTGCGGGAAGCGGCCTTCGGAGCGGACGCCGATTTGGCGCGGCCGGACGCGCTCTTCGCGGCCGAGCGGGCCTGAGCGGCGGCGCGAGCTGCTTTCTCGGTGGGCCTGTCGTCGGTCGCGATCCGCGCGACCCGTGAAGGCGGGCTGTGCGCCGCTTTCGCCGCGGTGGTGTGCTCGCCGACGAGACGTTTGCGGAAGAGGGCGGCGCCAACGGCGAGGCCGACCGCACTGGCAACCCGCCAGCCGGCCGAAAGAGCGTCACGTGCGGTCATGGACTCCCTCCACGATGATGGTCCTCATCAACTGGCTGGGGCTTGGCCGGGTTCCCGCTCGACATTGCGGGCCGCATTTGGAAGGCTCGACGGAGTTCATTGGGGGTTCGCGATGCCGGAGTTCGTGTGGGTGCTGAAAGCGGGCGAGCTGGTGCCCGGCGAGATGAAGGTGGTGACGGTCGCGGGAACCGAAGTGGTCCTCACCGAGGTCGACGGGAAACTATGCGCTTTCCGGAACCTCTGCCCGCACGAGGAAGGGCCGCTTTCCGAGGGAACCCTCGAGGGAAAGATCGTCACCTGCCCGTGGCATTTCTCGCGCTTCGACGTGACCACCGGAGAGATCATCGACGGCGTCACGGACGATAACTTGACGATCTACGAAGTAAGATTGAGCGGCGATAACGTCGAAGTCGCCAAGCCTTAGCTCGTTGCTCGGTCGCATGAATAGTTCCGCCACTCCTGCAAAACTTTTCAAGCAACGCGCAGGAACGCGCGAGCGCCAAGGCAGTTGTTGCCGCGAAGGGTGGGCTCGGGAGCAGGTGCATACGCGCGCCGTCTCCTCTCATTCCAAAACGGAGGAATTCACATGCGCAATACTCTTCTCGCGGCCGTCAGCGCCGCGTCGATCATGCTTGCCTTCGGCGCTGCCAACGCGCAGGTCTCGATCGGCGGCAACGCCGCTGGCGGTGCAGCTGGTGCCGCGGGCGCCATGATCGGCAACAACGCCGCGCAGCTGAACGCGGACGCTGACGCGACCGCTGCTGCCGGCCTCAACCTCAAGGCGGAGGACGTGCTGACCGACCAGCCGTTCGGCGACATCGATATCGCCGCCGCGATCGGCGCCAATGCCGACGTGAACGCGTGGGTCAACGGGCTCAGCAACCAGCAGCGCGCCGAGCTCCTCGCCCGTTGCAACATCATCGGCAGCGTCGAGAACAGCAGCCGCTTCAACGCCGAAGCGACCGCGCTGTGCAGCACGTACACCTCGCTTCGTTCGGGCCAGGCCGCGATCGGCGGCGGTGCCGGTGCAGGCGGCGGTGCGGCGATCAACGCTCCGGCCGGTGGCGTCGTTGGCGCGGGCGGTGACGTGGGTGGCAATGTCGGTGGGGCCGTCGGCGGGGCCCTCGGCGGTGCCGGGGCAGCTGGTGGCGCCGCGGTGGGCGGCGCGGTCGACGCGGGTGCTGGCGCGGCCGGTGCGGACGTGAACGCCGGTGCCGGCGCCAACGTTGAAGCCGGCGGCGCGATCCGTCTCCCGTAGTCTTTCGGACCAGCGACTATCAAGAGGGCGGCTTCGGCCGCCCTCTTTCATTTCTGAGCGAGCGGCGTGCGCTTGCTGCCCGCGATCAGCGGGACCGCGGTGCCGATACGGCCCGCCTGGAAGTCGTCGAAGTAGCCGATCCACTCGTTGGAGCGCGCGGCAAGGGCGGTGGATATCCCGTCCTCCTCGCCGTAGCGCGAATCGACCGCGATCACCGAGTACGCGCCATCGATGAAGGCGAGCAGCGGCGAGCCGGAGTCGCCGACGGTCGTGTCGCAATCGTGTTCGATCGTGTGCTCGTCCTCGATCTCGAGGATGCGGCAGCCGAGATGGCCGGCGAGGTTGTTGCCATGGTCCCAGCCGTAGCCGGCCTGGCGGACTTCCCACTGCAGCGCCGTCCGGTCGTCGAGAGCGCGCGAGGGGATGAAGCCGAGCTCGCGCCCGAGCGGCCGGTCGATACGCATCAGGAGCCACTCGGTATCGTTGAGATCCACGCCCTTGCGGACGACGTGATCGGGCGAAACGAAGTAGCTCACGATGTGGGCCGAGAGCTCGCCGCCAGGGAGGTTGTCGCCGGTGAGGAAGTCCGACCGGGCATCGATCCCGTCGTCGAACTCGATGCAGTGCGCCGCGGTGACGAGGATATCCTCGGCGATGAGCGTCGCCGTGCATTGGCCGCCGAAAGGGTCGACGAGGCGGCCGATCACCGACCAGGGGAAGACGGCGGTGTCGAGCAATTGCCGGTCGTCGTGGCCGTGGAAGTGGTCCTCCAATTCCAGCGGCCGGTCGCGGGTGACGCAGTCGGCACGATCGGTGCGCGGCTCGCAGGTTCCGTCGCCCACGCCGGGAACGTTGCAGACTCCGTCGAAGGCGGTCGCGCAAATGTCGGTCTGGAAGCGAAACGCGGCGACCGAAGCGCAATCGGTGCGGTCGGAGCCCTGGGTGCAATTGTTGGTGCCGATGGTCGGTTCGTCGCAGACATGGTCGTTGGCCCACTGGCAGCTGTCGTCCTCGCGACCGATGGCGAGCCGGAAGCAGTCCGAGTAGTCGGTCCCGGCGGAGCAAGCGCCGGTGCCGAGGCCGGGCTCGTCACAGACGAGGTCATGGGCGTAGGTGCAGGAGTCGGTGCCGTTATAGGGCGTGGGCTTGCCGCCGATACGCTCGATGAGGTTGCCCGCGCCGGGCTTGAGGGGCGGTGCGGCGGAGGCGTGGCGCATCGGGGCCAGGACCGCGGCCAGCAGCACAGCGCTGACGGCAAGGCCGCCCACGATGCCCAAGAGTCCCGATTGCCGAGCCGAAATTGCCATGTCCGTTCCCCCGCCCCCGCTTCGCTACACGGCGCGGGGAGGCGAGACAACCGGAGCGGGCTAGTCGGCCTCGCGAACCGCGCCGCTCGGCCGGGGAAGCGGGGCGGCGACGGCAGCAGGCGCTGGTTTCCTATCGCCGCCTTGGCGCCGAAAATAGGAACGAAGAAGCGGCTTGGGGTCGTCCCACGAGAAACCGACCTGGACGTTGGCGCGGCACGCGGCGATCGCCGCGCGGAGCACCCAGCGGCAGGATTCGGCAAAGTCGATGTCGCCCTGGCGGATGGAGAACATCAGGCCGGCAATGTCGCCGCGCGTCCAAACGAACCGCGCGGGGCGGGTGGGCAACGGGCGCGGCGCATCCGGGAGCGGCTCGCCGGCGAGTTCGACCGCCAGGCGGGTCAGGGCGAAGCCGGCCCACTCGATGAAGGCGTAGCTAGCGCCGAAGCGCGGGTTGATCTCGAGGAAGCAGCAGGTGTCGGTGTTTTCATCGTAGAGGAACTGGGCGCAGCCGACGCCGGTGTAGTTCATCGCCGCCGCGACCTTGGCGAGCTCGGCGGAGAGGATCGCGACGGCCGGGACGGTCTTCCCCTCGATGGTCTGCCCGCTGCCGTCGTGGCGGTCGGTGCGCAGGCTGAAGGAAGTGATCTCGCGGACAATCCGTCCCTCGGCGGCGCCGAAATAGA
>CAYOET010000258.1:0-10241 GCA_964402985.1 uncultured Bauldia sp. | reverse complement strand
CACCGATCTTCGGGAGCGTGAGCTGGCGAGCGAGGATCTCGACCACACGCTCGGGGCGGTCGAACTCCACAACCAGCCCGACCAGGAACCGGTCGAGGACAAAGCGGAGGAAGCGGCCGAGTTCGCCAAGGCGACGGAGGAGCGCATCGAGGTGGCGGCTCTGGGCGGCGTTCTCGGCGGGCCCGTGGTGTGGGGTTTGCTCGCGCTGGTCGTAGTGGTGATAATCCTCACGGTCCTCAGATTGGGGCCATAGCGCAGGATCTATCAGGACCGACAATGGCCTCGCAGAAGCCGCTCAGACTGGGCGTCAACATCGATCACGTCGCCACGATACGCAACGCGCGGGGCGGGCCGCATCCCGATCCGCTGCGCGCGGCGCGCATCGCCGCGGAAGCGGGGGCGGACGGCATCACCGCGCATCTGCGCGAGGACCGGCGGCATATCAGCGACAAGGACATTGCGCGGCTCCGTGCCGAGATCGCGCTGCCGCTCAATCTCGAGATGGCGGCGACGCGCGAAATGCTGGGGATCGCGCTCCGCCACGCGCCGCATGCGGCGTGCATCGTGCCCGAGCGCCGCGAGGAGCGAACGACCGAAGGAGGGCTCGACGTGGTCGGCGGCCGCGGAGCGCTGGCGCCGATCGTCGCGGCGCTCGGCGAGGCCGGGATAAGGGTCTCGCTGTTCGTGGAGCCGGATCGGCGCCAGCTCGACGTGGCGCGCGAACTCGGCGCGCCGGTCGTGGAGCTGCACACCGGGAGCTATTGCGAGGCCTTCCAGCACGGCGACAGCACGGGCGTCACGCGCGAGCTGGCGCGGCTCGAGGACGCGGCGGCGCATGGCAGCGCGATCGGGCTCGAGATCCATGCCGGCCACGGCCTGACCTATGACGACGTGAAGCCGGTGGCGCGCATTCCCGCCGTGGTCGAGCTGAACATCGGCCATTTCCTGATCGGCGAGGCGATCTTCGTCGGGCTGGCGGCGAGCGTGCGGCGGATGCGCGCGATCATGGACGAGGCGCGGGCCGAGCGGCCGGCGCTGGCCGGCCGATGATCATCGGACTGGGCAGCGATCTCATCGACATAAGGCGCATCGAGAAGACGCTCGAGCGCTATGGCGAGCGGTTCATCGAACGGGTCTACACCGACGTCGAGCGACGGAAGTCGGAGGGGCGGAAGCAGCGCGCGGCCTCGTACGCCAAGCGCTTCGCGGCCAAGGAAGCGTGCTCCAAGGCGCTCGGCACCGGCATAAGGGCGGGAGTCTACTGGCGCGACATGGGGGTCGTGAACATGCGCTCAGGCAAGCCGACGATGGCGCTGACCGGCGGGGCGGGGCAGTGGCTGAAGCGGCTGATGCCGCCGGGCCACCGCCCGGTGATCCACCTCACGATCACCGACGACTTCCCGATGGCGATGGCCGTCGTCATCATCGAGGCGCTGCCGGAGACCTAGGTCCTTTCGCAGCCGCCAAATCGCCGCTTTTTCGAGCCACGCGTTGCCTCGATTGGGGCGAGCCACTATCTTCGTGGCCTGTAGCCGCTTTTCCCGAAAATCAAGGAAGGCAGATGAGCGTGACCACTCCGAAGGCTCGCGACACGAGCGGCGGGCTTTGGGAAACCGTGAAGATCATCGTCCAGGCGCTGTTGCTCGCGCTCGTGGTCCGCACCTTCCTGTTCCAGCCCTTCAATATCCCGTCGGGCTCGATGGAGGACACGCTCCTCGTCGGCGACTACCTGCTGGTCTCCAAATACGCCTACGGCTACAGCCAGTACTCCTTCCCGTTCTCGCCCAACATCTTCGACGGCCGGGTGTTCGGCCGAGCGCCGGAGCGTGGCGACGTGGCGGTGTTCAAAACGCCGCTCGACAACCGAACCGACTTCATCAAGCGGGTGATCGGCCTGCCCGGCGATCGCATCCAGATGATCGCCGGCGCCCTCTACATCAACGGCGAGCAGGTCCAGCGCGAACGGCTGTCGGATGTGATGCACGACCAGGGCCTCGGGCGGATGGCGCTGACGGCGCGGTGGCAGGAAACGCTGCCCAACGGCCGGACATACGAAACGCTGGACCTGACGCAGAACGGCGGGGCCGACAATACGCCGGTCTTCGAGGTGCCCGAGGGCTACTATTTCATGATGGGCGACAATCGGGACAACTCGCTCGACAGCCGCGTTGCGACCAATCGGGGCGGCGTCGGATTCGTGCCGTTCGAGAACTTTGTCGGGCGCGCGGAGATCATTTTCTTCTCGGTCGACCAAAGCGCGAGCCCGTGGCAGTTCTGGCTGTGGCCGTGGACGGTGCGCGCCGACCGCCTGTTCCACCGCCTGTGAGGGCAGGGGAGAGCGCAACGTCGTCCCCACTCGAGAGCAGGATCGGTTATCGCTTCCTCGACCCGCGTCTCCTGACGCAGGCCCTGACCCACGCGAGCGCCACGACGGCGCACGCCGCCACCTATGAGCGGCTCGAGTTTCTCGGCGACCGGGTGCTGGCGCTGGTGGTCGCCGACATGCTGTTGAAGGCCTTTGCCGACGCCAGCGAAGGCGAGCTGGCGAGGCGGCTGACCGCGCTGGTCAGGAACGAGACCTGCGCGGCGGTGGCCGTCGCGCTCGGCCTCGGCGAGGCGCTGCATCTGGGGTCGGGCGAGCAGCAGTCGGGGGGACGGGCCAAGGCGGCGATCCTCGGCGATGTTTGCGAAGGGCTGATCGGCGCGATCTATCTCGACGGCGGGTTCGAGCCGGCGCGGAAATTCGTGGAAACCAACTGGGCGGAGCGGCTGATCTCGACGACCACGCTGCAGGATGCCAAGACGGCGCTGCAGGAATGGGCGCAGGGTCGGGGGCTGGCCGCGCCGCTCTATGCGATTGTCGCCCGGGCAGGGCCGGAGCATGCGCCGCGCTTCACGGTCGAGGCGCGGATCGCGAGCCTCGCGGTGGCGAGCGGCGAGGGCGGCTCGCGGCGCGAGGCCGAGCAGAACGCGGCGGCGATGATGCTGATTCGCGAGGGAGTATGGAAAGCTGAGCACCGTGGTTGAGACGAGCGAGACGAGATGCGGGTTCGTCGCCCTGATCGGCGCGCCGAATGCCGGCAAATCGACGCTGACCAACCGGCTGGTCGGGACCAAGGTCTCGATCGTGAGCCACAAGGTGCAGACCACGCGGTCGACGATCCGCGGCATCGTGATCAAGGACCGGACACAGATCGTGTTCGTCGACACGCCGGGGATCTTCGCGCCTTCGCCGAAGAAGCGGCTCGAGCGCGCGTTGGTGGATACGGCGTGGGGCGGGGCGCGCGACGCGGATATCGTGGCGCTTCTCATCGATGCGCGGAAGGGGATCGACGGGGAGGCGCAGGCGATCATCGACAGGCTCGCGGAGATCCGTCAGCCGCGGCTTCTGATCCTCAACAAGGTCGATCTGGTGAAGCGCGACAGCCTGCTGACGCTCGCCGCCGAGGCGACGCGGCAGATCCCGTTCGAGCGCGTGTTCATGGTGTCCGCGCTGACCGGCGACGGCGTGGAGGATATCACGCGCTACCTCGCCGGCGTGTTGCCGCCGGGTCCGTTCCTCTTCCCGGAGGACGAGATTTCCGACCTGCCGCTCCGCAACCTGGCCTCCGAGATCACGCGCGAGAAGGTGTTCAACCGCCTTCACGACGAGCTGCCATACTCCTCGACCGTGGAGACCGAGAAATACGAGGACCGGGCGGACGGGTCGGTACGCATCGAGCAGGTGATCTATGTCGACCGCGAGGGGCAGAGGAAGATCATCCTTGGCAAGGGCGGCGCGACCATCAAGGAGATCGGCCACGATTCGCGCATCGAGCTGTCGAGCGCGCTGGGCCAGAAGGTGCATCTCTTCCTGTTCGTGAAGGTGCGCGAGAACTGGGCCGACGATCCCGAACGCTATCGCGAGATGGGGATCGAGTTTCCCAAGAACTGACGCTCTCTCGCGCTGCCGTTCGGCGCCCAAATCGGCTATAGGTTCAAGCATGAACTGGTCGGACGAAGGCATCATTCTCGGCACCCGCCGGCACGGCGAGTCGAGCCTCATCGTCGAGCTGATGACCGCCGCGCATGGGCGCCATCTCGGCCTCGTCAAAGGGGCGCGGCGGAGCCAGGATCGCGCGGCGCTGCAGCCGGGCAACACGGTATCGGCGAGCTGGAGGGCGCGGCTCGACGAGCATCTCGGCAACTTCACGATCGAGCCGGTGACGGTGCGGGCGGCGAGTCTCATGGACGGGCCGGCGGCACTGTATGCGCTGCAGGTGATCGCGGGACTGCTGCGGCTTTTGCCCGAGCGCGACTCGCATCCGGCGCTCTACCGGCGGCTGGCGCACTCGGTCGAGGAGATCGGCGAGGCGGGGATGGCGGGTGCGCTGATCGTGCGGTTCGAGGTGGAGCTGCTCCGCGAGCTCGGGTTTGGGCTCGACCTCGAGAGCTGTGCCGCAACGGGCGTCACGGCCGATCTCATCTACGTGTCGCCGAAGTCGGGGCGGGCGGTCAGCCGGAAGGCGGGAGCGCCGTTCTGCGATCGGCTGCTGGCGTTGCCGGCTTTCCTCGCGGGTTCGGAGGAAGTCCCAGCGGCAAGCGAGATCCTCGCCGGGTTCCGGCTGACGGAGTATTTCCTGCGACGGCACGTCCTCGACCCGCGCGGGCTCGCCTTGCCGCCGGCGCGGGAAAACTTCATCGCGCTGCTCAGCCGCTCGGCGGTCGCAGCTTAGCCTTTCAATTCACGGAGCATGATCATGCGCCTCGCAATGATGGCCACCGGTGGCGTTGGCGGATATGTCGGCGCCAAGCTGGTCGAGGCCGGCGTCGACGTCGCCATGATGGCGCGCGGGCGGCACCTCGAAGCGATCCGGCAGGACGGATTGCGGGTGGTGACGCCGGAGCGGACCATCGTCGCGCGGCCGGCGATCGCGAGCAACGACCCGAAGGAAGTCGGGCCGGTCGACTATGTGATCTTCGCCGTGAAGCTGCAGGATACGCGATCGGCGGCCGAGTTCATCCGGCCGATGCTCGGGCCGAACACGGCGGTGGTGCCGTTCCAGAACGGGGTCGACGCCGTCGAGACGCTGACCGCGGTGCTCGGTCCGACGCCGGTGATGATGGGCGCTTGCTACATCTCGTCGAACATCTCGGCGCCGGGCGAGATCACGCAGACCGGGTCGTTCGCGCGCTTCGTTTTCGGTGAGCCGGACGGGACGCAGTCGGAGCGCAGCGAGCGGCTCCGTGAGGTGTTCCTGAGCGCGAAGCTCGAAGCGCCGGTGCCGAAGGATATCCGCGTCGATGTGTGGCGGAAGTTCGCGTTCCTGTCGTCGATGAGCGGGATCACGGCGGCCTCGCGGGCGCCGATCTCAGTCGTTCGCGGCGATCCGGCGATGCGCGAGACGCTGCGCCGGGCGATCGCCGAGACGACGGCGGTGGCGCGGGCCAAGGGGGTGGCGCTGCCGGACGATACGGTCGAGGCGCATATGAAGATGGTGGAGGGGTTGCCGGCGGACATGCTCGCCTCGCAGGCGCATGACCTTCTCGCCGGCAAGCCGCTCGAGCTCGAGGGGCTGTCGGGCGCCGTCGTTCGGCTCGGCAAGGAACTGGGCGTCGATACGCCGGTCCACCAGGCCTTTTACGCCGTGCTACTGCCTTACGTGAACGGCAAGGGCACGGCCTAGGGCGGTTGCTTGCCTCAGGAAGCCGGCGGAACTAACGAGGGCGCATGGGAAAAGAGCTGATTCCGCCGGGCAAGGGCGTCGAGAGCGTCAACCTTCGCGACGCGCTCGAGGAGCGCTATCTCGAATACGCGCTGTCGACGATCATGAACCGGGCGCTGCCCGATGTGCGCGACGGGCTGAAGCCGGTGCATCGGCGGCTCCTTTACGCGATGCGGCAGCTGCGGCTCGATCCCGGCTCGGGGTTCAAGAAGTGCGCTCGCGTCGTCGGCGACGTCATCGGTAAGTTCCATCCCCACGGCGACCAGTCGGTCTATGACGCGCTGGTGCGCTTGGCACAGGATTTCGCGGTCCGTTATCCGCTGATCGACGGGCAGGGCAATTTCGGCAACATCGACGGCGATAACGCGGCGGCGATGCGCTACACCGAGGCGCGGCTGACCGAGGTCTCCGCCTTCCTCCTCGACGGGCTGACCGAGAACGCGGTCGACTTCCGTCCCACCTATGACGGGCAGGAGGAAGAGCCGGTCGTTCTGCCGGGAGCGTTCCCCAATCTCCTCGCCAACGGGTCGTCGGGCATCGCGGTCGGCATGGCGACGTCGATCCCGCCGCACAATGCCGCCGAGCTGTGCGAGGCGGCGCTCCACCTCATCAAGCATCCGAAGGCGACGACCGAGGAGCTGATGGCGTTCGTGCCGGGGCCGGACTTCCCGACCGGGGGGACGATCGTCGAGTCTCGCGCGAGCATCCTTCAGGCTTATGAGACCGGACGCGGCGCGATCCGCCTTCGAGCGCGGTGGAAGGTCGAGGAGCAGGGGCGGGGGACATATGTCGTCGTCGTCACCGAGATGCCCTACGGGGTCGAGAAGGCGAAGCTGATCGAGCGCATCGCCGAGCTGCTCGAGACCAAGAAGCTGCATCTTGTCGGCGACATCCGCGACGAGTCGGCGGAGGACGTGCGCGTCGTGATCGAGCCGAAGAGCAGGACGGTCGACGCCAAGCTGATGATGGAGTCGCTGTTCCATCTGACCGAGCTCGAGACGCGGATCAGCGTCAACATGAACGTCCTCTCGCGCGGGATCGTGCCGCGGGTGATGGGGTTGAAGCCGATCCTCCGCGAGTGGCTCGACCATCGCCGCGACGTGCTGAGGCGGCGGTCGGAGAACCGGCTGGCGGAGATCAGGCGGCGGCTCGAGCTGCTCGACGGGTTCCTCATCGCCTACCTCAACCTCGACGAGGTGATCCGCATCATTCGCGAGGAGGACGAGCCCAAGCAGGTGATGATCGCGCGCTTCGGGATCACCGACGTGCAGGCCGAGGCGATCCTCAATATGCGCCTCCGGGCGCTGCGGAAGCTCGAGGAGATCGAGATCCGCAAGGAGCACAAGGCGCTCAGCGAGGAGGCCGATCAGATCACGACCCTCCTCGGCTCGGATGCGCGGCAGTGGACGACGGTCGCGTGGGAGATCAAGGAGGTCCAGAAGGCGGTCGGCAAGGACACCGATCTCGGCCGCCGGCGGACCGACTTCGCGGATGCGCCGGCTCACGACAAGCTCCTGGCCGAGCTGGGGGTCGCCGACTTCAAGACCGCGATGATCGAGCGCGAGCCGGTCACGGTGGTGGTGTCGGAGAAGGGGTGGGTGCGGGCGCTGAAGGGGCATCTCAGCGATTTCAGCGCGCTGACCTTCAAGGAGGGCGACACCCTCAAGATCGCCTTCCCGGCGGAGACGACGGACAAGGTCCTGGTGTTCTCGACGGCGGGGCGGTTCTACACGATCGGAGCGGACAAGCTGCCGGGCGGGCGTGGGCAGGGCGAGCCGATCCGGCTCATGGTCGACATGGCCGACGGCGAGGAGCTGATCGTCGCCATGGTGTTCAAGCCGGAGCAGAAGCTGCTCCTGTCGAGCACTGATGGGCGCGGGTTCGTGGTGACGGCGAGCGAGGTCGAGGCGAACACCAAGAAGGGCAAGCAGGTGCTCAGCGTCGACGCGCCGGCGGAGGCGAAGCTCTGCGTGCCGGCGGCAGGCGACATGGTGGCCACGATCGGCGACAACCGGAAGATGGTCATCTTCCCGATCTCGCAGGTGCCGGAGATGCCGCGCGGCAAGGGCGTGCGGCTGCAGCGCTTCAAGGATGGCGGGATCGCGGATGCGCGGGTGTTCGACGGCGCGGTGGGGTTGAGCTGGACGGACTCGTCGGGCCGGGTGTTCGTGCGCAGTCTCGATGAGCTCAAGGAATGGGTCGGCGAGCGGGCACAGGCGGGGCGGTTGCCGCCGCCGGGCTTCCCCCGGTCGAATTCGTTCGGGCGGTAAGACCCACCTCACCAATCTGAACCTCCCCCTTGAGGGGAGGTTGAAACCGCGCGGTGGTTCCGGGAGGGGGGCGGCGATCGCAGACCTGCGCAGACGCGGGCTTTGCCCGCTCCCCCCTCCCGAAGCTGCTCGGGCACAGCCCTCGCAGCTTCGACCTCCCCTCGAGGGGGGAGGTTAAGGCTGAGCACGCTTGATGAAGTGAGCTTGGCGCTGGGCGCTGGGGAGCCGAGCGGCGGCGCTGCTACTCGGCGCGTTGCCAGCCTTGGGGGCCGAGGTGCTCCTGGGGGCGGAAGCGGGTTTTGTAGCTCATCTTCGGGGAGCCTTGCACCCAGTAGCCGAGATAGAGGTAGGGGAGGCCCATCCGCCGCGCGCGCTGGATGTGGTCGAGGATCATGAAGGTGCCGAGGCTGCGGTGGGCGAGGTCGGGCTCGAAGAACGAGTAGACCATCGACAGGCCGTCGCTGAGGACGTCGGTCAGTGCCGATGCGATCAGGGCGCCGTCGGCGCGGCGGGTGATGCCGGTATCGGGGCCGCGGAAGCGGTATTCGAGGAGCATGGTGTCGACGTGAGTGTCCTCGACCATCATCGCGTAGTCGAGGACGGTCATGTCGGCCATGCCGCCATGGGCGTGGCGCGAGTCGAGATAGCGGCGGAACAGCGAGTACTGCTCGGAGGACGGGGAGGGGGCGATCTCGGCGCCGGCGACGTCGGCGTTCCGGGCGAGGATGCGCGAGAAGCTGCGGCCCGGGCGGAAGGCGTCGACGATCACGCGCACCGAGACGCAGGCGCGGCAGCCTTCGCAGGCCGGGCGGTAGGCGATGTTCTGGCTGCGGCGGAAGCCGCCCTGGGTGAGGATATCGTTGAGCGCGGAAGCCCGGTCGCCGACGAGATGGGTGAAGACTTTCCGCTCAGACTGGCCGGCTAGGTACGGGCACGGGGAGGGCGCGGTTAGGTAGAACTGGGGGCTGTCGGTCGGGTGGTGCTTGGTCATTCCTGACTTGCCGGCATGTCGCGGCCAGACGCATCGACGCGTAGAAAACATAACACTATCGGGAGGCTAGCGCGAAGCGGCCTCGATGCGAATAGGCCGGCGCAAAATGGCTCAGGGGCGGCCGAGTTCCGCCTCGATGCGATTAACTGCCGAAGAATTCACCATCACGGTGTTGAGGAGGATGTCGTGGAGGAGGCGCTTCCGGTTGCTGAGGAGGCCGACCACGAGGACGAGCGGGGTCAGAATGCTGACCGAGAACCAGAAGAGGAGGGCGTGCATGGCGGCGAGGAGCGGGAACATGCGGCCGCCGGTGCCGGTGCGCATCTCGATATTGGTGACGCGCATGCCGATCGTGGCCGAGCTGGGACTGCCGAGGGTAAGGGCGACATAGCCGAGCGCGACGATCGCGAAGACGGGCGGGAGGAGAATGAAGCCGAGGCCGAGCGTGACGATCGCGACGATGAATACGAGCAGGAACGCCGGCACCATGAGGAGCGCGACGATGAGGACGTCGATGAAGAACGCGACGACGCGCCGAGCGAGGATGTCGTCATAGAGGTCTGGGCGAAGCTCGGGGTCGAAGCGGGCGTCGACCGGGCCGGTGGAGCGAGTGGCGTCGTAGTTGCTCATCAAGACCTCTTCCGCTGGACCATCGGCAGCATGGAGGGGAAGCGAGGCCTAGACAAGGCAGGCTAGCCTCTCTTCAGCCACTCCGCGGCCTTGGGCGCGAAATAGGTGAGGATGCCGTTGGCGCCGGCGCGCTTGAAGGCGGTGAGGCTCTCGATCATCGCCCGCTCGCCGTCGATCCAGCCGCGCTCGGCGGCGGCGGCGATCATCGCGTACTCGCCGGACACCTGGTAGGCGAAGGTCGGCATCTGGAAGGCGTCCTTGATGCGCCAGAGGATGTCGAGATAGGGGAGGCCGGGCTTGACCATGATCATGTCGGCGCCCTCGGCGATATCGGCCTCGGCCTCGCGGAGGGCTTCCTCGGCGTTGGCGGGGTCCATCTGGTAGGTCTTCTTGTCGCCGCGCAGCGTCGCCGAGCTGCCGACCGCATCGCGGAACGGGCCGTAGAAGGCCGAGGCGTATTTGGCGGTGTAGGCCATGATCAGAGTGTCGGTGTGGCCGCGCGCTTCGAGGGCGTGGCGGATCGCGCCGACCCGGCCGTCCATCATGTCCGAGGGGGCGACGACGTCGACGCCGGCCTCGGCCTGCGCGACGGCCATCTCCGCCAAGACCGGCACGGTCAGCTCGTTGTCGATCCGGCCGTCGACC
>CAYOET010000257.1:0-9717 GCA_964402985.1 uncultured Bauldia sp. | reverse complement strand
ACCTTCCTGCTCGGGCTCGACCTCTTCGTCTTCGCGGCGAACGACGAGGCGATCGACCCTCCCGTCATCGCCATCGCCACGGCACTGTCGATGGGCATTCCGGTCGTCCTTCATCCGCGGCTCGAACCGCTTTTCGGGGATGCCGCGCTCTACGCCAAAAGCGAGGAAGCAGCCGGGCTCATCAACAGCCATTTCGCCGGCCTGACCCGTGACAGGTGGACGCCCGAGAAGGCGGCCGCCGCGACGCGCAAGCGGTTCGGCGCTCAGGTCCAAGGCGGCCGGCTGGGTGTCCTCGCCGGCGCCCCGAGCGGCTTGCCGCGGCGTCCGCGCGTTCGGGCGAACCGGCGCGCTCTCTTCTTCTCGTCCGATACCGTCGGGCTCGGTCACCTGACTCGCCAGCTCGCCGTCGCGCGGCGGCTTCCCGGGAACATCGAGCCGGTGTTCGTGACCACCAGCCAGGCCTTCAAGGTGGCGGCGCAGAGCGGCTTCGCGGTCGAGTACCTGCCCTCGTTCGAGCTCGCGCGCTTCGATCGCCGCGAATGGGAGCGCTGGCTATGTGAATCGCTGAACCAGCTGATCGACCAATACGATGCGCGCTCAATCGTCTTCGACGGCGCGAACCCGCACGATGGCGTTCTCGAAAGCCTCAGTTCACGCCGGCACGTCACGTCGACCTGGATCCGCCGCGGCCTTTGGCGCCGGCAACACACGAAACATCTGCTGGAGCGCCAGTCGCGGTTCAATCTGGTCATCGTTCCCGGCGATGTCGCCGCCGCCAAGGACCAGGGCGCTACGGTCGCCTATCGCCGTGGCGTGCTCGAGGTCCCGCCGATCCGCCTCCTCGACGAGAACGAGCTGTTCAGCCGCAAGGAGGCCGCCGAGCGGATCGGCATCGACCCCAATCGGCCCGCTGTCCTCATCCAGCTCGGCGGCTCGACGACGCGCGATGTGATCTCGATCATCAACGGCGTCCTCGAAGCGCTGGCCACACGGCCCGAGGTCCAGCCGGTCATCGCCGATTGGAACACCGCGCCCCTGCCCGATGAACTCTGGCCGACCGTCCGCCGCCTCCGCGCCTTTCCGCTTTCGCGCTACTTCCCGGCCTTCGACTTCACGATCAGCGCCGCCGGCTACAACAGCTTCAACGAGATCATCTCGTTCGGCCTGCCGGCGATCTTCCTACCCAACGACAGCGGGTCGGTCGACGACCAGCCGGCGCGCGCCGCCTTCGCCGAGGAGCAGAGTGCCGGACTGTGCTTCACCAGCCAGGAAAGCATCCAGCTTCGCGTCGCGATCAACACGCTCCTTCAGGATCGCGCTCGTTGGTTTCTCTCCGACAATTGTCGGCGGATCGCCCTCCCCAACGGCGCCGGCGCGGCCGCCGATGCAATTGCCGCCTTGGTGTAGAAGATGACCGACAACAGCCTCACCCGCACCCCCGAGCTGCCGCAGCCGCTGATGTCGGAGCTGCGCGCCTTGCGCGAGCAGGTGCAAAGCCAGCACGGTTTGATCGGCGCGCTCACCGGCCGTCTCGGCAACCAACCGCCCGGCGAGACGCGCCACATCCGCGAGTTGACCGAGACGCTTCCGGTCCCCGCCGTCCGCGCCAACAGTGAAACGCGAAAGGCGGCGCAGAGCGATGTCCAGTCCGTCCCAAGCGTGCCCGCCGAGGGCTCGGCATGGTGGCCGACCGCGTCCTCCACGCTCGCTCCACTGCACCCTGTTCCGGGCTGGGCTCTCTATGGGCATCAGGGACCGTTGAAGGCGATCGGCTTCTCCGTCACGGGGCTCGACGCCGCCGGAGTCCGCGCCGCGGTCGAGTTCGTCGCCCGCGCCCAGCGTCATCAACGCAATTTCGTTCCGGTCTTCATCACCGACCTCGACGACCTTGGCGTCTTCCGCGACCACGGTTTCGTCGCCGAGCGGCTGAGCGCCTCCGGTGTCGACGGCGCTGGATCGAAGCAACTTGCGACGCGCCGCGACTTCATCCAGCGCAAGTGGAGCCTCACGACCATTCTTGACATGTCGCGCTCGGCTCGGCCCGACCTCGCATCGCTCTCGACCGTACCCTCGCCGCCCGCGACCGCAGCGGGCGACGCGCGGAGCGCCGACGAGAGGAAGACCTCAGAATCGACCGCCAACCGAGTGGCGCGGATCGCGTCGTGAACCAACTCTCCGCGCCCGGCATCGATCAGGACTTCCGATCGGACATCCATAGCGGAGTGGAGGCCCTCGAGCGGCGCCTCGGCGTCGAACCCAACGGGCCGCAGGCCGAGGCGATGCTACAGGCCATCGCTTCGCTCCTTTCCGATCAGCTGAGGAGCGCCGGGCCAGCTTCGCGCCCGGCGGTCGCGGGCGCCCTCGCGCTTCCCGGGGGTCTGCGTGAGAGTCTGGGTGACGCCGGCTGGATCGCGAGCGTTCCCGGCGCGATCAAAGATGAATTGTTCGCCGCGATCGTCGGCGCCCAAGAGGCACTGATCGCGGAACTCGCTGCCGGAGAGACACCGGCCATGATCGGCCACGCCCAGTCGCGCCTCCTCGAAAGCGCAGCGAGCGCGCACGAGCAACTGGGACTCGCCGCGTCGCTCCACGTCATCCTTCGCGACGCACCTAGAGGGACGCGCAGCTCTCTGTGCGAAAGTCTCGCCGAGCGCTTTGCACCGACCGACCGGCAGGCGGCGCTGAGGCTCTACTGGCTCGCCTATGGCCTCAGCCCTGACCCGGCGAAGGCCCGCAAGATCGCGCAGCGGATGTTCAAACTCGGCGACCTCACCAGCGCCGGCGCGCTGATCGGTTCAGCGGGTTCCGAGACCATCACCCCGTTCATCGGCGAGCTTCGACTGTCGGCATCGCTTCGTCGTTCGCTGCCTGTGATCGCACGCGGCACCGGGCGCAGCGTCGAGGGCGACGGAAGGGTGGCCTATGTCGCCTCGAGCGCGCTGCCCTACAAGGTGGTCGGCTACACCGTTCGGACCCACAATCTGTTGTCTGCTCTGCGCGCCGAGGACGTCGGAGTGGATTGCTATGTGCGGCCCGGATATCCGTGGGATCGTCCCACGGTCCTTGCCGACGGCCCGACTCCCGCGTCCACCCAGCGGGTCGACGAGGTCGACTATATCTACACGCGCGTCGAGGACATCACCCACCAGCCGGAGCAATTCGTCGATCGCATGGCAGCGGCGCTCGAGACCCAATTCCGCGCCGCGAAGCCACGCCTCGTTCATGCCGCGTCGAACCATCGGACCGCGTTGCCGGCGCTCATTGCCGCGCGCAGGCTCTCCATCCCTTTCGTCTACGAACTGCGCGGGCTATGGGAGCTGACCGCGGCGACCAAGATCGCCTGGTGGGAGGAGACCGAGCGCTTCGCCCTCGAGCGCTCTCTCGAACTCTTCGTCGCGCAGAACGCGGACCACGTTCTGACGATCACCCGCGGTCTGGCGGATGAACTGGTCGCCGGCGGCGTCTCGTTCGACAAAGTCTCGATTCTGCCGAACGCCGTCGACCCAGAGCTTTTCGCACCGCGCGAACCGGATCAGGCGCTGCGCGAGCGCCTTGGTCTGGTCGACGGCGATCTCGTCCTCGTTTACTGCGGCTCGCTCACCACCTACGAAGGGCTCGACGATCTCATCGAGGCGGTGACGAGCCTCAACCCGGTCGTCCCGGCCCGCCTCGTGATCGTCGGCGCCGGGCCGTATCTCGAGACGCTGCGCACGCTTGCAGGCAAGTCACGCTTCGGGTCAGCGGTCAGCTTTGTCGGCTCCGTGCCCCCCGACGAAGTCCAGCGATACTGGTCGCTGGCCGACATCGTCGCCGTGCCTCGCAAGCCCTTCGAGGTCTGCCGGGTGGTCTCGCCGCTCAAGCCTTTCGAGGCCATGGCGATGGAGAAGCCGGTGATCCTTTCCGACCTTCCCGCGTCGCGCGAGATCGTCCGCGATGGCGTGACGGGCCTCGTCTGCCGCGCCGGCGATCCGTCCGACCTCGCCTCGACGATCGCCCGACTCGCCGCCGACCCTAACCTCAGGCGCGACCTCGGACGCCGCGCCCGCGAGTGGGTCGTCGCCAACAACAGCTGGCAAATGAACGCCGAACGCCTGGTCGATCTCTACGAGCGGCTGGCACCATTGGGCATCCCCAACGCCCATGCCGCGATATCGAACTGGAGCGAGGATCGGCGCTACTGACTAAGGCCGGACCTCCCGCTCGAGGACGGCGACCACCCGTTCCGCCGCGTGTCCGTCCCAGAGCTCGGGCCGTCGCGGCCGGCGGTCCATGGCGAGAACCTCGCGAATACCCGCGCGGATGCGCGGGGGCGAAGATCCGACCAGGCGATTGGTCCCCTGCTCGACCGTAATGGGTCGCTCGGTGTTGTCGCGCAGCGTCAGGCAAGGAACGCCGAGAACGGTCGTCTCCTCCTGGATGCCGCCGCTATCGGTCAGCGCCAGGCGGGCGTTCATGTTGAGGTTCAAGAACTCCAGGTAGCCGAGAGGCTCGACCGGCCGAATGCCTCGCTGGCTGGACGGGCTGGCGAGAAAGCTGTCGAGGCCAAAGGCGGCGATCCTCTTGCGGGTCCGCGGATGAACCGGAAAGATGATCGGCATCTGCCGAGCGAGTTCGCCCACCGCCTCGAGAATTCCTCGCAAGGTCGACGAGTCGTCCACGTTCGAGGGACGGTGAAGAGTCATCGTCGCGAACCCGCCTTCCGCAAGCCCCAACCGTTCGCTCGCCTTGGTCGCTGCCGCCGCGGCGCGAAACGCGAGCAGCGTGTCGATCATGAGATTGCCGACGAAGTGGATGTTCTGCGCCGGGTGCCCCTCGCGCAGAAGGTTCTCGCCGGCGATGCGGTCGGTGGTGAACAGAAGGTCGGCGATCGCATCCGTGCAGAGGCGGTTGATCTCCTCCGGCATCGACCGGTCGAGCGAGCGCAGGCCTGCTTCGACATGGGCGAGCCTGATGTTGAGCTTCTTGGCGGCGATGGCCGCCGCCACCGTCGAGTTGATGTCCCCGAAGACCACCACCAGATCGGGGCCAAAGCCGGCGATAACCGGCTCGATCGCCATCATCACCCGGCCAGTCGTCTCGGCATGACTGCCGGAGCCGACCTCGAGGTTCACGTCGGGCTCGGGGATCGCGAGATCGGAGAAGAACGAGTCGCTCATCCGGGCGTCGTAGTGCTGCCCGGTGTGCACCAACATGTGCTGGAAGGTCTCCGGCCGCTGCAAGAGCAGACGAACCAGCGGCGCCGCCTTTATGAAATTGGGACGAGCACCGATGACGCTGAGAATTTTCATGGGGAGCTTATATCGATCGGACCGGCTTTGCCGAGCCAGCCCAGCAAAGCTTGCCCAAGGTAACGTTAATGGACGAAAGGGCTGACCGCTAACTCTAACCGGCTTCAGTTTGAGCCCCACATCCTTAAAGGTTTAAGACAGCTTGAACGAGGATCGCCATGGCCAAAGCCTTAGTGGCCGAGGCTCGCCTCTCGGATAATCTGGCTCTTGCCATCGCCTCTCGCGCCGCCAAGATCGGTGTCTGCGGTCTTGGCTATGTCGGCCTGCCGTTGGCGATGGCGGTTCGCAATGCGCGCTATCGAGTAGTTGGCTTCGATGTCGACCAGGGCAAGGTCGAAAAGCTCAACGCCGGCCAGTCCTATCTCGGTACCGTCAGCCCCGACATTGTTCGCAAGGCGGGGAGTCGCGGTCTGTTCGAGGCCACCACCGACCTTTCACGCCTCGCCGAATGCGACATCATCATCGTTTGCGTTCCGACGCCGCTTACGGCCCATCGCGAGCCGGATCTCTCATTCGTGGAATCCACCGCGCGGTCGATCAAGCGAACCCTCCGCCCGGGACAGCTGATCGTCCTCGAGTCGACCAGCTACCCGGGCACGACTTCGCAGGTCTTCAAACCGATCCTCGAGCGAAACGGCTTCCGTTCGGGCGTCGACTTTTTCCTCGGCTTTTCTCCCGAGCGCGAGGATCCCGGCAACGCCGACTTCCAAACCAAGTCCATTCCCAAGATCGTCGCGGGCGATGGCGAGGATGCCAAGAAACTGACGGCCGCGTTCTACTCGAGCGTCGTCGACCGGGTGGTTTCGGTCAGCACCATGGAGACCGCGGAGGCGGTCAAAGTCACCGAGAACATCTTCCGCGCCGTGAACATCGCGCTCGTCAACGAGCTCAAGCTCATCTACGGCTCGATGGATATCGACATTTGGGAAGTGATCGAGGCCGCCAAGACCAAGCCATTCGGCTACATGCCCTTCTACCCGGGGCCAGGTCTCGGCGGTCATTGTATCCCCATCGATCCCTTCTACCTGACGTGGAAGGCGCGCGAGCATGGCGTGCCGACGCGGTTCATCGAACTCGCCGGCGAGATCAACACGTCCATGCCGCGCCACGTCGTTTCCAAGCTCGAGGAGGCGCTCGACCACCATTCCGACAAGACGCTTGGCCGATCGTCGGTCCTGTTGCTCGGGATGGCCTATAAGAGGAACATCGCCGACATCCGCGAGAGCCCGGCCCTCAAGCTGATTGAGCTCATCGAGGCGCGCGGAGGGCGAACTTCCTTCCACGACCCGCACGTCGCGGAGGTCCCGCCGACACGCGAACACCCCAAACTGCGGGGACGCCGATCGCTCGATCTGACCTCGGAGACGATCGCCGCGCATGACGCGGTCATCATCGTCACCGATCACGACGCCATCGACTACCGCCTTCTGGCGAGCGCGCGGATCATCGTCGACACAAGAAACGCCTGCGCCTCTCGCGGGCTGACCTTCGAACGGACGGTGAAAGCCTAGCCGTCTCCGTCGGTCGCGGTGAAGGTCGAGGCGGCCGGCAATCGGGTCAGCGACTGCCGAGCCGCGCGGCGGGCGCGATTACACTCGACGAGAATCGCCCACATGGGATCCGGACAGCTAGGCCATCGCCCGAGAGCGTCAGATTCTCGCGTGTGAGGGCGACGAGCTCAGAGCGGCAACAATGTGACAACGCACGAAGTGGATCGAGCCTCCCCGTAGTGCCGCTTACCTGATCCTGAAAGCCCGCTCCATAGAACGACAACACTCAGTAGTGGCGTACTCCTCCGGGTGGGGTTCCTTTGCAGCGGCATTCGTTGCCCCATCACACCAGTAGTGGCGGTGGGAACTTGTCAATCAGCGATCGAGGCTGCGATCAATCAGTTGCACGCGAGTGTGTGTGACAGACCACAGAGGTCAAAGACATGACGGTCGCGCGATTCAGGTCTCTCGGAGTAGGTGTAGGCGCTCAGAGGCCTCTGCCTTTGCGGCCTCAAAGCTCGCGATTGCGGGCGCCATCTCGTCCGTGGATAGGCATGCTTCCTCGAGTTCAGCGGCCCTTTTCGAAAGACGGGCAAAGCCGATGATCCCGGCGATCGACGCGAGTTTGTGCGCCTGCCGGGCAATCGCAATCCTGTCCGCCTGCCGGCCCGGAAGCTCCTCCATCATCTGCTGCAGCGAATCCAGATAGTCGCTAAGCCGTTCGCGCTTGGTCACCAGTTTGAGGTCGTTGAACGCGTCCTGGTCGAACATGTCAGTCACCACCGCGTGACGGGGTCCCCAGCGGGCGACCATCTCGGTCAATTGCTGCGCGGTGAACGGCTTGGCGAGATGGGCGTTCATGCCGGCAGCGGTACAGGCGGCGATCTGGGTCGGCAGCACCGTTGCGGTCATCGCCACGATCGGCACAGCCGAGGTCGGCCCGGGAAAGCGGCGAATCTGTTCGGTCGCGGCAAGTCCGTCGAGGACGGGCATCTGTACGTCCATGAGAACGAGGTCGTAGTCGCCGGCCTGGGCCGCCTCCACCGCCTCTCGGCCATTGCCCACGATATGAACCGCATGCCCTGCGCGTCTCAGTTGGGTTGCCGCAATCTCCTGGTCCGCCTCCGCGTCGTCGACCAGCAGGATCCGCGCGGAGAGGGTCTCAGTCGCCTCCCTTAGTCTGCCCTCGACAATTGGCTGGCCATGGGCGAGCGGAAGCCGAAACCAGAACTCGGCCCCTTGCCCGTCTTCGCTGTCCACTCCGATCTCGCCCTCCATCCGCTCGACAAGCTGCTTGCAGATTGCCAACCCCAGACCGGTGCCGCCCATGATCTGATGGTCGGCGCCCTCGACCTGGGAGAACTGCTTGAACAGGCGGTCTTGTTTGTCCGTCGCGATACCGATTCCGCTGTCCTTCACCGAGAACCGGAGAACGGGCGGGTTGGTAGCTTCGTCCTCGACCTCGACGCGCACGACGATGGAGCCGTAATGTGTGCACTTCACCGCGTTGTGGAGTAGGTTCAACAGCACCTGACCGATGCGGGCGGAGTCGCCAAGGAACCAGTCCTGGTTCTGCGTCCCGACGACGGTTATCAGTCGCAGGCCCTTCTGCTCGGCGCTGGTCCTTATGATATCCGCGATCCCCTTCACCAGGAGGGAGACCGCGAAGGGCTTGTTGTCGATGACGATCTTGCCGGCCTCGAGAGTCGAGAAGTCGAGGATGTTGTTGACCACCGCGACAAGAACCTGGCCGGCTTGGTGGATGAGGCCGATCTGGCGGCGGACGTCGGCCTCAAGATCGTCGCGTTGCAGGAGAATCTCTGCAAACCCCAGAGCCGCCGCGATCGGGCTCCTGATCTGATGGCTCATCGCGGCGAGAAAATTGGTGGTTGTCTCGCTCGCCGCTCTGGCGGCGTCGCGGGCTTCCTCGGCGAGGAGAATGCGCTCGGTGCGGTCGGCGCCTTCGGCCAGACTCGTCAGTTTTTCCATCGATCATCCTCGCCGGCATGAGAAGTCGCCGCGCGGCACGTCGGCACCGCCGCGAGAAGGTGGCACCGGCAACCCGCGACCTTTCCCAAAACCTCAGAGGGAAGCCGATCAGACAGCGCCATGAGTCACCGTCGGCGCGTCCGCGGGAACGACGTATCCGCGTGCCCAGCGCGCAACGATCTCGTTCAATTGCTTCCTGCTGTAGGGTTTGGCGAGATGATCGTTCATGCCCGCACTTCGACAAGCGGCAATCTGAGCCGGCATCACGTTCGCTGTCGTCGCCACAATCGGCACTTTCGATCGAGGGCCAGGCAGCTGGCGGATGCACTCGGTGGCGCGCAGGCCGTCGAGCACCGGCATCTGAATGTCCATGAGAATCAAGTCGTAAACGCCGTCGCGTGCGGCGGCGACCGCCTCGCTCCCGTTGTTGGCAACGTGGACCACGTGGCCGGCTCGTCTGAGATGGGTGGTGGCGATTTCCTGGCTCATCGCCACGTCCTCGACGAGAAGGATGCGGGCAGCCGCCGCGTCGCCGGTAACTTTTTCGGGTTGAATGATCTGATCGCTGCGCGGCAGCGGCAGGCGGAACCAGAAGGTGGCCCCCAGCCCCTCGGCGCTGTCGACGCCGAGGTCGCCGCCCATCCGTTCGACCAATTGCTTGCAGATCGCCAGTCCCAACCCTGTTGCGCCGGTCATCGGGCGGTTAGGTCGGTCCAACTGCGAGAAGAGTTTGAAAAGGTTGTTCTGCCTGTCCTTAGGTATGCCAGTTCCGCTGTCAACGACTGAGAACCGGAGGACAGGCGGATTGACGGCCTCATTCTCAACGACCACTCGGACGACGATCGAGCCCTCCTGAGTGTACTTCACCGCGTTGTGCAACAGGTTCAAGAGAACCTGACCGATGCGCGATGCGTCGCCCGAGAACCAGTCCGACTTCTTCGACTCGATGA
>CAYOET010000256.1:0-8049 GCA_964402985.1 uncultured Bauldia sp. | reverse complement strand
GTCGCCGCTCACCTCGATCAAGCACGGCGGCGTCCCCTGGGAACTCGGGCTCGCGGAAACGCAGCAGGTCCTGATGATGAACCGCCTGCGCGACCGCATCACCGTGCAGGTGGACGGCCAGCTGAAGACCGGCCGCGACGTCGTCATCGCCGCGCTGCTCGGCGCGGAGGAGTTCGGCTTCGCCACCGCGCCGCTCGTCGTGTCCGGCTGCGTGATGATGCGCGTGTGCCACCTCGACACCTGCCCGGTCGGCATCGCGACGCAGAACCCGGTTCTCCGCAAACGCTTCGTCGGCCTCCCCGAGCACGTCATCAACTACTTCTTCTTCGTCGCCGAAGAGGTCCGCGAATATATGGCCGCGCTCGGCTATCGCACGATGCCCGAGATGGTTGGGCAGATGCAGATGCTCGACCGCCGCCGCATCGTCGAGCACTGGAAGGCCCGCGGCCTCGACTTCTCGCGCCTCTTCCACAAGCCGGCCGCCGACAAGGGCGTGAACATCCACCACGCCGAGGTCCAGGATCACCACCTCGACCGCGTCCTCGATCGCCGCCTCATCGAGCTCTCCTGGCCGGCCCTCGAAGGCCGCCGCCCGGTGCAGATCGAGATGGCGGTCAACAACACCAACCGCACCGTCGGCGCGATGCTCTCGGGCGAGGTCGCCAAGCGCTACGGACACGCCGGTCTCGCTGAGGACACGATCCACGTCAGCCTCACCGGCACCGCCGGCCAAAGCTTTGGCGCGTGGCTCGCCAGGGGTGTGACGCTCGACCTCACCGGCCAGGCCAACGACTATGTCGGCAAGGGCCTCTCAGGCGGCCGCATCGTCGTCCGCCCGCCGGCCGACACGCGCATCGTGCCCGAGGAGTCGATCATCGTCGGCAACACCGTGCTTTACGGCGCCATCGCTGGCGAGGTCTATTTCCGCGGCGTCGCGGGCGAGCGCTTCGCGGTGCGCAATTCTGGCGCAGTCGCCGTCGTCGAGGGTGCGGGCGACCATTGCTGCGAGTATATGACCGGCGGCGTCGCGGTCGTTCTCGGCCGCACCGGCCGGAATTTCGCGGCCGGCATGTCGGGGGGAATCGCTTACGTGTTTGACGAGGACGGTGGCTTCGAGAAGCGCCTCAACAAGTCGATGGTCGAGATCGAGGCCATCGCGCCGGAGGAGCAGGCCAGCCACATGGCCAACGGCCAAGCGGAGGTCCATGCCCTCACCGAGTTGATCGTCGGCCTCGGCGCGCGCGATGCCTGGCGTCTCAGAGCCCTCGTCGAGAACCACGCCCGCTACACCGGATCGACCCGCGCCCGCATGATCCTCGACAACTGGAACCAGATGCTGCCGAAGTTCAGGAAGGTCATGCCGGTCGAATATCGCCGGGCTCTCGCCGAGCTCGAGCGCGCCGAGCGCGACGCCGCCCCTGCCCTCGCAGCCGGGGCGTAAGAGTCAGTATGGGTAAGGTAACGGGTTTTCTCGAGATCGATCGGCGCGACCGCAAGTACGAGCCGGTCGCCGAGCGGGTTCGCCACTATCGCGAGTTCATGCTCCCGCTGGACGGGAAGGCGGTGCGCGACCAGGCCGCGCGCTGCATGGATTGCGGCATCCCCTATTGTCACACCGGCTGCCCGGTGAACAACCAGATCCCCGACTGGAATGACCTCGTCTACAAGGACCAGTGGCTGAAGGCGCTGAAGAACCTCCAGTCGACGAACAACTTCCCCGAGGTCACCGGCCGCATCTGCCCCGCCCAGTGCGAGGCCTCCTGCACCCTCAACCTCATCGAGTCCCCGGTCACCATCAAGACCATCGAGGCTGCGATTTCCGACCGCGGCTTCGATGAAGGCTGGATCGTGCCGGAGATGCCGACCCGCAAGACCGGCAAGCGCGTCGCCGTCGTCGGCTCCGGCCCGGCCGGCATGGCCGCCGCGCAGCAGCTCTGCCGCGCCGGCCACGAGGTCCATCTCTTCGAGAAGAACGCGAAGGCCGGCGGCCTCCTCCGCTACGGCATCCCCGACTTCAAGATGGAGAAGCACATTGTCGACCGCCGGGTCGCGCAGATGGAAGCCGAGGGTGTCACCTTCCACTACGGCGTCCACATCGGCGTGACCAAGCCGGCCAGTGAGCTGAACGCCGAGTTCGACGCCGTGGTCCTCGCCGGCGGCGCCGAGAAGCCGCGCGACATCCCGATCCCCGGCCGCGACCTCGACGGCATTCATTTCGCGATGGACTTCCTGCCCCAGCAGAACCGCCGCGTATCGGGCGAGGAGCTGCGCACCAACAAGGAGATCCTTGCGACCGGCAAGCACGTCGTCGTCATCGGCGGCGGCGACACCGGCTCGGATTGCATCGGCACCTCGACCCGTCAGGGCGCCGTCAATATCGTCCAGCTGGAGATCATGGCCGCCCCGCCGGAGCACGAGAACAAGCTCCTCACCTGGCCCGACTGGCCGCTCAAGATGCGCACCTCCTCCTCGCAGGAAGAGGGCGTCGAGCGCGACTTCGCGGTCTCCACGACCCGCTTCTCGGGCGAGAACGGTCAGGTCAAGGCGCTCCACTGCGTGCGCGTCGACAAGGCGTTCAAGCCGATCCCGGGGACCGAGTTCGAGATCAAGGCCGACCTCGTTCTCCTCGCCATGGGCTTCGTCTCGCCCATTCACGAGGGCATGGTTCAGGAACTCGGCGTCACCCTCGACAAGCGCGGCAACGTCGCCGCCAACACCGAGGACTACCGCTCCTCGCTCGACAAGGTGTTCGCCTGCGGCGACCTCCGTAGAGGTCAATCGCTGGTCGTCTGGGCGATCCGCGAAGGCCGCCAGGCCGCCCACGCCGTCGACAAGTTCCTGATGGGCTCCACCGACCTCCCGCGGTAGTCGCGGGGAACCTCCTAGACCGCGCGACGGAGCGCGACGTCGATCGAGGCTTCGGCGATGACGTCGATTGCGCCAAACTGCTCCCGCGGGTCGCCTTTGATCAGATGGGCCCAGGCCTGCTTGTGCCCGCCGTCGAACGGCCAGCTGCCGCCACGCGGGTTGGTCTCGAGCACGTATAGCTTTCCGGTCTCCGCGTCGCGGATGATGTCTATTCCGAGTGTCGGGACACCCGGGAAGGCGCCGTGGACACGGCACGCGAGCTCGAGCACGTCATGATCGTTGTGAGCAGACACGGCGGAACATCCCTGGGCGGAGGCGACGATGTTGAGACCACCACCCGCCGCCTTGAACCCGAACCGTGTGTCGAGATGCGCCTGCGGCCGGCCGATATAGCGGTACGCGCAGACGACTCGGCCGAGAAACGTGACGATGCGGAAACTCTCGGGGATCCTGCCGGTATAGATAAATTCCTGCGCAATCATCGGCGCGCTGCGACCTGGGTGCCCCGCCTCGTAGTCCTCTGGCTTCACGTAGGCGACCCTCCGCGTCCTCGTCACGCGCACGTGAGCGCCGCGTTGGGCGTTGGACGGCTTCACCACGACGTAGGGGCCCCAGGACTCCGGGTCGAGCGCAGTCCCGGGCTGGATCACCTCCCAGCGCGGCAGCGGCATGCCGGCCGCGGCCAGGGTCCGCATCTCCTCCAGCTTGTCGCCGAAGTCGAGACGGAAGCGTGCTCCACGGAAAGGCTCCGGGAAGCGGATCTTGTTCATCTCGATGGAAACGGTGGGCCGTAGCGCGAGTCTGACCAGTCGGGCAGCGCGAACGACGCGTTCACGGCTCGACCAGGCGCGCGCGATGATCCGCGGTTCACGCACTGAAATCCGCCTCGCGGCCTCGACGAAGGTCGCCATCCCGCCGCGCCGCTCATTGTAGAAGAAGACGAGATTGATATCGTGCGCCAAGCCTCGGCCCCCGAGTCTCCGCCTCCATAGCACCGGGGACCAAAGCGTCAGAATCCGTCAGGATCAGAAGTGGAACTCTGAGTTCCCACTCAAGCGGACCTGAGTGCTGGCCAATATTAGCGGGGCCGCGAAATCCCCGCAACGACAGGGGTTTACTTCGACAACAGGACTCTTCCACGCCGTTAATCGTCCTGCGCTACCATGCCCTCCACATGCGGGATCTGTGGAGGAATCCATGCGTTTTGCCGGCAATCGATACATCCCCTTTCACGCGGTGAGCTACGCGCGGGGCGGCGCCGAGGGCCAGGTCGAGGTTCACCTCATCGACCGCGACCTCGTGAAGGTCAGCGCCCAGGAATTCGAGCGCGAATGGGCCAAGGCGAGCGCGGACATCGTCCCCGCCCCGGCCGGCTACGACGCGCTTTCCCGCGTCGACACCGACGGCCGACGCCGGCTGGTCGCGACCCCTATCGTCGCCTTCCGGATCGACGAAACGGGCCGCACCGTCCCGGTCCTCCTCGACCACTCCGAGGCCAAGCGCGTCGAGGCTGTCCGCCACCCCGACGGCCGCATCGTCACCGCCGACGGCGGCCGCTTCGACGACGTCGAGCACTGGAACAAGGCCCGGCTCTCGTAACCAAGAGCCACGGGCGGGCTCCGGGAAGTCCCGTCAGACCCCCGCGCGGAGTCTCTCCAGGACGAACAGCGACGCCTGCCCGTCGACCGCCATGCCCACGCGCTGCTGGAACGCGCGGATGCCGGCCCGGCTACCCGAGCCAATCTCGGCGTCGATCGAGCCCGCATAGAGCCCGAGGCTGGAGAGGAGCCGCTGCAGCTCCTCGCGCTCGCCGCGGCTGAGTGGCCGGTCGCCGACCGGCCAAGCCTGCGCGAACTGCCCGTAGCCCATCAGCCGGTCGGCGAGATGGCCGATGGCGAGGGCGTACGAGTTGGCGTTGTTGTAGCGTTTGATCATCCGGAAATTGGTGAGGAGCAGGAACGCCGGGCCTCGCGCACCCGCCGGCGCGTAGATCGTCGCCCGGTCGGCCGGCCGCGGGAAGGCCCCTCCCCGCGCGCGCACCACCCCGGCCTCGGCCCACGCCGAGATCGTCCGCGTCTCTCCGCTGTCCGCGAGCCGATAGTCGAAACCCGACGGCAGGCGCACTTCGTAGCCCCAGGTCTCCCCACTGACCCATCCCGCCTTGTCGAGATAGTTAGCCGTCGAAGCAAGCGCGTCGACCTCCGAGGTCCATACGTTGCGCCGCCCGTCGCCATCGTAGTCGACCGCGTAGGCGAGATAGCTCGTCGGGATGAACTGGGTGTGCCCCATCGCCCCGGCCCACGAGCCCTCGAGACCGGCCAGCGTCACGTCCCCGTTCTGCAGGATCTTGAGCGCCGCGATGAGCTGTTGGCGCCCGAAATTCTGCCGGCTCCCGCCCTGATAAGCGAGCGTCGCCAGCGAGCGGATCACCGGCTTGATGAGCCGCGAGTTGCCTTCGAGGATCGCGCCATAGGCCGACTCCATCCCCCAGATCGCGACGATGACTTCCTTCTCCACGCCATAGCGCTGCTCGATCCGGTCGAGCTCGCGTCCGTACTGGCTCAGCATCCGCTGGCCGTTGCGGACGCGCTCGTCCGAGACGGCTGTGGCGAGGTACTCCCAGACCGGCTTGGTGAATTCCGGCTGTGTCTCGGCGCGATGCAGGATGTCGGGATCGGGCTCGAAGCCGGCCAGCGCGTTGAAATAGACGTCGCGCGAGATGCCCGCAGCCTGGGCCTGCGGCCAGAATCCCTGCACCCAGCGGTCGGAAGCGGCGTCGGCGAGGGCCGGCCCTGCGCGCGCAATCGCGATCATCGCTGTCACCGCGGCGCCCAGCGCGATCCTCCGCGCGAAGCCGCCCATCTCCGTCCCAATCCTACGCCACATCACTCTCGTTCCTCGTTGTTCCCGAACCGCCCCCACGGACATCGAAGTAAAAATCACCGATTGGTATTGCGCGTCGGGAGCGATCGCTCCCAGGCCAAGGCATCCTCGACGATCCCGTCGAGGCTTTGATGCCGCGGCTCCCAGCCCAGCCGCTCGCGCACGAGTTTTGCTTCGGCGACGACCGCAGCCGGGTCACCCGGCCTTCTTGGCGACATTTCTACGGTAAAATTGTGACCCGAGGCCCGCTTCACCGCGTCGATCACGTCGAGCACCGAGTATCCGTGCCCATATCCGCAGTTGGCGACGAGGCTCTTTCCCCCCTCGCCAAGATAACGGAGCGCATCGGCATGCGCGGCGACGAGATCGCTGACGTGGATATAGTCGCGGACTGCTGTGCCGTCCTTGGTCGGATAGTCGGTCCCGAAGACCTGCATCTTCTGACGCTTGCCGGTCGCGGTCTCGGAAGCGACCTTGATCAGATGCGTCGCCCCGCGCGTCGATTGTCCGGTGCGCCCCTTGGGGTCGGCCCCGGCGACGTTGAAGTAGCGGAGGGCGACGTACCGGAAATCGTGCGCCGCCGCGGTGTCGGCGAGCATCGTCTCGGTCATCAGCTTCGACCGCCCATAGGGCGACATCGGGTTGAGCACCGCGGTCTCCGCGACGGGTTCGGCGCCCGCCATGCCGTATACGGCTGCGGTCGAGGAGAAGATGAATTTCTTCACCCCGCCCTTCACCGCCGCGGCGATGAGCGCCCGCGATTTGACGGTGTTGTTGAGGTAGTAGCCGAGCGGATCGGACACCGAATCCGGGACGACGACCGATCCCGCGAAATGGATGATCGCGTCGATCCCGGCTTCCTCGATCAGCTTCCCGACCAGCGCCTCGTCGCCGATATCGCCGGTGACGAGCCGCGCTTCCGGCGCCACCGCCCAGTCGAAGCCGGTCACCAGACTGTCGAGGACGACGACCTTCGCATTCGCATCGGTCAGCGCCCACACCATGTGGCTGCCGATGTACCCGGCGCCGCCGGTTACCAGGATCGCCATGGCGCCGCTTGTCCTTGAGGAACCCTTCTAGACATATTGCTAACCCTGACCTCAAAAGTGTTGATGACGTCTTTCCGTCGCCTGCCTTTGCCCCCTCCCCACGATCACAGCCAGGAGAAATTGTGATGAAGCGCCCGATCCGCAAGGCCGTCTTCCCGGTGGCTGGGCTCGGCACCCGCTCCCTCCCGGCGACCAAGGCGATGCCGAAGGAGATGCTCGTGGTCGGCGACCGGCCGCTCATCCAGCACGCGGTCGACGAGGCGCGCGAGGCCGGCATCGAGCACTTCATCTTCATCACCGGCCGCAACAAGAACATCATCGAGGACCATTTCGATCGCCAGCCCGAGCTTGAGCAGACCCTCGCCGCCCGCGGCAAGAAGGCGATCCTCGACGAGCTGATGCGCTCGCTCCCCGCCCCCGGCGACTGCAGCTTCGTCCGCCAGCAGGAACCGCTCGGCCTCGGCCACGCGGTCTGGTGCGCGCGCCACATCGTCGGCAACGATCCCTTCGCGGTGCTCCTCCCCGACATGCTGATGCGCGGCGAGAAGAAGGGCTGCCTCGCCCAGCTTGTCGACGTCTACGACGAGACCGGCGGCAACGTGATCGCGGTCGAGGAATGCGAGCCGAGCCAGACCAGCTCCTACGGCATCGTCGGCCGGGGCGAAACCAAGGGCGACGCCTTCCGCATCACCTCGATGGTCGAGAAGCCGGCCCCGAAAGATGCGCCGTCTAACCTCTTCATCAGCGGCCGCTACATCTTCCAGCCCGAACTCTTCGCGCACATCGCCAAGTTCGAGAGTGGCGCCGGCGGCGAGATCCAGGTCACCGACGCGATGCGGCGTCTCAGCGCCGAGCAGCCTTTCTACGGCTACCGCTTCCGCGGCCGCAGCTTCGACTGCGGCATGAAGCCGGGCTTCGTCGCGGCCAATATCGCAGTGGCGCTGGAAAACCCCGAACTCGCCGCCGCCGTTCGCGCCGAGCTGAAGTGGCTGCTGGCGCCCGCCTAGACTAGGGGCACCGGCGCCGCCACGTTCCCCTGAGGTCGCGGATATTTCGGACTCTGCGCCAGCCGGTCGAGAAGCGCACCCAGGGGCAGCCGAGAGAATTGAGGAAATCCAACCGTTGTCATCGCCGGATTCATTCCGGCGATCCAGGGTTCGGCCGAGCGCCCCTGCGCTCGCGGTCAACCAACAACGGTGGCGCGATCATACCCCTGGATTGCCGGAACAGGTGTTCAGCCCGGGGAGAT
>CAYOET010000255.1:0-4489 GCA_964402985.1 uncultured Bauldia sp. | reverse complement strand
TCCGCCAAGGCCGCAAACCGCCCGCTACGCCGCTTGCCGCAGCGCCGCCTCGGCCGAGGCCTCGGCGATCGTCTCGATCGCGTTGAACTGCTCGCGCGGATGATGGCCCATGAAGCTGCCGAGGACCGCCGCCGTTCTGGTGTCGAATGGCCAGCACAGGCCGCTCGGGTTGGTCTCGAGGACGTAGAGCGCGCCAGTGACGGCATCGCGAATGACGTCGACGCCGAGATAGGGCACCGATGGGAACGCCGCATGAGCACGGCTCGCCAAGTCGAGAATGTCCGGATCGGTCAAGGTCTCCGCCGTGCAGCCGACAGCCGAGGCGACGATGTTGTAGGCGCCGCCCAGCCCCTTGAAAGCAAAGCGGTCGTTGAGAGCCGTCGTCGTTCTCCCCCGATAGCGGTAGGCTGAGATCGGCTTGCCGAGATAGGTGATGACCCGGTGGCTGATCGGGTACTTCCCTGTGTAGATGAACTCCTGAGCGATCATCGGCGCCGATCGGCCCGGGTGCCCCGCCTCGAATTCCTCCGGCGCCTTGTAGCGAACGCGCCCCGTCCTGTGGACCATGACACAGGCGCCGCGCTGGGCATTGGTCGGCTTGACCACGACATAGGGTCCCCACTCGCCCGCATCGAGGCTCGCCCCCGGCGTGATCTCGACCCACCGCGGCACCGGAACGCCGACCGCGCCGAGCCGTCGCAGCTCCTCGAGCTTGCCGTAGTTCACCTCGCGGGTCAGCCGCTGCGCCCGGAACGGCGCCGGGAAGCGGATCTTGTCGATCTCGATCGAGAGGGTTGGGCGCGTGGCGAGCACGGCGAGCTTGGCCGCGCGAATGACCCGCGCCTTGGTGGTCAGCGCCACCGCGTTGATCTCCGGATGCCGCGCCGAAACCAGCCGCGCCGCCTCACGCAACTCATGAAGCGCGCCGCGCTCGTGATTGCCGAACATGATCAGGTTGATAGACCGCACGCGCCCTCCTCGCTCGTACTACTAAGGGGCGAAGAGGCGCGCGAGCAAGCCTCGGCATCCGCTTCCGACGCCACGAGCGGCGCCCCGCAGCGAAGGTCCTGGACGTCGAGGCCGGTCTGGTGTGTGGCTTGGAGAAGTGGAAGCGAAGAAGTCCCGGCCCGCTCGGTCAGACGACCGTCAGCTGGCTCTCGACCACGACGCGTTCCTGGATCTCGTTCTCGCTCTTGATGCGGTACTGACGCCCGTCGCCCTGATCGGGCAGATGGCGGACGACGGTATAGATGCCGACCGCTTTGGCGGCCGGCGTCAACCGAACAGTCACGCGCACGCGCGTACCGATTGCGTATCGATGATCCACGATCATGGCCAATCTCGCGGCCGGCACGGCCTCGGCTGGGCGACGAAGCTGGGCCAGGTGCTAGAGCTTCTCGATATTGGTGGCGGCGGTCTTGCCGCGATCGGTCGTGGTGTCGAACTTGAGCTTGTCGCCTTCCATGAGGCGCCCGATGCCGGCCTTCTCGACCGCAGTGATATGAACGAAAACGTCCTTCCCACCGTCATTCGGCGCGATGAAACCGAATCCGCGATCGGCGTTGAAGAACTTGACGGTACCTGTGGCCATGAGGGCCTCCTGAGACATTGGTAAAGAACGATAGATCAACCGGACGGGGGACCCGCGTCGGCCATCCGAACCCAGCGATTGTCTTGGAGAAGCCCGTCGGGGCGGCAGCAAGTCAGTGCCAATCGAACCCCTCCACTATGGGTCTTGTAGCCCCGAGGCACAAGTAAACTCTTCAGCCGGCGCGCTTCCAAACCCTGCCGGAGAGCCCCGCAAGTCGCTCCATGACGCTCGCGTGGAAGCCAAGCGTCGCGCGGCTCCCGCGCTCATTCTTGGGCGGAGCGAGCGCGGCTCCGATATGGATCTCGAGGGGCGGAAACGGCCAGCGGTCCGCGCGCCCCGGCGCCACCCTTATGCCGGCCGGCACGATCGGAATGCCGGTGTCGACCGCGAGGCGCGCGGCGCCGAGCCGCCCGCGCAGCAAGACCTGCGGGTCGTGGTTGACCGTGCCTTCGGGAAACACCCCCACCGACCGGCCCGCCTCGAGATGCTCCTGCGCCCGCTCGAGCGGCGCCATCGAATCCGCGAAGGTCGGCTTGAGGACGTTGAGGAAAGAGGGCCGGATGCCCTTCGAGGTCATCACGATCACCTGGCTCCGCCGATAGATGAGGCCGATGCCCGGGATGAGCATGAAGTTCCAGTCGGCGAGGAAATGGAGGAGCGCCCCGCCGCGATGAAGGAAGAACAGCATCGGCACGATGATCGCTTCACGCCGGCTGGTGTGATTGATCGCGAGGATGAAGGGATCGCGATCGGGCTGGATATGCTCGAGCCCGGTCATCGTCGTGACCAGTGGCCGGCCCATGAGGCCGAGGCTCTTGAAGAGCCATCCGTCGCCGAGCCCGGCATGGGGCATCTTCCAGCCGAGATAGTCGCGCCGGCGCGGCGGGTGCCAGGCCGGCGACGCGAACTCGCTCGTGGCTAGCTCGGCGGCCAGCACGTCGTTCTCGATCGCAGCGCGGAAACGGACCTCCGGCGGAGGCTCGTCTCGCGATCCGAGCTTCGCCAGCGCCGCCCGCGTCACAACCGATCGACTGGCCTGGCCGAACCGCCGCCCGGGCCGCCCGGGCCTCCTTCGCGCGGCTTGCGCGGGGTCATCGGGATCAACCCGTCGCGCTGCATCTGCTTGCGCGCTGCCTTGCGGACACGGCGCTTGGCCTCGGCCGCCTCGCGCACCCGCTTCTCCGAGGGCTTCTCGTAGGCGCGGCGGCGCTTCATCTCGCGGAAGACGCCCTCTTTCTGCAGCTTCTTCTTCAGGACGCGGAGGGCCTGGTCGATGTTGTTGTCGCGGACGAGAACCTGCAAAACGTCTCCATTTCGGTGAGCGTGGTTTAGTCGGGAACGAGCATCGCACCGTCACCCGAGTTCGGGTCGGTCAGGACGTAGTGCCTGCACTTGCTGGGTGCGGGTGGCGCGTCGCAATCGAGGCGTCGCACATGCGAATTGGCCTCTCGCCGCGATCTCGTCGGGCGATCAAGCACACTTAAGATACCACAAATCGACCGTGCGCGAGCCCTAATCCTCGCGCTCGCTGCGGCTTGGAAACTCGACGCGCTCGTAGAGTTCGGCGATCTCGGTGAAGCCGAAGCGCTCGTCGCCCACTTGGATCGAGGTGCCCGGCTGCATCGGCGCGGGAAGATCCTCCATGACGAACCGGATCGCCTCGGCCGCGGTCTCGAACCGTCGATAGTTCATCCGCGAGGACCGGCGAATGCTCGACGCGGAGAACATTTCGGCCGGCGCGCCGTAGGGAAATGGCTCCACGAAGTGTCTCCTCGGTGATGCGGCAGGCGCCTGCTCGTCGCCAGTACCGACGCGGCGCCGCATCGATCCATCCGCCCAGGATACGCCAATTGGAGCGAGAATGCTTGGTCCAAGGACAGGCCCTGACGTCTCGCAAGCCGAGCCCCGCACGGAGCCGACGACGGGGCGGCCCGCTAACGCCCCGTCAGTTCCTCGCTGAGGAGATCGAACACCACCCGCACGCGCCGGCTGTTGTTGAGGTCTCGGTGCGCCACCAGCCACATCGAGAAGACGAGCGGATCGAGGTCGGGAAGGACGCGGCGAACCGTGGGCTCGGCATCGCCGATCAGACCGTCCTGGATGCCGATGCCGAGCCCCTGTTTCACCAGCTCCCACATCACCAGGTAGTTGGCGGTCATGATCGGGAAGTTGCGTTCCGTGAGGTCGAGGCCGATCGCGTTGAGCCCCTTCTGAAACACGCCCGACTTGTCGACATTGATGAAATCGGCGCCATTGAGATCCGAGAGGCGCTTCGGGTTGCCGATCCGTTGCTGATAGGCGGGCGTGGCATAGAGCCGGGCCGGGATGTCCCTGATCCTCTTGGCGATGAGGTCCGGCCCGGTCGGCCGGTAGTTGCGAAGGGCGATATCGGCCTCGCGGCGGCGAAGATCGCTCGTGCCGCTTGAAGCTACGATCTCGATGCGGATCCCCGGCTGCGCCTCTCGCAACTTGCCGATGATCCGCGGCAGCAGCAAAGCCGCGTGCGCCTCGCTGGCGGTGATGCAGACCGTGCCCTCGATCGAGCTCGACTGGCCGGCGGCGGAAAGCGACGCGCGGTTCGCCGCCTCCCCCATAGCGCGAACGTGGTCGAGGAGCTCCCGGCCGGCCGGCGTAAGCGAGAACCCGCGCCCCACGCGTTCGAACAGCACGACCCCGAGTTCCTGCTCCAGCGCGTCGACCTGGCGGCCGAGCGTCGGCTGCGCCATCCCCAGCGCCCGCGCGGCCGCGGAGAGGGAACCTTCCTCCGCAGTGACGAGAAACGCCCGCGCCCGGTTCCAATCGAACTTTGCTGACCGCCAATCCATGCGCCCACGCATATCAGAGGGACGGATTTGGTCAATTTCATAGGGGCATCGGCTGCGCCTAGAAGAACGTCAG
>CAYOET010000254.1:0-14080 GCA_964402985.1 uncultured Bauldia sp. | reverse complement strand
CGGGCGCCGGCGCAAGCCGGACGTCCGCTCAGCCGGGCCAGTCGCCTACCAGCGCTTCAGCTCGGTGAGCTGGATGAGGTTGCCGACGCCGTCGTTGATCTGGGCGATGGTCGACGCGGTGACGTCGGTCGGCGGCATGGTGAATTTGCCGCCCTTCGACTTGATGCGCTCGTGGTCGGCCTTGATGTTGTCGGTGAAGAGCATGACCGCAGGCTGGCCCTGCGCGAACGTCCCCTGCTGGAATGCCTTGCCCACCGGGTTGTCGTTGAGCGCGAGCTGGAGCTGCATGCCCTCCGGATCGTCGGGCGAGACCACCGTCAGCCAGCGGAATCCGCCATTTGTGAAATCGTCCTTCCTCGCGAAGCCGAGGATGTCCGTGTAGAACTGGAGCGCCTTCTTCTGGTCGTCCACGTACACCGTGGTGAGCTTGATCTTCATGGTCGTTCTCCTTGCTGAAGTGGGTTGGGTGATAGAGGCGCGGGGCATCAATCGCCGCGCGCGAGAAGCTCTTCGAGGGCGGCCAGCATCTGCCGCCATGCGGCCTTGGAGCCCTGGTAGGCGCGCATCTGGTCGGGCAGATCGAAGGCCGACTGCTCGACGCGGAGAGTGGTGCCGGTGCTCGTCGGGGTGAGCGTGAACGTGACGACGGTGTCGGTGCCGAACGCGGCCCACGAATAGGACAGGGTCTTGTTCTCCTCGACCTCGAGCACCTCGCAGTCGATGACCACGTTGATGTCGGGCTTGGGCTCGCGGCGGAGGCTGAAGCGGTGGCCGGGCACCGGCTTGAAGTCGTTCTTCATGAGCCACTCCTCGATGAGGTGCGGTTGGGTGAGAGCGCGCCACAGCTTCTCGGGCGGAAAAGGAATCTCGCGCTCGACGACGACGGACTGCCTGCCGGTGGGGGTCTCTTTCATTGGTCCATCCTCTTGAGGAGGTTCTCGAGGTCGTCGAAGCGGCTCTCCCAGAACCCGGCCATCTGGCTGGTCCAGTCGATCAGCGGCGCGAGCGCGCCGAGTTGCGCGGCGTAGTGGGTCTGGCGCCCCTCGTGGCGGCCGCGCACCAGCCCGGCTTCTCGCAAGACCCCGATGTGCTTGGAGACGACCGGCTGCGAGACCCCTGCCCCCTCGGTCAGCGCCCCGACGGTCTTCTCGCCTTCGCGGCAGAGCCGCTCGAAGATGGCCCGCCGCGTCGGATCGGCGAGCGTTCTGAAGAGATTGTCGTGCGCTTTCGACATCTGAGATCAATACCCCGTCGGCTATGGGTTATACATAGCCCCACGGCTATGGGTCATGCAAGCGAAAAATCTGAGGCCCCTGCCATGCGACGGGTCGGCGACGCGAATGGGAGCGGTGGCGGCGGGCGCGGCTGCGAGCTAAAGCTGCAACTGTCGTTCGATCACCCGCCGGAATTCAGCCCATGACCATCGAGTATCGCCAGCTCGGCAGGAGCGGCCTTCGCGTTTCGACCATCTGCCTCGGCACGATGATGTTCGGCCGGGAGACCGACCCGGCCATTTCGCGCCGCATCATCGAGAAGGCGGCGGCGGCGGGCGTGAATTTCATCGACACCGCCGACGTCTATACCAACGGCGAGTCGGAGAAGATCGTCGGCGAGGGTATCCGCGCGGCGCGCGACCGGTGGGTGCTGGCGACCAAGGTCGGCCAGCCGGTGGGCGAGGATCCGAACGAGCGCGGCGGCTCGCGGAAGCACATCGTGCGCTCGATCGACCGCAGCCTGTCGCGCCTCGGCACCGAGTACGTCGACATCTACTACGTCCACCGCGAGGACCATCAGACGCCGATCGCCGAGACGGTGCGCGCGCTCGGCGAACTCATCCGCGCCGGCAAGATCCGCTACTGGGGCCTCTCCAATCACCGCGCCTGGAAGCTCGCCGAGTTCTGCCGTACGGCCGACGAGATCGGCGTCGACCGGCCGATCGTCAGCCAGCCGCTCTACAATCTCGCCAACCGCCAGATCGAGTTCGAGCATCTCGACGCCGCCGACCATTTCGGGCTCGGGGTCGTGCCGTATAGTCCCCTCGCCCGAGGGGTTCTCACCGCGAAGTACGAGCCGGGCGTCACCCCCAGCAGCGACACGCGCGCCGGCCGCAACGATACCCGCATCATGCAGACCGAGTGGCGGCCGCAGTCGCTCGACCTCGCGCAGCGCATCAAGGATCGAGCCGCCGCGCGCGGGATCACGCCGGGCCAGTTCGCCTTTGCCTGGGTGCTCAACAACCGCCTCGTCACCGCAGCGATCGCCGGGCCGCGCACCGAGGCGCAGTGGGACGACTATTTGCCGGCCGCGGGCTACCGCTTCACCGCCGAGGACGAAGCCTTCGTCGACCGCCTCGTCCCGTCCGGCCACAGCTCGACCCCGGGCTATAGCGACCCGGCGCATCCGTTCTTCGGCAGGCGGCCTCGCTCGGGCTGACCGTCACGGCGGCGGCGTTGCGTTCCGGCAACAGTGTGGCGATATCGTTCCGACACAACCGCGGCACAACCCTCGCGGACTCGCCCTCCCGTTGTCGCGGCAGGAGGATCGCGCGGGCTGGGCGAAAATGGGGGTTCGCTTGCCTCTCCTTGGTTCCGCGATGGGACAAGGCGCTCCTATTTGCCCCCTCCAGATCGCGATGTTCAAGGGACCGGTCGGTTTTTGGCTGCGAGAGCGCTGGCTGTTGGGCGCATGCGTTCTCTTGGCCGTCGTCGCGGTGATCGCGCTCGTCAATTGGGCGATCTAGGCCCCCGCTTCCGGCTTCACCGCTCGACAAGCATGAGACCCGCGGCTTGAGCGGAGCGGGAACGATCCGCCCCGCCGGGGGTTAACTGCGCACGAACTCACACGAGGGTTTAACCCATGCGCGGCATCGGAAGCTGGATTGGCGTAGCCGGAATTCTCGGCGCGGCGCTGGTCGCCATGTCGTCGCCGGCCAGCGCGCAAGGTTGCGCGCTCATCCCCAGCAACACGCAGTCGGAGCGGCTCGCGGCCGCCAACCTGCACCCGGCGGACCTTGCCGCGCTCAACCGCGACCTCAAGGCAATCCGCGACGCCGCCGACGCGCTTGCGGCCAACGGCCAGTCCGCGGCGTGCACGACGCTCGCCGACGCGCTCGCCGCCATCATCGCCGACCCGACCGCGGCCGAAGACACGGCCCGCGCCGTCTTCGCATCGGCGACCCCGCTCGGCGGCCCGGAGACGATCGCCGTCGGCGACCTTCTCGGGACCGATCTCTACGGCCTGTCGGGCCGCGCGGTTGGCGGCATCGAGGATGTCTGGCTCGGGGGCGCGGCGGAGGAGAGTCTGGTCCTCGTCTCGCTCAGCGGCATCCTCGCGCGGGACGGCCGGTACGTGGCGGTCCCGCTCGCCGCGATCCGCCTCGCCGCGGACGGCCGGCGCTATCTCGGCCTCACCACCAACGACATCGCCGCGGCCCCGCGACTCGAGGATCGCGACGCCCCGCCCACCGCGGAGTGGCGGCAACGGAACGAGGCGTTCTTCGCGACGAGGCTCGCGACCGTTGCCGGCACGGCCGCGCCGGCAGCGGCTACCGCGGTCGTGCGGTAGCGGCCAACCGGACGCGTAGCGCAGCCATCGGCGGGGCGATGGCGCTCGGTCCAAACCATTCTTTTCCTTCTCGAATTGCGTCTCCCGCGCTTAGAATCGGCCAGTTGATTCGGCCGGAGACCCTTCGTGCGGGTTCGCGGTTCGATCGGGGCGTGAGCCTCTGGGGGCAATCCGCAGACGGGATGAACGTTCGGCTTCTCGCCATCGCTGTCTTCCTTTGTGCCGCGATGGGGGGCGGGGCCGCTGCGCAGCCCGGCGATCTCGACGAGCGGCTGAGCGCGGCGACGGCCGCGCGGCTTTCCGGCGACGCCGCCGGAGCGGTCGCGCTCCTCCGTCCGCTCGCGGAGGCGGCTCCCGACAATGCCGACGTCCAGGTCCAGTTGGGCTTCGCGCTCCTCGCGCTCGGCAACCTCGCCGAGTCGCGCGGGGCCTTCGACCGGGCGCTCGCTCTTGCGGGTGACTATGTCGACGCCAATCTCGGTCGCGCCCTCATCGCTTTTCGCGAGGGCGACCTCGACCTTGCCGAGGAGGAAGCGAGCATCGTGCTCCGCGCCCGGGCCGATTCCGAGGCGGCGAGGATCGTGGAGCAGGTCGCGGCCAGTCGAGTCGCCGCCGCAACGCCCGCGCGGGATCGGGCACCGGTTCTTCCCGACCTCCCGTCCGGCTGGAGCGTTGCCGCTGTCCCTCGCGCCGAGGAGAGCGCGGCGGTGCCGCCGCTCCGCTGGCGGGTCGATCTCGACGGGACGCTAAGCGACCTCTCGGCGAGCGACGAGACCTGGACCGCGGCAAGCCTTCGCATCGGATATGCCGTCAGCGACCGGACCACGGTCTCGGCCGGGATCGAGATCGAGACGCGCCTCGGGGCGACCGACCTTCGCTTCGAGGGCCGCGTCGACCATGAGGTCACGCCGACCCTCTCCGCCTATGCCTACTTGGCAGGCGCGCCCGATCCCGACTTCCGCGCCGAGTTCGCCTATGGAGGCGGCTTCGCCTGGAGCACCGAGAAGGCGACTCACCTGCCGCTCGACGTGCTCCTCGACCTCGCCGCCTCGCACTATCCGGACAGTCGCAGCCTCACCCTGTCGCCGGGCGTCCGCGTCTATCTCGCCGATGGGAGCGCGTCGTTCGCCGTCCATATGATCAACGGCTTCAACGACCCAGGCGCGGAGACGATCGGCTATTCGATCCGTGGCGATGTGGAAGCGAGCGAGCGGGTGAGCCTCTATCTCGGCTACGCGGACGCGCCCGAGATCGACGCCGGCCAGCGCATCGAGGTGCGCACCCTCTTCGGCGGCCTCTCCGCGACGCTCACCGACCGGCTGACGTGGCGCGCGTCGCTGAGCCGCGAGGAACGCAGCCTCGGCCACGACCGCACGATCGTCTCGACCGGGTTCGGTCTCCGCTACTGAACGCCGCTCGCCGGCGCTTCATTCCAGGCGCTTGGTCGGCACCCAGACGAGAGCCACTTCCGGGCTGGTGATGTTCGACTTGGTGGGACGGAGCTCGAGCTGAAGGTCGCGCACCTTGGCCTCCACCTCGAGTGTGAGCTGCTCGAGTTCCGCCTCCGCCGTGGCGAGATCCTCCTCCGCCTCGTCGGCGCGCTGGCGCGACTTCGAGTCCCGCCGCGCCGCCGAGGCCGCGCGGTTGAGCGAGGTGGTGGTGACCCGCCGCCGTCCGCCGAAGAGACCGCCGAGGATCGAGGTGCCGATGGAGACCATCGAGTCGACGCGGTCGGCGCGGATCGCGCTCGCCTCCCGCTCGGACACCTGGCGAAGGTTGCGGATGCGCTCCTGCAGCCGCTCGATCCGCGGCGCGTACTCGTCGCGGATGCGATCGACCAGCGCGTCGCGATGCTCGCGGCCGGCCTGGCGGATGTCGAGGACGGCGTTGCGGTAGAGCCAGTTGGCGAACTCGGCCTGCCAGCGCTTGTACGACTCCTTGTTGGAGACCGCGGGCGGCGCGGCGAGAAAGTCGGCGTCCTCGGCCTCGGGGCTCATGTCGCCGAGCGTCAGTTCGGTGGGTTGCGCGCGGTCCCAGTCGACGCCGCCCGGGCCGTCATGGATCGGCGCAAGGTAGGCGAGGCGCTTCCAGATGTCGATGCCGGACTTGCGATCCGAGAAGCGCACATCCGCCGTGCCGAACAGCTTGGCGCGGTAGGCGATGCCGTCATCGGCGAAGTCGTGCCCGACCGGGGCGAAATAGTTCGCGACGCCGGGCGGCAGGACCGGCCGCGCCGCGGGTGCGGGCTTCTCGTTGCGGGAAACGCCCGGCGGCGGCGCGGGTGCTGCCGCGGACGGCTCGGTGACGCGCCGCTCGGCCATCAGCGTCCGGATCTGGTCGCGAGTCAGCGGGCCGCGAAGGTACGAGAGCGCCCACCGTGTCTGGAAGATCGTCGGCTCGTCGTCGTGGACGTTGTTCATGAGGAAGACGCGGTTGCCCATGCCCGACAGAAGCTGGCCGAGGCCCGCGCGGTCGAACCGGCTGTTCTTCGCGACCGCCGCGCCCTCGAGCCCTTCGAGGACGCGTTCCTTGTCGCGCTCGGTCTGCAGGCGGCCGAGGAACCACGTGCCGGTATTGGCAAGGCCCTTGTAGTCGAGGTCGGCCGGGTTCTGCGTCGAGAGCATCACGCCGAGGCCGTAGGCGCGCGCCTGCTTGAGGAGGGTGAGCAGCGGGCGCTTGGAGGGCGGCTCGGCGACCGGCGGGAAGTAGCCGTAGATCTCGTCCATGTAGAGAAGCGCGCGGAGGCTGGTCGTGCCCGACTGCGTGCGCACCCAGGCGAGCACCTGGTTGAGGAGGAGCGAGACGAAGAACATCCGCTCGGCGTCGGAAAGGTGTGCGATCGAGAAGACCGAGACGCGCGGCTTGCCCTCCGCGGTGTAGAGGAGCCTGCCGACGTCGAGCGTCTCGCCTTCGAGCCAGGTCGCAAAGCTCGGCGCGGCGAGGAGGTTGTTGATCGAGACGGCGAGCGCGTAGCGCTCCTTCGACGGGAAGAAGCTGTCGATGTCGAGGACGCCGATCCGCTGCATCTTCGGCTCGCGGATCTCGTTGATGATCCCGGCGAGGTCGAGGTCCCTGCCCTCGCCCCAGGCCGCCCCGAGGATGTGCGAGATGAGGATGTGCTCGCGGCTCTGCACCGGGTCGGCGTCGACGCCGAGCAGCCCGAGAAGGCTCGAAGTGGTGAAGCTCGCGCGCTCGAGGAGAAGCTCGCGATCGTTGCGGATGACATCGGGCGGCGCTGCGAAGGAGGCCATCACCGAGACCGGCACGCCGGCGGTCGAGCCGGGGGTGTAGATCGTGAAGTCGGCCGCGTCCTTGAGGCGGCGGATGCGCTCGCCGTCCTGCCCCCAGGAGGCGAGGCCCTTCCGCCAGCTCTCCGCCTGCTGCTCGGAGAACTGGTCAGGCGTCATCTGCTTCCGCGCCGCGTCGTCCTCGTTGATCCATGGCCGGAAGTCGGTGGGGCGGAGGTCGGGGAAGGTCAGAAGGAGATTGGCAAGATCGCCCTTGGGGTCGATGGCGATCGTCGGGATGCCGTCGATCGCCGCCTCTTCGATGAGGCCGATGCAGAGGCCGGTCTTGCCGCTGCCGGTCATGCCCACGCACACCGCGTGGGTGACGAGGTCCTTGGAGTCGTAGAGCGTGTAGCCCGCGCCCACCGTCTTCGCCTCGAGGTCGTAGGGGCGCCCGAGATAGAACGCGCCGAGCTTCTCGAACTCGGCGACGGCGGACGGCGAAGGAAGCGGCGCCGCCGGGGTAGTGGATGTGGCCTCGGCCATCTCGATTCTCCTCAGCTCATCCGGATTCGCGGGGCTTCCTACACGATCTTGTAGGCCGACGGATCGAGATCCTGGTTCGGATAATCCGGCGCCATCGCCTCGAGCGTCTCGCGGACGATGCCGGATATCGCCGCGTTGCGCGCCCATTTGCGGTCGGATGGAATGACGAACCAGGGCGCCCAGTCCGTGGAGCAGCGCGCAACCGCGGTCTCGTAGGCGGCCTGGTAGTCGTTCCAGATCGCCCGGTCGTCGAGGTCGCGCGGGTTGAACTTCCAACGGCTTTGCAGCTCGTCGAGGCGCTCCTGCAAGCGCTTGCCCTGCTCCTCCTTCGAGATATGGAGCATGAACTTGAGGATCGTCGTCCCGTTCTCGACGAGAAGCTTCTCGAACCCGTTGATCTGGTCGTAGCGCCTTTCGACATCCGCGGCCGGGGCGAAGCCCTTCACCTTCACGACCAGCACGTCCTCGTAGTGCGAGCGATTGAAGATGCCGATGGTCCCGCGACGCGGGGCGGCGGCGTGCACGCGCCACAAATAGTCGTGCGCCAGCTCGATCTTGCTCGGCTCGCCGAACGGGGAGACCGTGACGCCGATCGGCCCCGCGGTATTGAAGACGGCGCGGATGGTGCTGTCCTTGCCGCTGGTGTCCATGCCCTGAAGAACGACGAGGAGCGCGCGTTTCCCCTCGGCAAAGAGCTTGTCCTGCCATTGGTCGATGGTCTTGGCGTCGGCCTTGGTCTGCTTTTCGGCGGAGGCTTTGTCGACGGACGCCGAGCTGTCGGCCGGATCGCGACTCTTCAGCTTGAACTTTCGGCCGTCGGCCACGACGAATTTCGAGCCGATCGGCCCCGTTCCCACCTTCACGCAGCGTCTCCGTCGCCTCGGCCAGGCGCTCCCCCGGCCGCTCGAGACTACGGTCGGGCCTGGCGAAGCAACGGTCAAGGTGGGCCCGAGGAGCAGCCGGCGATAACGTCCTGATCAGCCCAGACGCGGGCGCAGACCCTGGCGTCAGGCCGCCGCGTCGGCCGACGGGTAGCGGCCGAACTGGCTGTGGTAGTAGGCCGAGAAGCGGCCAAGGTGCCAGAAGCCCCATTTCATCGCGATCGCCGCGACCGACTCGCGGGCGTGACGCGAATTGCGAAGGTCGCGGTGCGCGCCATTGAGACGGTGAAGGCGCAGCCACGCGCTGGGGCTGACGCCGAGCGCCTCCATGAAGGCGCGGTGGAGCGTCTCGCGGGAAAGGTCGAGCTCGCCGCAGATCTCACCGACCGAGAGCGGGTCGCCCGAGCGCTCGTCGACGAACGCGCGCACCTCGTTGAGGACGCGCGGCGCGAAGACGCGCTCGTCGCCGCCCGGCTCGATGTAGCGGAACACGATCGCCGCCAGCCGGTCGACCACCAGGCGCGGGAGCACCGTGCCGAACTCGTCGGCCTCGCGCCCGGGCGCCATGAAGCTCAGCGCGAGGATCGAGCGGAGCCACGCGCCGGTCGCGACGATGTCGGGGTCGGAGGCGGGGATGAAGGCGATGAACGGCTTGTCGGCCCGCGCCCCGAGGAGCGCCGCGTCGACCGTGACGAGGAGGCTGTCGGCGCCGCCGGCGTTGACAGAGAGATGCTCCTGGCCGCCGGTCCAGGCGCCGACCACCATCGGGTTGAGGCGCGCGCCGTCGACCCGCCATCCGGAATCGTGCCAGGCGAAATTGACCGTGCCTTCCGGGGCGATCGAGCGCTGCTCGACGCTGAGATTGAAGCGCTCGCGCTGGATGAGCACCCCGCCGAGGCGGGCGGATTCGACCGCGCCGCGAAACTCGCCGGCGCCGAGCTGCTGGTATTCCTGGTCCCAGCCGACGAGCGCGGTCTGCTGCTCGTGGGCCTCGCTGAAGCGCCCGCGCCGGAGGCGGAAGTCGTTCGCGACATTGAGCATTTGCTGCCTTCCTGATCCTTGCCTGCTCAGCGCGTGGGCAACCCCGGGCCCTGCCTCGCCACTGTGCAGAAACACGACGACCGAACGGATAGATCGGGTCGGATTGCAGTGGTCTCCTCGGCTCACCCCACACGGAGAGACCCGCATGAAGAAGCTCCTCTTCACCCTCGTAAGCACGTCCTGTGCCTCGGTGGCGGTGACGGCTTACGCCCAGGACGTGCCGCCGCCGCTCGAACCCGAGACGGTGATCACCAAGCCCGCGATCGATCCGGGGCCTAACCTCTTCGTGCTCGAGGGCAGCTGGGACGGCGCGAGCTCGCTCCAGGTCTATGGCGCGGAGGACCTCGTCAACAAAGGCGCGATGACCACCGGGGCGATGGCGCAGAGCCAGATCTCGGCGGATGGCAACACCGCCTACACAATCTCCACCTACATGGAGCGGATCGTCTACGGCCCGGCCAAGATGGTGCTGCAGGCCTTCGACGTGGACACGCTCACCGTGAGGGGCGAGGTCGAACTGCCGCCCAAGGTGGCGATGGTCGGGCCGTACGAGCACCTCCTGCAGCTGACGGCCGACGAGAACTACGCCCTGGTGATGAACGCGACCCCGGCGGCGTCGGTGACGATCGTCGACCTCGCCGCGATGGCGGTGACGATGGAGGTGCCGACGCCGGGCTGCTGGAGCATCTATCCCGCCACCGCGGGACTGAAGTGGACGATGCTGTGCGGCGACGGGACGGCGATCACCTATGTCATGAACGACGCCGGTACCGAGATCGTGTCGCAGAACACCGCGCCGCTCTTCGACGTCGACGTCGATCCGCTGTTCGTCCACGCCGAGCGGGGCAAGGGCGACGAACTCCTGTTCGTGTCCTTCGCGGGCGACGTCTACCGCGTGTCGGACGCCGGCGACACGCCAGAGCTGGTCGAGATGTTCTCGATCACCGACGCGGTCGACGACCCGTTCGCGCCCGGCGGCTATGCGATCTCGGCCTACAACGCGGCCAACGATTTCCTTTTCGTCGTCATGCACGCCGACCCCTATGACGGCAGCCACAAGGATGTCGGCACCGAGGTTTGGGTGGTCGACATGGCCGACTCCTCGCTCAAATACCGGCTGCAGCCGCTACCGGGGATCGTCAGCCTGTGGGTCGACGACGCGGCGATGCCGACCCTCTACGCCTTCAACGAGGAAGAGGGGGTCGTGTTCGAATACGGCATCGATCCCGCGGCGACGTTCGGCATCATCCTCAGCGAGATCGCCGAGGTCGACGTCGGTGGCGGCCAGGTTCTGGCGGTGCGCGAATGAGCGGCGCGCTGCTCACCCTTCTCGCGGCCACGGCGGGTGTCTTCACCGCGCTCGTGTTCGCTCGGGCCGCCTGGCACAAGGCGTCGGACTTTACCGCCTTCACCGGCTTCGTGAGCGACTACCAGCTCGTGCCGGAGAGCCAGGTGGCCAACGCCAGCTACGCGATCGTCGCGATCGAAGTCGCGGTGGTGCTGGCGCTCATCATCCCCGGCGGACAGGCGATCGGCGCCCTCCTCGCGATCGCGCTCTACGGCCTCTACGCGGGCGCGATGGGGATCAACATCAGCCGCGGGCGGACGAGCATCGAGTGCGGGTGCGGCGGGGCGCCGAACCTCCTCTCGCCCGTCCTCCTCGTCCGCAACGGAGCGCTGGCGGCGATCGCGGCCCTCGTCCTCGCGGGCGGCGGGACCGGGCTCGGCTTCAGCGAGGCGCTGGTCGCCGTATCCCTCGGGTTCCTCCTGTGGGTCGGCTTCCTCCTCGTCGAGCAAATCCTCTCCAACGGCTTGCGCGCACGGTCGCTTCGACCGCGCTGACGCTTAACCCACGATCGGATACGACATGACCGGATTGATCTTCGCCGTGGCCGCCCTCTGGGTGGTGGTCCTCGGCCTCGTCGTCGCCCTCTTCGCCCTCGCGCGGCAGACTGGCGTCCTCTTCGAACGCATCTCGCCGATGGGCGCGCTCATCAACGATGCCGGCCCGCGGGTCGGCGACGCCTCGCCGCGCTTCACGCTGCCGAGCCTGACCGACGGCGGGGTAGTGGCGATCGGCGGGGCGGCTCCGCGCAGCAAGCTCGTGTTCTTCCTCTCGCCGACCTGCCCGGTCTGCAAGAAGCTCCTGCCGATCCTCAAATCGATCCGCGGCAGCGAGAAGGCCTGGCTCGATGTCGTCCTGGCCAGCGACGGCGAAGTCGCCAAGCACCGCTCGTTCGTCGAGCGCGCGGATCTGGGCTCGTTCCCCTACGTCCTGTCGACCGATCTCGGGATCACCTACCGCGTCTCGCGGCTGCCGTTCGCGGTCCTCATCGACGAGCAGGGCGCCGTTGTCTCGAAGGGCCTCGTCAACAACCGCGAGCAGCTCGAGAGCCTGTTCAACGCCAAGGAACTCGGCGTGGCCTCGATCCAGACCCTCATCGAGCAGATGAACCCCTCGAACGCCTGACCCATCACGGAGTGCTTCTGAGATGACCGTTTTCTTCGACAAGTTCCTGGAATGGATGGATGGCGCCTCCGAGAAGGCCGTGCGGCGCACCGCGCAGAAGGTGAGCCGGCGCAACGTGGTGGCGACCATCGGCACCGCGATGATGGGCACCGCGCTCGCCCCGCTCCTGCCCTTCGACCGTACGTTCGGGCGGGCCATGGCGCAGCCGGCGCCCAAGGGCGAGGACGCCGCCGACGGCGACATCGCCGACTGCGAGTACTGGCGCTACTGCGCGCTCGACGGGTATCTCTGCTCGGAGTGCGGGGGCGCCCTGAACATGTGTCCGCCGGGCTCGGAGGTCTCGCTCGTGTCGTGGGTCGGCACCTGCCACAACCCCAACGACGAGCGCGACTATCTCGTCGCCTACAACGATTGCTGCGGCGGCGGGGGATGCGCGCAGCCGGTCTTCTGCTTCACCTCGGAAGGCGAGCGTCCCGGCTACCGCATGGGCCTCTACAACGACATCAACTGGTGCATGGCCAACGACACCAAGGGCTATCACTGCACCGTCGCGGCGGTGGTGGGGCAGGCCTAGCCCCATCATCCGTGGCCCGCGGCACGAGGCCTGCTTCGGGATCAGGCGCGTGTCGCGGGCGTTTCGCGCAAAGAGCGAGGACGGACGGCATGGCTTGGAAAACGGCGGCGGCTCTCGCCGCGACAGGGATCGCGTCGGCGGGCGTCGCGGCGAGCATCGCCCTCGCGGCGGAGCGGGAGCCGCACGTCAACTACATCCTGCGCTGCGCCGGCTGCCACGGGGTGGAGGCGGCGGGCGCTCCGGCGGCGGGGATCCCGCCCTTCCCGGGACTGGTCGGCGCCTTCGCCGGCGACGAGGACGGGCGGACATACCTCTTCCACGTGCCGGGCGTGGTGGGTTCGAGCCTCACCAATGCCGAGATCGCCGCCGTCATGAACTACGTGATGGAACGCTGGGCGGCGGACTCCCTGCCGGCGGCGTTCGTCCGGTTCACCGCGGAGGAGGTCGCCGCACGACGGGCCATCCCCGTCGCCAGCGTCGTCGACTTCCGCCGCGAGATCGTCAAGCGGCTCGCGGCAAGCGGGATCGTCGCGGCCGAGTATCCCTGGCCATGACGGCGCGCCGCACGCCCGATGGGCGGGGCCGCCCGGTCCTCGCCTAGGTTCGCCGCCCGAGCACCGCCAGGACGCGCCGGGGTGTGCGCCCCACCCGCTCGGCCGGGTCGCCGGCAATCTCCGCGAAGTGTTCGACCGCCACATCCGCCGCCGCGAAGAGGCTCCTCACCGCCTCCCCTGTCGGGAGGTCGCCGCTGCGGCTGCTTTCGGGCGCGAGCCCCGCGAGAAAGGCGTCGACCGGCCGGTCGAAGGGCAAACGGCCCGATTGAACTTCGCGGCGGAAGAGTTCGTTGAACGCGGCGAACTTGGCCTCGCCTCCGGTCTCGACGGTTGCCCGCAGCCCCATCGAGAAGATCAGTTTGCCGCCCGGCCTCAGCCAGCCCATGAGGCGGTTGAGAAGATCGACCTGCAGTTCCCTGGATACGAAGCGGAACACGCCGTGGAGGAAAACGATGTCGGCTGCGCCGGGCCGGTCCCGGCCGAGGAGATCGGCCGACTGGACGGCAACGGTGAGCCCGTGGCGGCGCGCGAACGCCGCGCAAAGGACAAGCGGCGTGGGGCAGCGATCGAGGACGGTGAAGCGGACTCTCTCGACGAGGCCGGCGCTGCCCGCCGACTCCGCCGCCATCGCCAGCAGCCCGGTATCGACGCTGCCCGCGATCGTCACCTCGATCGGCACACGGTCATTGGACTCCCTGGCGACAAGCAGCCGGGCAAGGAGCGCGACGATCTCCTGTCGGTCGAGCGCATGCTCACCCTTCCCGTAAGCGAGATGCCGGACGGCCCGCCGCATCGTGTACTGGAGGTGATAGCTCGCGCAGCCCGGACAAAGCTGCGGCGCGAGATCGGCGGCGAGAAGAAAATTGCCGACGATGTCTTCCGGAAACCGCGCGAAGGGTTCGGCCGCGGAGAGGCTTGCTTCCCTCATGAGGCCGCGTCGCCGGGCAGAGGGCCGATCAACACGCCAGACTTCGCGGGCCGCGCAGGGTATCCGCGGGTCGATCTTCCCGCGGCGGCGTCATTGATCCGAATGGCTGATCTCCGTGCACAGGCGTCGATTTCGCGGGATTGAGTTCCGCCACACCGCTGCGATAGTCGATAAGGGTGGCATCCAGCCACATGAAAGCGAGCGATGGACCGATTTTCTCTGGGGCGACTGCTCGGCGTCGTTGCGCTGATCGCGACTGCGATGAGTGCCGGTCATGCCGCCGCGCAGGGCGCGG
>CAYOET010000253.1:0-36622 GCA_964402985.1 uncultured Bauldia sp. | reverse complement strand
TCGGGGCCGGTGGGGCTTCGGCGCAGCGTTGTGCCGCCTAGGCGCCGATCCGTCAATTGCCGCGCCGCCGCGGCTTGGGTAGCGCGTTTCCACTGCGATGCCAGATGACGGACTTCCCCCTCCCCCCTTGTGGGGGAGGTTTGGAGGGGGCCTCGCGGCAAGCGAGGTTGAGAAATCCCACGTGGACAAGACCCCACCCGAAACCGGCTGAAGCGCCGGTTTCGACCGCCCCACGAGGGGGCGGTATCGTGCCGAACGCCTCGGCGCGACTAATACCCTTCCGGCGTCACCACGTTTCGCGGGGCACCCTTCGCGAAGGCGTTGATGTTGTCGATGAGCTGGTCGGCGAGGCCTTGGATCGCCTCCTGGCTCGCCCAGGCGATGTGCGGGGTGAGGATGAAGTTCGGCAGCTGCAGGAGCTTCATCAGCGGGTGATCCATCGGCGGCGGTTCGACGGTGGTGACGTCGAACCCGGCGCCCGAGACCTGGCCCTTCATCATCGCCTCGTAGAGCGCCTGTTCGTCGACGAGACCGCCGCGCGCCGTGTTGATGAGGAGCGGCTTCCGCTCCATCATCTCGAACTCGCGCGTCGAGATCATGTTGCGCGTCGACGGCATCAGCGGCGAGTGCAGCGTGATGATGTCGCTCGTCCGCATCACCTGGTCGAACGGCGTGTAGAGCGGGCCCATCCCGGTGGTGCCCTTGTAGTCCGAGTAGATGACCTTCATCCCGAACGCGTCGGCGATCTTGGCGACCGATTTGCCGAGGACGCCGTCGCCGACGATGCCGAGCACCGAGCCGGAGAGATCCTTGATCGGGTGGTCGAAGAAACAGAACTGCTTGGCCTCGATCCAGCGCCCGTTCTTCACCGACTCGCGATAGGCGATGAGGCTGCGGCGGAGGAGAAGGATGAGCGAGAAGGTGTGCTCCGGCACCGTGTGGACGGCGTAGTTGCGGATGTTGGAGACCGTCACCCCGTGCGCCTTGGCGGCCTTGAGGTCGATGACGTCGGTGCCGGTCGCCGCGACCGCGATCAGCTTGAGGCTCTTGGCCTTCTCGAGGCTGTCGCCGCGCACCGGCGCCTTGTTGGTGATGACGATTTCGGCGTCCGCGATACGGCCCGCGACCTCGTCGGCCGAGGTGCGGTCATAGACCTTGAGCTCGTGCGGGAATTCGAGCGGACGGAGCACCGTCTCCGGCGAGAGCGTGTCGCGGTCGAGAAAGACGACCCGGGTCTTGCTGGCCATATCTTCTTCCTTTTTTGTGGTTCTTCGATCTTCCGGAAAGACAGGCGCCGGCTCGGCGGGCGAGACGGCAACGGCGCGCCTTGTAGCCTAATTCGGCCGCCGCTTCATACTGTCGGGTTCGCGTTTTTCGGACAAGGGCGGTGGCCGCTCGCGCTCGACCTTGGCCGGGATGGCTGGCGGCTGCGGAGGCCCTGAAACAAGAATGGCCGCGGGTTGCCGCGGCCATGTCGCTCCGGGCCCGGATGAGGGACCGCTACGGCTGCTTTTCCTGCTGCCGGAAGGTCTGCACGAAGTCGAGGAGCGCCATCCCCAGCACGACGACGAGGATGATGATCAGCGCGTAGTCGTTGAACCAGGTGAAAAACGGCTTGAGGTTGGCCTGCAGGGCCAGCGCCCAGCTCTGGTTCGCCGGCGCGACTGCGCGGACGGCGACCGACGGCGGCCGGAAATTGAGGAGCTTCCACACGATCGTGCTCAGCGTGAGGGCAAAGCCGAACAGCGCGCCGAACGCCATGATCATGTCGCGAGTCTTCATGTCCGTTCTCCTCCACCGTTGGCCTAGGCGGTCGGCTCCTTCGCCAAGAATTCAGTAAGCCAGCGCGCGGTTCGTAACAAGCGGGCGTCGTTGCCGGAACGCCCCACCAGCTGCACACCGACCGGCATCCCATTGGCGCCCTCGAGCAGCGGCAGGCTGACGGCCGGCAGGCCGCAATAGCTCCACAGCGTGCAGAACGCCGGGTCGCCGGTCGACTCGAGCCCGAGCGGCGCCTCGCCGGCGGCGGCGGGCGTGATGATGGCGTCGAAGCGATCGAAGATCTTCTCGAGCGCCATGTCGTAGACCATGCGCCAGTCGCGCGCCTTGAGGAAATCGACCGCCCTCACCTCGCGGCCTTCCTCGATCGCCGCCTGCATCGCCGGGCTGATCTTCTCGCGGCCGCGGTCGTAATAGTGGGCGAAGCTGCGCGCCATTCCCGCGACCATGAGGGTGCGGAGATATTTCGGCGCCTCCGAGAAATTGTCGGAGATCTTGACCGTCTCGCAAGCGTCGCCCAGCGCCTGCACCAGCTCGGCGAACCCTTCCTTGGTCGCCGGCTCGGCAGTCTCCCACGGGTAGTTGGGCACGAACACGAGGTCCGGCCGCACCGGCGGCTTGCTCATCGCGATGCGGCGCAGCTCGGGCGGCGCGGCGAAGATCGAGTCGGGGTCGGAGGCGTCGTAGCCGGCGAGGACATCGCCGAGGAACGCCACGTCCTCGACCGTGCGCCCGAACACGCCGACCGTGTCGAGATGGGTGGAGAGCGAGAGCACCCCGCTCCGCGAGATGAGGCCGAGGCTGGGCTTGAAGCCGACCACGCCGCAATAGGAGGCGGGCCGGATGACCGAGCCGTTGGTCTGCGTGCCGATCGCGAGCGGCACCATTCCCGCCGCGACCGCGGCGGCCGAGCCGGACGAGGATCCGCCCGGGGTCCGCTTGGGATCGTGCGGGTTCCGGGTCTTGCCCGGGCTCATATAGGCGAGCTCGGCGGTGACCGTCTTGCCGGTGATGACCGCGCCCGCGAGCCGCAGCCGGCTGACGACGGTCGCGTCACGCTTGGGTCGCCGGCCGAGATCCACCGCCGTGCCGTTCTCGGTCGGCATGTCGGCGGTGTCGATGACGTCCTTCACCGCGACCGGGATGCCGTTCAGCGCCCCTGCGGGCTTGCCGGAGATGTGCCGCATCTCGGCCGCCTTGGCCTGCGCCCGCACCAGATCGGGGTCGAAGAAAGAGTAGGCGCCGATTTCCGGCTCGCGCGCAGCGGTGCGTTCGATCAGCACCTCGGCGATCTCGCCGGCGCGGATGTGGCCGCTGGCGAGCTTCTCGGCCAGCACCTTCGCCGGCACGTCCATCGCCCAGGCGAAACGGGAAATCGGGAGGGTCACGAACACGCTCCTGCGGTTCGGCGGCCCGGGCTGGTCTGAATCATAGGAAGGCTCGCTGTCGAACGGCGATCAGCGCGCGTGTCCCGGCGGCGACATGCTCGCCGGGAGCACGACGTCGATCGGCTCGCCTGAATGCTGATGGGCGGCAGCCGCCTCGCGTTCGGCGATGAGCACCTTCTCGGTCTCCTCGACGTCGGCGCCGGCGCGGACCCACTGCCCGGTGCGCAGCGCAATGGCGCAGCGGAAGACCGAGGCAACGCCTTGCAGGAAGACGATGACGCCCGCCGCGACGATGATCGACTTGAACTGGAAGACCGGGATGCCGGCCGGGCTGTTGATGGATACCTCCCAGCTGCGCCACGAGCGGGCCGTGAACTTCCAGCCGGCGAGGATCAGCGCGGTGATCCCCGGGAAGAAGAACAGGATGTAGAGGATCAGCTCGATCGTCGCCTGAACCCTGACCGGCCAGGTACGGTAGAGGAAGTCGCCGCGCACCATCCCGTCGCGCGACAGCGTGTAGGCGCCGCCCATCATGAACAGCGTGCCGTACATGATGAAGGTGACGTCGAACGACCAGCGCGTCGGCGCGCCGATCAGGTAGCGGACCAGCACCTCGTAGGTGACCGAGAAGGTCATGATCAGGATCGCCCAGGCGAACGCCTTGCCCACCCACTGCGACAGCGAGTCGGCGAAGCGGATGTAGCTGATCATCCCGTTGGGCGAGTCATACGCCAGCCACGCACCGAGGATCAGAAGGAGGATGGCGACCGTCGACAGGCCGTTGAACCGATAGAGCAGATAGATCGAGGCCGCCCCGGCCAGAAGCAGCAGCGCGCCGATGAGGTTGTTGTAGAGAGTGGTGATTCCGCCCCCGAGGAGGACCAGGGCGATGGCCACCGCCGCCCACGCCGGCGGCCCGCCCTCCACCTGCGCGAGGTCCCCGAACACCTGGTTGAGGACGGTCACCTGGCCGGCGAACGAGTAGATGATCAGGGCCGCGAAGATCGCGATGATGAGGGCGGTGACGCGCATGGGCCGCAGTCCGATGTTAACGCTGTCGGGACGCTGAAACTGGCTTGGATGTGATTTCGGCGGGGCGACTTTACGTCGACCCCGCCGAAACCAACTTATTAAATCGTCCAGCAGCTTACGCGGGCAGCTTGCCCGGGAAGTAGTGGTTGTAGGCGATCTTGAGGTCGGCCTGGTTCAACAGCGTGTAGAACACGGTGCGCTCGACCCAGGCCTTCTGGCTGGCGAGGGCGCGCTTGATGAAGTCGTCGGCCTCGAGCTGCGGGATGAGAGCATCCCACGCTGCGATCTGGGTCTCGAGGACATCGGCCGGGGTACGGAGCACCGTGACGCCGTCCTCGGTGATGAGGCCCTGGAGGTCGTTCGAGTAGTTGTCGACGGCCTTGGCGAGGTTGGCGGTCGCCGAAGCCTCGACTGCGTACTTGACGATCGCCTTCAGGTCATCCGCGAGCTCGTCGTAGGTGTCCTTGTTGAAGTCGATCTCGAAGCACTCCGAGGCCTGGTGGAACGAGCCGAGCATGTAGTTCTTGGCAACGTCCTGGGCGCCGAAGCGGCGATCCGAGGTCGGGTTGTTGAACTCGAACGCGTCGATGACGCCGCGCTCCATGGCCGGAACGATTTCGCCGCCCGGCAGCTGCACCACGCTCATGCCCATGGCGGCGCAGAGGTCGGCGGCGAGGCCGACCGTGCGGTACTTGAGGCCGTTGACGTCGGAAGCCTGGGTGACCGGGTTCTTGAACCAGCCGAACGGCTGCTGCGGCATCGGCATGCCGAAGAAGCCGACGACGTTGAGGTCGAGGATGTCCTGGGTCAGCTCGTCGTAGAAGGCCTGGCCCTCGCCCTGCTTGATCCAGGCGAGGAGGTTGGCGGCGTCGCCGCCGAACACCGGACCGGTGCCGAACAGCGAAGCGCCCTTGTGCTTGGCGTACCAGTACACCGGCACCTGGTGAGCGGCGTCGATCACGCCCTCATTGCAGGCGTCCATGACCTGGAACGCGCCGACTACCGAGCCGGACGGCAGGAGTTCGATGCGCAGACGGCCGCCCGACATCTCTTCGACGCGGGTGACGAAATCTGCAGCCATCTCCTGGAAGATTTCCGACGCGCCCCACGACGACTGCATGCGCAGGACCGTCTGGTTCTGGGCCTGACCAAGCGCCGGGGCAGCGAGCGTGCCCGCAGCGGCGTCCGCGATAACCGCGCCGCGCTTCAGAAAGCTGCGGCGTGACTCTACTACCTTCTCCATAATTCCTCCCTCATCCCTAGTTTTTGTACTGCTTAGGCGCGCGATACACCCCCCTGACCAAAGGGACAGCAACGGCCGAAGGGCACCCTGTCCGATTTCGGGCAAGGATGCAACACGTAGCCGGCTCCGGAAAACACGAAAACATTTGCGCCGGAGCCGTTGACAGCCGCACAAGAACGCCGCTTCCGCCGGAAGTTGCGGCCCTATTCACCGAGCCGCGCGAGAAATCGAAGTATGTCGGCCCGGATCGGCGGCTTGCGCAGCGGAAGGGCCGCGGCGAGGGCGAGAAGCGGGCCGAGATGGCCGACGCGCGGATAGAGGATCGTCTCCGCCTCCCCGCCCGCCGCCTCGACGCCGCGCGCCAGTCGGAGCGAGTTGCCCGGCTCGGCGGTGCGGTCCTCGGCGCCCGCGAGAAGGAGGAGGCGCTTCCCCGCTCCGCCCGCAGCGTAGTTGATTGGCTGGCTTTCCGCGCGGGTCGGCTCCGGGAAGATCGCCTTGAACAGAGGCTTGGTCAGCGGCAGGAAATCGTAGGGCCCCGACAGCCCGACCACGGTGTCCACCCTGTCCGCCGCAACCCCCGCCGCCTCGAGATAGCGCCGGTCGAGCGCGAGGAGCGCCGCGATATGCGCCCCGGCCGAGTGGCCGACGAGCACCGGGCTGTCTCCCTTCGACGAGAGCGCGCCCAGCGCCCATGCCACCGCCCTCGCGCCATCCTCGACGAAGGCCGGGAAGACGACGGTCGGGTAGACCCGATAGTCCGGGATGGCGACGACGTACCCGGCGCTGGCGAAGGCTTGCCCGACGAAGCGGTACTCGCCCCGTCGCCCCGAGCTCCAGCTCCCGCCGTGGAAGAAGAGGATCGGCCGGGCGCCCGCTCGCGGTTCCGCCGGCCGGTATATGTCGAGAAGCTGCTCCGGCCGCTCGCCGTAGCGCACGCCGCGCTCGACGCGGTATCCGCCGCGCGGCGTCACCGCGCTGAGGAGATCGAGCCCGCTCAACACGCGGCCCGACCCCCGCGACGTCGGTGCGCAAGGGCGCCCAGCCCCTCGACCATTGGGTCAGCGCATCGTATCCACGCGGGCATGTATCGCATCCACATCGTCGGCGTCGGCCCGCGCACCGGGACCACCCTTCTGGCCGAATGCATGGCGGCCTGTTTCGACATCGACGGCGTGGAGCCGCACGAAGCGCCGCTCACCGCCCACCGCCGCAATACCGAGATCTACCTCACCAAACGCCCCTTCGATCTCGCCTTCGTCGGCCCCCGCCTCCGCGTCGACCGCCGCTTCTTCGTCCTCTGCATGCTCCGCGACCCGCGCGACGCGGTGGTCAGCAAGCACGGTTCGGACAGCGCGCGCTACTGGACCCCGCTCGCCCTCTGGAAATGGCAGATCGACCATGCACGCCGCTTCCGCGCACACCCCAATTTCCTGCTCGTCCGCTACGAGGACCTCGTCGCCTCCCCCGACGCGGTCCAGGCGACCATCGCCGAGCGCCTGCCCTTCCTCCGCACCCGCGCCGCCTTCAGCGACTTCCACCGCGTCGCCGACCCCTCGGCCAAATCGGTCGCCGCGCTCGGCGGCGTTCGCCCGATCAGCGGCGACCGCATCGGCAATTGGCGCCAGCACCTTCCGCGTCTCGCCGGCCAGCTCGCCGCCAGCGGGCCGATCACCCCCGAGCTGATCGAGTTCGGCTATGAGCGCGACGCCTCCTGGGAGGCCGTCCTCGACGGCGTCGACGCCGACCGCTCCGAAAGCCATTGGGAAGGCCGCTTCGGTCTCGGGAAGACCCTTCGCCGCGAGCGCCGGAAGGCCCGTCTCGACGCGGTTCGAGTGGTCGGCGCCCGCCTCTTCGGCGTCCGCCACGTGTGAGGCCGAGCGGTTGACCGAGGCCGAGCGATGCGCCTGAGCGACTACGTCCGCCGCGCCTTCTGGCGGCCGCCCCCGCCGGCCGGCATTCGCGCGGTGCGTCTCGTCGACCGGCCGATCGTCGAACCGGGCATGCTCGGCGCGGCCTGGGGGGCGAACGTCAACGGTCCCTCGCTCATCCGGGTGCCCGACTGGGTTCCCGGGCGGCTCGGACGCTACTACCTCTATTTCGGCTCGCATCTCAACGGCCGGTCGATCGGGCTCGCCTATGCCGATACCCTCACCGGTCCGTGGCGCGTCCACGCCCCCGGCAGCCTCCGCCTTGCCGACGCTCCCGGCGTGGCGCTCTACATGTCCGCGCCCGACGTCCATGTCGACGAGACCGCGCGGCAGGTCCGCATGTACTTCCATGGCGGCTCGCTCGCCGACCGCGCGCCGCGCACCTTCCTCGCGCTGTCGGGCGACGGCATAGACTTTACCGGCCGGCCGGAGCCGCTGGCCGGGTTCTACTTCCGCGGACTCCCCTGGCGGGACGGTTGGATCGGCATGTCGAAGGGCGGCGTCACCTACCGCTCGCCCGACGGCTTGGCGCGCTTCGCGCGGAACCGCCGGCCCGCCTTCCCGATGCATCATCCGATGGGCAACCGGCCCGGCGATGTCCGCCATGTCGCCCTCCGCGCCCGCGGCGACATCCTCGACGTCTATTTCACCCGCATCGGCGATCGGCCGGAGCAGATCCTCTACAGCACCATCGACCTCCTCGCCGCGCAGTGGATCGCCACCCCGCCCCGCTCGGTATTGCGCCCCGAGTTCGCCTGGGAGGGCGCCGATCTCCCGGTCACCGTCTCCCGCCCGGGGCCGAGCAGGGCGCGCGAGCACGCGCTCCGCGACCCGGCTCTCTATGCGGAGGACGGCCGCCTCTACCTGCTCTATTCGGTTGCTGGCGAGGCCGGCATCGCCATCGCGGAGCTCATCGATCCGGCGGAGGCGTAGCGGCGAAGCGCTACGGCCGGGCGTTGGCGCGCGCGAAATTGCGGCGCGTGCGCGTCGGCGCCTCGGCCGTGTCGCCCTCGGCTGAGCGCAACGCCGCGCCGATCTTGAAGCGGTAACGCATCGCGCGCCAGCGTCCGCCGAAGGTTTGCGGCGCGGCCTCGGCCACGCGCAGGAAGCGCGCCGCCGTGTCGTAGAGGCCGCGGGCGTAGTGGACGCGCGCGATCTTGAGCGCGACGATCCCCTCGCGCATGCGCAGCGCCTTGTCCTCGACGCCGAACCGGGCGAGCTGCCGCACGCTCGCCCGCCAGGCGAGGAACGCGCGCCGCGGCGACATCACGAAGCGGTCGTCGGCGCGCCGCGTGTCGACGTGGTAGATGAAGGTCGGCACCTCGGACGCCGCCACCGCGTGGCGCGCGAGGAGCGCCGCCCAGAACAGCGTGTCCTCATCGTAGGGAAGGTCGACCGGGAAGCGGAGGTCGCCGATCGCCGCGCGGTCGGCGAGGCCGCTGCCGACGCCGATCGAGGGGATGTTACCGCGCACATAGAGGGCGGCGTTGGCGAGCGTCGAGGGTCCATAGCCGCGCGGCGACTTCTGCCGCGTCTTGACCCCGACCGTCGAGCGGATGAACGGGCCGACCGCGAGCTTGGCCTCCGGCTTGGCGAGAAGCGCCGCGCGAAGGCCGCGGAGGCCGCCCGGCAAATGCTCGTCGTCGGCATCGATGAAGTAGACGAACCGCCCCTTGGCCTCGTCGAGGCCGGCGTTGCGCGTCGCCCCGGCGCAGCCCACCGCCGCGCCGATCACCCGCACCGGCAAGCCGAGGTCGCGCCCGAGTTGCGTGGCGAGCCGCGCCGAGCCGTCGCTCGACTGTGCGTCGACGACGAGAATCTCGCCGATGACCTCCGCCTCGCCCGATAGCGAGCGGATCGTCGTCGCCAGCGTTCCCGCCCCGTTACGGCAGGGGATCACCACCGAGATGTCTTGCATGGGGTAGCGCACCCTCATCCCAAGTGATTCTCGCGAATCATAGCCGCCTGTCTGGTTTTACGCACGCGTCCGAGTCGATCATCTCGTAGGCGAAACTGAGGCGGCTCAAGCTTTACTATAACTATCATGCGGCAAGCGGGTTCCACCACTCGCCTTCGCGATAGTCGCTACCGGGTTGACGACATCGGCGCAATCGGGAGCAACCTTCCGGCCCGTCGCGCCATCCCCGGCGATGGTCAGATCGGTTCGCCGCGCAGAAGCCGCGGCGCCGGCCCGACCAGCCCGCCGGCTTCCGCTGCGAAGAGGCCCTTGAGCTCCGTGAGGCGGTCGACGACGCCGAGGCCGAGATCGCGCGCGAGGCGCAGGAGCGGGTTGTCGTTGGAGAAGAGGCGGTTGAACGCGTCGGTGGCCACCGCCATCCGCACGGTGTCGAAGCGCCGCCAGGCCGCGTATCGTTCGAGCACCGATCCCTGCCCGATGTCGAGCCCCAGCCGGTGCGCGTCGACCACCGCTTCGGCGAGTGCCGCGGCGTCCTTGAGGCCGAGATTGAGCCCCTGCCCCGCCACCGGATGGATCACGTGCGCGGCGTCCCCGGCGAGCGCGAAGCGCGGCGCGACGAAACTCCGTGCCAGCAGCAGCGAAAGCGGGAAGGCCTGGCGCTTGCCGATCGGCCGCACCGCCCCGAGCCGGTAGCCGAAGCGCCGCTCGAGCTCGGTCGTGAACTCGGCCTCGGCCAGCGCGAGGAGGCGCGGGGCTTCCGTCTCCGGCTCGGTCCATACCAGCGACGAGCGCTTGCCGGGCAGCGGCAGGATGGCAAACGGCCCCGAGGGCAGGAAATGCTCGACCGCTCGCCCATGATGGTCCTTGTCGTGCTCGACGGTCGTCACGATCGCCGATTGTTTGTAGGCCCAGGACAGCACCGGGATGCCGGCGAGCGCACGCAGCTTCGATCGTCCGCCATCGGCGGCGACGAGGAGCGACGCGCTCATCGCCCGGCCGTCGCCGAGCGTGATCGCGATGCGCCCCGGACCGGCGGCGAAATCCCTGACCTCGCTCGAGCCGAGCAGCATGACCCCCGCCTCGGTGGCGGCGCGCTGCAGGGTCCCGTGGAGGAGCCCGTTCGGCACCATGTGCCCGAGCGTGCCCTCGCCCGGTTCGAAAGAGAGAAGCACCGGCCGCACCCGGTCCTGCCCCCGGCTGTCGGTGATGTCCATGGCGACGATCGGCTGCGCGGCCGGGGCGAATTCGCCCCACAGCCCCAGCGTCTCGAACATTTTCCGCGCCGCCGCCGAGATCGCCGACGCCCGCTCGTCGCGCGGCGGGGTTCCGACCGGCGCGATGTCGACCAGCGTCACCGACAGCCCGGGCGCGCCGGCCTTGAGCGCCACGGCGAGCGACAGCCCGACCGCGCCGCCGCCGGCGATCACCACGTCCGAGTGAAGCGTTTCCTGCATTTCAGGTCCCTGCGCAGGGGCGAGCCCCTTCCTTGACGATAGCTCTGCGTCTCATGCATGCCTTTGGTCCCCAGGGAGGCCTGCACTGATGTCCACTGCCCTCGAACGGCTCCTCACCATTCTCGATCTCGAGCCGCTGGAGCACAACCTCTTCCGCGGCCAGAGCCCGCTCGAGGGATGGCAGCGCGTCTTCGGCGGCCAGGTCATCGGTCAGGCGCTGGTCGCCGCGACCCGCACCGTCGAGGGTCGGCCGGCCCATTCGCTCCACGCCTATTTCATGCGTACCGGCGACCCGAGCATCCCGATCATCTACGAGGTCGACCGCATCCGCGACGGCAAGAGCTTTTCGACGCGCCGGGTCGTCGCCATCCAGCACGGCCACGCCATCTTCTCGATGTCAGTCTCCTTCCACGGCGAGGAAACCGGCGTCGAGCACCAGATCCATATGCCACACGCCCCGCCGCCGGAGTCGCTCCCCAGCGAGGCCGAGCTCATCGAGAAATACATGGACCGGGCGCCCGAGCCGATCCGCCGGTACTGGCGCCGCGATCGCCCGATCGAGGTCCGCCCGGTCGACCCCGATTCTTATGTCGGCCGGGCGCGGGGCATGACCGACCAGGCGGTCTGGGTCCGTGCCGCGGGGAAACTCCCCGACGATCCGGCGATCCACCGCTGCGTGCTCGCCTACGCCTCCGACATGACGCTTCTCGACACCTCGCTCCGCTATCACGGCAAGAGCGTCTTCGACCCCGACGTCATGGCGGCGAGCCTCGATCACGGCATGTGGTTCCACCGCCCCTTCCGCGCCGACCAGTGGCTCCTCTACGTCCAGGACAGCCCATCGGCCTCGGCGGCCCGCAGCTTCAACCGCGGCAGCCTCTTCACCGCCGACGGCACCCTCATCGCCTCGACCGCCCAGGAAGGCCTCGTCCGCCTCCTCGGCGAAACGGACAGGAACCGCCTCTCGCCCTGACCTTCGCTCGCCGCTCCTCCCTACCCCCGCCTCCCCGGCGCAAGCCGGGTGCGGAGTCACGTTTGAAGTGCAACGTCGTGAAGGCTGGAGAGCGCTACGCGACGGCCCGGCGTTTTGCCTCTATCCTAGGCACCGGCCGCCGGGACCAGGCTCCAGCACGGTTTCTTGACCATGTCCGCGCCTGCCTGCGGCATTTGGCACGCCAATTGAAAGGGCGGCGCCATGGAGGCTGGGGTGGAGCCATTTCGGCGCCGCCCTTTTGCAACGAGCGAGGATCAAGAGGAACATGAAGATCGTGATGGCCGTCATCAAGCCGTTCAAGCTGGACGAGGTCCGGGATGCGTTGACCGCTCTCGGCGTCCAGGGCCTGACCGTGACGGAAGTAAAGGGTTACGGACGCCAGAAGGGCCACACCGAGATTTACCGTGGCACCGAATACGCGGTGAGCTTCCTGCCCAAGCTCAAGATCGAGGTTGCGGTACCGAGCGAATCGGTCGACGCGGTGGTCGAGGCGATCACCGTCGCTGCCCGCACCGGTCAGATCGGCGACGGCAAGATCTTCGTCTTCCCGCTCGACCACGTCGTCCGCATCCGCACCGGCGAGACCGACGCCTCCGCGCTCTAGCACTCGCCTCGCCCGTTCGCTTCGTTGCCGCTGGGAGCGTGTCTTCCGGCGGCCCCAATCCGGGCTTCGCGGGCGCCCGGATTTGAGGCATAGGCGCTGCCTCTTTCTTGCGCAATTGCCTAATGGACCGGCGTTGACCCCACGGTAGGTCGGTAGGCTCTCGGGTCCGCCCGGCCAACTGCCTCGATTTTGCGCGTTTGCCTATTTGGCATGCGCGTTGAATCATGCTCCGTCCAAGGCGCGCGTTCCGACGCGCCGTTCTGGAGGGGTGGAATGGCTGGCGGGGACGTCCTTTTCGTATTGATCGGCGCGATCCTGGTGTTCGCGATGCATGGCGGCTTCGCCTTCCTCGAGGTCGGCACCGTCAGGCGCAAGAACCAAGTCAACGCCCTGGTGAAGATCCTCGCGGACTTCGCCATCTCGACGGTGGCCTATTTCTTCATCGGCTACCTCGTCGCCTACGGCTACCATTTCTTCGCCGGCGCCGACTCCCTCGCCAACGGCGAAGGCTTTGGCCCCAACGGCTTCCGGCTCGTCCTCTTCTTCTTTCTCACCACCTTCGCCGCAGCGGTGCCGGCGATCATCTCCGGCGGCATTGCCGAGCGGATGAAGTTCCTGCCGCAATGCGTCGCCACCTTCGCGATCGTGGCGCTCGTCTATCCCTTCTTCGAAGGGCTCATCTGGGGCGGCGACCTCCAGGGGTGGTTCTCCGCCACGTTCGGCGCGCCGTTCAAGGATTTCGCCGGCTCGATCGTGGTCCACGCCGTCGGCGGCTGGATCGCGCTTGCCGCCGTCCTTCGCCTCGGCCCGCGGCTCGGCCGCTACACTACGGGTTCGGCCCCGAGCGGCGGCTTCCCGCCCTCGTCCATCCCCTGGCTGGCCCTCGGCTCGTGGCTCCTGTGCATCGGCTGGTTCGGATTCAACGTGATGTCCGCGCAGTCGCTTGCCGGCATCTCCGGCCTCGTCGCCGTGAACTCGCTGATGGCCATGGTTGGCGGCATCCTCGCCGCCCTCATCGTCGGCAAGGCCGACCCCGGCTTCATCCACAACGGCGCGCTCGCCGGCCTCGTCGCGGTCTGCGCCGGGTCCGACGTCATGCACCCGATCGGCAGCCTCGCCGTCGGCGCCATCGCCGGCGTGATCTTCGTGAAGGGCTTCGAACTCGCCCAGTTTCGCCTCAAGATCGACGACGTCCTCGGCGTATGGCCGCTCCATGGCCTGTGCGGCCTGTGGGGCGGTATCGCCGCCGGCATCTTCGGCCTCACCGCTCTGGGCGGTATGGGCGGGGTCTCGACGCTGGGCCAGATCGTCGGCTCGCTGATGGGCGCCGGCTATGCGTTCCTCGCCGGCCTCGTCGTCTATTCCATCCTCGACATGGTGCTCGGCCTTCGCCTCACCGCCGAGGAGGAGCGGCGCGGCGCCGACCTCACGATCCACAAGATCGGCTCGACGCCCGAGTCTGATCTCATGGGCTGAGATTCGCTGCCCACTTCTTGTGCACAAGCTTCAGCGGGGCCTTCGGGCCCCGTTTTGCTTTGGAAAGAATCAGTTGCGATTCCAACTGCCTGCCGACATGGCGAAACCGTGGCACACCGATTGCTAACATTTGTCGAGAGGCGACGCCCGTCGCCCATTTCCTGAGCAACGGACGTTTCGGAAGGGTTCCATGGCACGATTGAGAACATTAGCTACCGCGCTCGGCATGTCCCTTGTGGGCGCGTCACTGGCCTTCGCTCAGGAGGCGGTGCCTCCCGCGGCGGTCGAAGCAGTCGTCGAGGCTGTCGCTCCCGCGGCGCCCGACCCGGGCAACACCGCCTGGATGCTCATCTCATCGGCCCTGGTGCTGCTGATGACCATTCCCGGCCTCGCCATCTTCTACGGCGGCCTCGTCCGCGCCAAGAACGTCCTTTCGGTGCTCATGCAGGTCTTCACCATCTGTGCGGTGGTGATGGTCATCTGGGTGCTCTACGGCTACAGCCTGACCTTCACCGACGGCGGCGGGCTCAACTCCTTCATCGGCGGCTTCTCCAAGATGTTCCTGGCGGGCGTCACCCCGGCCAGCAACGTCGAGACGTTCTCGCTCGACGTCTGGATCCCCGAACTGGCGTTCATCGTCTTCCAGATGACCTTCGCCTGTATCACGCCGGCCCTCATCGTCGGCGCCTTCGCCGAGCGGATTAAGTTCTCGGCGGTGATCCTCTTCACGATCCTCTGGGTGACCTTCGTCTACTTCCCGATCGCCCACATGGTGTGGTTCTGGGGCGGCCCGTCCGCGGCGGCTTCGGGCGCCGGCATGATCTTCACCATCGGCGCCATCGACTTCGCCGGCGGCACCGTGGTGCACATCAACGCCGGTATCGCCGGCCTCGTCGGCGCGCTCGTCATCGGCGCCCGCACCGGGCACCTCAAGGAGCAGATGCCGCCGCACTCCCTGGTCCTCACCATGATCGGTGCGGCCCTCCTGTGGGTCGGTTGGTTCGGCTTCAACGCCGGCTCCAACCTCGAGGCCAACGGCTACGCGGCCCTGGCCATGACCAACACCTTCATCGCCACCGCCGCGGCCGCCCTGGCCTGGATCGCGGTGGAGTCGATGGCGCGCGGCAAGGCCAGCCTCCTCGGCGGCGTGTCGGGCGCGGTTGCGGGTCTGGTCGCCGTCACTCCGGCGGCCGGCTTCGCCGGGCCGATGGGCGCCCTCATCCTCGGCGCGGTGGCGAGCGTGATCTGCTACTTCTTCGTGGCGGTCGTGAAGTCGAGCCTCAAGTACGATGACGCCCTCGACGTCTTCGGCATCCACGCCATCGGCGGCATCATCGGGGCGCTCGGTACCGGCATCCTCGTCAACCCCGCCCTCGGCGGCGCCGGCATCGTCGACTACCTCGACCCGGCCCTGCCGGCGACCTATGCCGGCTTCGGCACCCAGGTCTGGCGCCAGTTCCAGGGCGTGGTCATCACCGTCCTCTGGTGCGGCATCGGCAGCTTCATCCTCTACAAGATCGTCGATCTGATCGTCGGTCTTCGCCCGACCGTCGAGGCCGAGCGCGAGGGTCTGGACGTCGCCAGCCACGGCGAGGTCGCCTACCACACCTGAGTACGTGAGTGCGTCTTCCTCCTCTCTCAACTCAAAGGGGCCCTCGGGCCCCTTTTTTTCGGGATGTTCGCGAGGAGCCGAGCGACTCTCCACCCACCCCATGAGGGGGAGGGTCGGCGGCCGCAGGCCGACGGGGTGGGGTGGCCCGAGCGACAAGCGAGGCTCAGAAAATCGTGGGACTACGGCAAGCGTCGCGCAGGCGGATAGGGTGTCACCCCACCCCGGAGGCCGGCATAGCCGTCCTCCGACCCTCCCCCTCAAGGGAGGGTGAAGGGACGCGCTACTCGATCGCCCGCGCCTCGTCGGGCAGCATGATCGGGATGCCGTCGCGGATCGGGTAGGCGAGCTTCGCCGCCCGCGAGATCAGCTCCTGCTTCTCGCGGTCGTACTCGAGCGTGGTCTTGGTCAGCGGACAGACCAGGAGTTCGAGGAGTTTCGGGTTGATCTCCGCTGTAGCCGGCTTGGTCTCGCCCATCGCCGGCCTCAGGCGAAGAGGAGCGAGGAGAGGCGCCGGCGTCCGGCGAGCGTCGCCGGGTCTTTGGCCCCCCACGCCTCGAACAGCTGCACCAGCTGCTTCCGCGCCTTCTCCTCTTCCCAGGCTCGGTTGCGCTTGAAGATGTCGAGGAGGAGGTCGGCCGCCGCGTTCCGGTCGCCCGACGCGTTGCGGATCAGCGCGAGATCGAAGCGCGCCTGCCAGTCGGACGGATCGGCCGTGACGCGCGCCTGAAGCGTGCGCGCGTCGCCGAGCCCTGCGGTCTGCTCGGCGAGCGCGAGCTGCGCGCGCGCCCCCACGACCAGCGGATCGTTGGCCTTGCTGGTCGGCACGCGCGCCAGCGCTTGCTTGGCCTGATCGAGGTCGCCGGCCGCCACCGCAACCCTCGCGAATCCGGTAAGCGCGCGGAGATTCTCCGGCTCGGCGCGCACCACCTCGCCAAAGAAGCGCATCGCATTCTGGACGTCGCCCGACGCGAGCAGCTGGTCGCCTTCGTCGAGGATGGCGGCGATGTCCTCCGCCCCCTCGTCGGTCAGCCCGCCCTTGGCCGCGGCGGCGAGCACGCGGTCGACGAAGGCTTTGACCTGACTCTCGGGCAGCGCGCCGACGAACCCGTCCAGCGCCCGCCCCTGGAAGAAGGCGATCACCGCCGGGATCGACTGGATGCCCAGCTGCCCCGGGATCTGCGGGTGGTCGTCGGTGTTCATCTTGACCAGCCGCACCTTGCCGCGAGTCGCCGCAACCACCTTTTCGATGATCGGGCCGAGCGTCTTGCAGGGCCCGCACCACGGCGCCCAGAAGTCGACCAGCACCGGCTGGAGCTTCGAGGACTCGATGACGTCGCGTGGGAAGTCCTTGGTAGTGGTGTCGATCACCGCCGGCAGGGCGGCGGCGTTGGCGGCCGGCGGGGCGGCGCGGAGGGAAATCTGCTCGGCCATGGGAATCCTAGGGCTGGCTCGGCCCAAAAGGGCCGGATGATGGGTTGGCCGTAAGATGGCGACTCGCGCCGCGAATGACAATTCTCGACCGCGATTGCGTTCCGTTTACCCCATCCGTGCGGCCGATGGCACGCCCGGCCCGCAGGAGCCGGATTCCGTTTGCATTGCCCAAAGGGCTGAGCGATATAAGCGGCCTTCCGGCTTCGGCCGGTGCGAGCGGGTGTAGCTCAGGGGTAGAGCACAACCTTGCCAAGGTTGGGGTCGAGGGTTCGAATCCCTTCGCCCGCTCCAATTTCCAAAATCCTCATGAGAAGCGGGATTTTGACGCCAGCCGGACCACCTCGCCGGCCCCGCCGCACCAGCGGTCTCGCCCGAACGCGGTCTTAGCGGCTGCTTGTCGGCTCGATCGGCGGCCGCCGTCCCCCGGAGCCAGCCCTGCGCGCGGTTCTTGATCCAGAGCTCGCCTTCGCGCTCCGACAGGCACGCCCTCACCGTTTCTTCTCCGTCCGACGGCCAGTCGGCCACGACGTACCAGATGCCGTTCTGCTCTCGGAGGAGAAACTTCGGTCGGAGCGGGTCTTCGGCGTCCATCCGCCCCTGACGGACTGGCTCGGCTTAATGTTTCTCGAGCCGGGACCTTTATTCAGCGCCGCGCGGACGATCGGTTTCGGCGTTTCGCCTGAGCGCCTTCCAGGTCCCCAGCCCGCGTCCGCACGCCGCGCACGTCACCACCGTTTCGGGCGGCGTGCTGTCCGGCACCCCGATATGGAAGCGGTTGATATGACCGCAATCGCAAACGACTTGGAACTGGGCAGTAACGCGCGCCATCCCCGAAGGTATAAATGAAACGTAGAGCTGAGTCAGGGCCGCTTGGCATTATCGGAAACGATCGCGCCCGAGTTCTGCTCTTCCTGCCGGCGCATCGTCTCCAGAACCGCTTCGATGTCGGCCGGCAGCCGCTCGCCGCTCCGCCCGAACGACCGCATGCACTTCTGGAACCAGGCGGCGTAGTCAGTGTGAGTTGTCATCGCCTTCACCTTGACCCCTCACGATGTGCGCGTTGGTGAACGTTCTCCCGCTCCTACGGTTGCCACGATCCGCGAGGCCGCGGAAGCTGCGGCAGCCCGCGCAACGGAACAAATCGCGCGCCTGCCTCATTGTGTCGAATTGGCCAACGCGTTGAAACCACTAGCGCCGCCCGACGGTGCGACCCAGAACGAGCGTTATCGGCTGCTGGTCGAGTCCCTGACGGACTATGCGCTCTATATGCTCGACCCGGCGGGTTTCGTCTCGAGCTGGAATCCCGGCGCCCAGCGCCTCAAGGGCTACGAGCAGGCCGACATCATCGGCGAGCATTTCTCGAAATTCTATACCGACGACGACCGCGCCGCCGGTCTGCCCCAGCGCGCGCTGCAGATCGCGGCGCAGGAGGGTAGGTTCGAAGGCGAGGGCTGGCACGTCCGCAAGGACGGCGGGCGCTTCTGGGCCAACGTCGTCATCGATCCGATCCGCGGCGATCGCGGCGAGCTCATCGGTTTCGCCAAGGTCACCCGCGATCTCACCGAACGGCGTGAGAGGATCGCCGAACTCGAGGACAGCGAGCGGCAGCTCCGCCTTCTCGTGCAGGGCGTCACCGACTACGCCATCTACACGCTCGACCCGACCGGCCGGGTGAGCAACTGGAACGCCGGCGCCGAGCGCATCAAGGGCTACGCCGCCGCGGAAATCGTCGGCCAGAACTTCTCGAAATTCTACACCGCGGAGGATCGCGACGCCGGCGAGCCACAGCGCGCGCTCGCCGTCGCTTCGTCCGTCGGCCGCTTCGAGAAGGAGGGCTGGCGGGTGCGCAAGAACGGCGAGCGCTTCTGGGCGCATGTCGTGATCGACGCCATTCGCGGCGAGGACGGCGCGCTGCTCGGCTTCGCCAAGGTGACCCGTGACGCCACCGAGCGGCGCAACAGCCAAATTGCCCTTCAGGCAGCGCAGGAGCAGCTGATGCAGGCCCAGAAGATGGAGGCCATCGGCCAGCTCACCGGCGGCATCGCGCACGACTTCAACAACCTCCTGATGGCCATCCTCGGCAGCCTCGAACTCGCGCGGAAGCGCCTGCCCGACGATCCCATGCTGATCCGCCTCGTCGGCAACGCCGTCCACGGCGCCGAGCGCGGCGCCGCCCTCACCCAGCGCATGCTCGCCTTCGCGCGGCGCCAGGAATTGAAGTCGGAGCCGGTCGACGTCATCGCCCTCGTCCACGGCATGGCCGACCTCCTGCGCCGCACGCTCGGCCAGAACGTCCGCATCGAAACCCATTTCCCGGTCGGCCTGCGTCGCGCGCTCGCCGACGCCAACCAGCTCGAGCTGGTTCTCCTCAACCTTGCGATCAACGCGCGCGACGCCATGCCCGAGGGCGGCGTCGTCGCGATGGCCGCCCGCGAACGGCGGCTTGCCGAGGGCGACGTCACCGGCGTCCCGCCCGGCAACTATGTCGTTGTCACGGTCTCCGACACCGGCCACGGCATGGATGCCGCCACTCTGGCGCGCGCCGCCGAACCCTTCTTCACCACCAAGGGCCCGGGCAAGGGCACCGGCCTCGGGCTTTCGTTGGTCCACGGCGTGATGGAGCAGCTAGGCGGCCGGCTGATCCTCAAGAGCGAGCCGGATCGCGGCACCACCGCCGAGCTCTGGCTACCGGCGGTCGAGGCAGCGGCGGCGCAGCCCGAGGCAGCACCCGCGACCTTGGCGTCGGCCGGTCGCTCGGAACCTCTCACCGTCCTTTGCGTCGACGACGACGTCCTCGTTCTCATGAACACGGTCGAGATGGTTCGCGACCTCGGTCACACCGTGTTCGAGGCCAGAAACGGCGGGGAGGCTCTCGCCGTGCTGCGCGCCGAGCCGATCGATCTCGTGATCACCGACCAGGGCATGCCGGGCATGACCGGCCTCCAACTCGTCGCCAAATTGCAGGGAGAGGGCTTCCGTGCGGCGGTGATCGTCGCGACGGGCTACGCGGAACTGCCGGGCGACGCCGGGGCTATCCCGCACCGCCTCAACAAGCCTTTTACCCAACGCGCCCTCGCCGCCGCGATATCGGCCGCGACGGTCTGAGGATCGCCCGAGCGTAGAGGTTCTTGGCGCACGCCACTTCCGTTCCGATCTCAGGGCGTGAGGCCGGCGAGCCACTCGCGGACGAGCTCTCGCCCCGCGTCGCGGAGGCGAGCGCCGTGGCGCGCGGCGTCGGCACGGAGCGCGACGGGGGAGATCCTCGCGGCCCCGAGCTCGGCGGTATGCCCGACCAGCCACGGCTCGATGTCGACCGGCGCTTCCGGGTGGAACTGCAGCGCCAGCAGATGGGCCCCGATCGCGAAGGCCTGGTTGCGCACGAGGCTGGTCGAGGCGAGGAGACTCGCACCGCGCGGCAGGTCGAACGTATCGCCGTGCCAATGCAGGACCTCGACGCCGTCGAGATGGCGCAGAGGCCCGGCCCTCCCCGCTTCGCTCAGCGTCACCGGCGCATAGCCGATCTCCTTGACGCCCGAAGGGTAGACGCGCTCCCCGAGCGCCGCCGCGATCAGCTGCGCGCCGAGGCAGAGACCGAGCGTCGGCCGGCCCGCCGCGAGCCGCCGCGCGATCAGCGCGATCTCGGGGACCAGGAACGGATAGGTCTCGGTCTCGTACACCCCGATCGGCCCGCCGAGGACGACGAGGAGATCGGGCGCCAGCGGATTGAAGTCGAGGAACCCGGGCCGGCCGACATCGCTATAGGCGATGCCGTACCCGGCCTCGCTCAGCGTCTCGGCGAACGTTCCGAGGTCCTCGAACGGGACGTGCCGGATGGCGACGACGGATTTGTTCACGCCCTAGCCGCTAGCACAGCCCATGCCGCGGCAACAGGCAATCGGCACCGGGCATCAGGACGCGCCCAGACCGCGGATGCCTGGTGCCCGATGCCGGATGCCCCCGCCTACCGCTTCTCGACTGTGAGGCTGAGCTGGTGCGCCCCGTCGGCGAGCGTGACCGTGATCAGCATCTGCCCGCTCGTCGACGGCGCCGCGGCGAGCGCGGTGCGGAGATTGGCGGCCAGCACATCGATACGCAGCACCCCGCCGGCATCGGTCGGGGTGAGCTGCAGCGGGGTCAGGAAGTAGGTCTGGAAGAAGCCCTGCCAGAACGAATTGTCGGCCGCGCTCGCGAACGTGCCCGGCTGCAGCTGGCCGCTGACGATCCCGGCGAGCGCGGCGCCGCGCGCCGGCGGGCTGGTGATCAGGCACATCTCGAAGGCGTTGCCGATCGCGGTCGACCGGAACCGGCCGCCGATCGCGAGCTCGGCGCCGTCGGCGAGGGACACGATCAGCGTCTCGGCGGCGACTTGCCCGACCACGATCGAGGCGCTCGCCGAGGCGAGGTCGCGCGCGCCGATGATGAACGCCGGCCCCTGGTTCTGGCCCGGACAGCCGGCGCTCGGCGAAGCCTGCGCGTCGACCCGCGCGGGCCCGCTCGCGATCGCGGTCGTCGCCGTCGACTCGGACGGGCTCGCCGGAAGGGTAGCGAAAGGGTTCGTCTGGCAGGCCGAAAGTGCGGCGACGCCGGCGATTGTCACAACCAGGGAAGCAAGACGATTCATCGTTCCTCCTGCCCAGCCGCGCCCGATGCTGCGATGCGCTGGCCGCGAAGGCAAGGCGAAACCGCACCACTGGCGTTAACCATTGGTTAACCATCTCGGGCCGAGGCTGGAGGTCCTGGCGGCGTTGCGGGTGTTCGTGGCCATGGCGCCCTTCGCGACTCTCCGCCAGCCCATTTGACTCCCCTTCCTATGTGGCCGGGCGCTCCGTCGCCCGGCCCTTTTTTCGACCCCGTCAGGACGTTCTTGATCGCCGCCGACCCGCCCTGTTACGCTTGGCGGCAGGGCAGTCTTCGGGGGTCGGAATGCGTTGGGCTTGGCGCTGGAGCGCACTGGGCTCGGTTCTTTGTTTGGCGTTCGCGGTCTTCGGGAGTGAGCCGGCCGCAGCGCAGCCGACACAGCCGCCGCCGAGCAAGCTGAAACCGACGCTGCCCGACGCCAACGACAAGCCGGTGGCCACCCCGATTGCCGCCGTCCCGGTCCCGAGATCGGACGCCGAGCTCGACGCGGTTCTCCTCGCCCTCGCGGCGCCCGACGGCGACCCCGGCCCCCGGCCGGACAACCCGACCACCCTCGATTTCGCGCTCGCGCCCGAGCCGGCGGCGGGCTTCCTCGACGGCCTCACCGAGATTTCCCACCATCGCGACTGGATGACCTTCGTCGACGGCGAGCGCTGCACCGCGGCCGTGTGGGCCTCGGCGTCCAACGTCGATCCCTACGATTCGCCCAGCCCCGCCATCCTCCTCGAGACCGAGCGCGGATGGAACGGCAGCGACATGGTGATCTACTTCGCCTGGCCGCTTCTCTATGACGTCGATGGTCCAAGCCACGCCATGGTCGCCGGCCGCCGCTATCCACTCGCCGTCCTCGAGGAGGGCTGGCTCGATTTCGCGGTCACTCGCGGCCATCTCGATTCGTCGGTCCTCCCGGCCATGCGCCGCGGCAACGACATCGAGATCTGGGGCGCACAGGGCGGGCGGCAGATCGGTTTCCGGTTCTCGGCGCGCGGCTTCACCGCCGCGTTCCGCGCGATCATGGACGAGTGCTCGATGCCCGGCCTTGCAGTCTGGCTCGAGTAGCAGGGGGGACGAAACGGCGATGCTGAGCTGCGCTCTTCTCGGCCTCTTGATGTCGGCGCAAGCGGGCTGCGTGACCCCCGCCATCTTCGGCGGCGTCGCGGCAGCCGAGCAATCGGTGATGTCGCGCTACGTCGTCTACATCGAGGACCTTGACGGCGAGGCCTGCTCGGGGACGCTGATCGCCCCGCAAATCGTCGTCACCGCCAGCCATTGCTGGGATACCGACGCCACGCGCCTCCGGGTGACGTTTCTCGTCTCCGACCCGCGCCGTTTCGGGCTGGTCAGCACCGGGGTCGAGGAGGCGTGGCGCCCCACCGCCACGCCCTACCATTCCGAGGACCCGCCGTGCCTGGCGCGCACCTGCGCCACCGATATCACCCTCCTCCGCCTGAGCGAGCCCGCGCCGCCGGGCACGAGCCCGATGCTGCTCCCGGGCGCCGCCTATGCGCGCTCGACCGCGCCGCGGCTGCTCGTCGCCGGCTACGGGATCGAAAGCGACCCGCGCAAGGGCCGCGACGTCGGCGAGGGGATCTTGCGGCTCGCCATCCTCAACCGGATCGAGCCGCCGTTCCGCGAACCGGGCGAGCTCTACACCCAGCAGGACGGCGGCAGCGGCATCTGCCGCGGCGATTCCGGCGGCCCCGCCTTCCTGCCCGCCGAGGAAGGGCTCATCCTCGTCGGCATCTCGAGCGGCACGATCGACGAGCAGTCCGGGCGCAACACCTGCGCCGGCATCGGCATCTACACCAGCGTCTACCCCTGGCTCGAACGGATCCGCCCGATCATCGCCCGCTGGACCGCAGACACCGCCGAGGCAGCGGCCGAAGCGGCCGCCCCTCCCGCGCTCTGAGCCGGACGGGGCCGCTCTACTCGGCCGGCTCGGCCGGCATCGCCAGCTCGCGCGCGCGCTTCACCCATTGATGGGTGAGCTTCTCCTGGAGCGAGTTCTGGGTCAGGCGGGCGCGCAGCGAACCGAAATCGACGTGGTCCATCGCCTGGTCCTGGTTGAAGCAGGAGAAGATCACCGTCTCGACGCCGGTCACCGGGTCGCGGTGCTGCTGCAGGCACTGCGCGCAAATCTCCTTCATCATGCACTGCATCGGCGAGTTGATCGACGCGATCGCGGCATGGTCGGGCTTGAGGCGGCCGGCGAGCACGGTGTGCCGCGCCTTGGCGACCGCGTTCATCATCCCGTCCGAGCCGATGGCGATGACGTGGCCGACATCGGCCAGCGCGATCGGCTGAGCGCCGAGCGAGCCGTCGGCATAGGCGGCCATCGCCTGGACGATGTTGCCGGTGAAGGTGAGGTCGCCGGGGCGGTCGGGCGTGAAGCCGGGCGCTTCGTCCGAGCACCACACGATCGTGTCGGCGGCCTTCTCCAGCTCGTCGACCTTGTAGCGGTCGGTGAGATATTTGTAGCCGGCGAAGTAGAGGACGCGGTTGCCCTTCCGCCGCGCCTCCTGGCCGATCGAGAACAGCACCGCGTTGCCGAGTCCGCCGCCGACGAGGAGCAGCGTCTCCCCGCCGTCGGGAATGTGCGTGGCGGTGCCGGTCGGGCCCATCACCACCACCGGCTCGCCGGGGCGAAGATCGGCGGTCAGATCGGACGAGCCGCCCATCTCAAGCACGATCAGCGACAGGAGCCCGCGCTCGCGGTCGACCGAGGCGCCGGTCAGCGCGAGGCCCTCCATGGCGAGGCGCGTGCCGTCGATCTTGGGGGCGATCGCCTCGTAATTCTGGAGGCGGAAGAACTGGCCCGGCAGGAACGCCCGCGCGGCGAGCGGGGCGTTGACCACCACCTCGACGATCTTCGGCGCGAGGCGGACGACTTCCTTCACGGTCGGGCGGAGGAGCGTGTTGAGCTTGGCGAACAGCGCCTTGCCGTCGGTCGTCGGACCGGGGACACGGGCGAGCGTCCGGCTCACCACCGGATAGCCGCGCAGCGCGCTGCCCATCGCCTTCACGACGTTGCCGGCAAAGGACGGATGGAGGTCGCCGAAGAAGCTGACCGCCTTCCCGTCGGGGCGGAGGCTGGTGAGCACTCGTGCTTCGGACGGCTTGGCGGACTTTTCGGGCTTCACGTGCGCGCCCGTCTCGTCGAGCGCCTGGAAATAGCGGCCGTCGAGCTGGATCTGGTCCGGCTCCTCGCGGTCGAGCGTGACATTCGGCTGCGTGCCTGCGGCGACGAGGATGGTGCGCGCCGGCAGGGTCACCTCGCGGCTGATCGGCTGGCCGTCCCCACCCTCGGCCGGGACCTTGCCCTTGAGCGCCGCCGCATGGCCGAATCTGTCGAGGACGACCTCGGTCGGGGTGAACCCCTCGACGAAGCGGATGCCCTCTTCGAGCGCCTTCGCGACTTCCTCGTGGTTCGCCGTGTAGCTCGGCGCGTCGATGAGGCGGCGGCGATAAGCGAGCGTCGACCCGCCCCATGAATGGAGGAGCTCGCGGATGCGCGGCTCGCGCCCTTCGGCCTTCCCGGCTTCGCGCTCAGCGCGGATCGCGCGCGCGTGCCCGAGCCACTCCTCGCCGATCGCCGTGTCCGACTCGTTCCACCCGCCACGAACCGCCGCCTCGCCCTTCTCGGCGACCAGCGTCTCGTGGCGGGCCAGGAACTTCTCGACCTCGACAGGGTAGTAGGCGAGCGACTCGGTGGCGGTGTCGATTCCGGTGAGGCCGCCGCCGATCACCACGATCGGCAGGCGCACCGAAAGGTTGGCGATCGAGTCCTTCTTGGCCGCGCCGGTGAGCTGCAGCGCCATCAGGAAGTCGGACGCCTGGCGCACGCCGGGGGCGAGGCCGTTCTTCATCGCGACGATGGTCGGCTTGCCCGCGCCGGCGCAGAGCGCGATGTGGTCGAAGCCGAGATCGAAGGCCTGCTCGACGGTCAGCGTCCCGCCGAAGCGGATGCCGCCCACCATGTTGAACTCGGCGCGGCGTTCGAGCAGCAGCCGGATCAGCTTGAGGAAATTCTTGTCCCAGCGGACGGTGATTCCGTACTCGGCGACGCCGCCGAACCCGGCCATCGCGCGGTCGCCGAGGTTCTCGCGGAGTTCGTCGATCGAGCGGATCGGGCGGAAGGGGACGCGGGTGCCGGCGAGGTCGACGCCCGAGATGTCGGCCGGCAGCGGCTCGATCTTGAGCCCGTCGATGCCGACCACCGTGTGGCCGTCATTCATCAGGTGATGCGAGAGCGTGAAGCCGGCGGGGCCGAGGCCGACGACGAGCACGTTGCGGCCGGTCGGGGCGAGGGGGACCGGGCGCTTGAGGTTGAGCGGATTCCAGCGCGTGAAGAGGCTGTAGATCTCGAAACCCCACGGCAGCTCGAGCACGTCCTTGAGGACGCGGGTCTCGACCTGCGGGATGTCGACCGGCTCCTGCTTCTGGAAGATGCAGGACTTCATGCAGTCGTTGCAGATGCGGTGGCCGGTGGCCGCGCACATCGGGTTGTCGATGGTCACCACCGCGAGCGCGCCAACGGTCGTGCCGGCGGCCTTGAGGAGGTTCATCTCGGAGATCTTCTCCTCGAGCGGACAGCCGGCGAGCTTCACGCCGAACGTGCTCTCCTTGAAGCCGCCGGTCTTCTCCTTGAGGCCCTTGGAGCAGGAATCCTTGCCCTGGTTGTGACACCAGATGCAGTAATTCGCCTGGTCGAGCGCGCCGGGGAGGTCGGTGCCCTTGTCGGTCAGCGCGAACCCCTCGCGCTCGCGGCACTCCTCCTCGGCGAGGTGGATGCGCGCCACCGAGTCCACCGTCTCGATCTCGATCGGGATGAGATGGAACGGATCGGTCTTCTTCGGATGCCGGAAGAGGACGCTGCGGTGCCGGAAGTGATGCGCCTCGCCCGCCTGGCTCGCCCACGACGCAAACCGCGCCGCGATGTCGAGCTGCGCCGCGTGCTCGGCCTCGGTGTCGAGCCAGTAGCTCACCTTCTCGGCGAGCAGCAGCTCGCTGAACGGCCCGCCCAGCGCTGCCTCCAGCTCCTTGAGCGTCGCCGCGCCGTCGATCCCCGACACGTCGGCATGCGCCCGCAGCGCCCGGCGCTGCACGAAATTCCGCTTCACGCTGTAGAGCGGCGCGAGCCGGTGATGCTGCGCCTGCAGCGTGGCGATCTCGCCCCGGATGCCGAACAGCTCACCGACGAAATCTTCCAGATGCGGGGCGACCGCGATGATCAGCTCCGCCTCTTCCTTGGCCGCGAGCTTTGCCGGATCGGCCCGCCCCGCCTCGAGGCTGACCGCCAGCGCAGGGTTGGCTTTCGCCAGGAACTCGACGAACAGCCGGTCGAGCCTCTCGGCCCCGGCGCGCGTGTAGAGTTCCGGAAACTCTAGTCCGAAAGCGAGGCGGAGCTTGTCGCTGCTCGTGCTGACGGGCGTGGCGGCAGTCAGGGAGTCGATGTTTCCAAGCGCCATTCGGGGGTCAAATGAACGAAGCGCCGCAAAGGCGCGAAAGACTCTGAGAACGCGCGCTTATAGAGGCGCACCAACGGCTTGGCCAGCATTGGCGGTGCGGCCGGCCGGGCCGGAAGAGAATGTCTTTCCGCACGGGGCCTCCGACCGGCGGATGAACTCCGAGGTCTGGGCCGACTAGATGGCCTCAACCCCTTGTTGTCATTGCCTGGCTTGTCCCGGCAATCCAGGGCACGACCAGCCGCGTTCCTCGCCACAGAGGTCGAGACGGGCATGTCGCTGGATCAGCGGGACATGCCGGTGATGACAATGGGAGGGATGGGCCGACGGCGCGAGACTCAGTGGCCGATTGAAGATCACTCTCCGTTCGCGGCCTGGCTCGCCAGCCAGTGATGCGCCATCCGCTGGGCCCCGCCATAGTCGACCTTGCCGCTGCCGAGGAGCGGGATCGCCTCGACGTGGTGCACCTTCTGCGGGATGAGGAGATTGTTGATCCCGAGCTGTTGCGCGGCGGTGAGCAGCGAGCTTCGCGTGATCTGCGGCGAGTCGGTGAGGAGGAGGAGCGCCTCGCCCTTCTTCTGGTCGGGTATGGCGACCACGGCGTGCTGATGGCCCGGCGACGCCTCGTGGATGAAGCGCTCCACTGCGGCGAGCGAGATCATCTCCCCCGAGACCTTGGCGAAGCGCTTGGCCCGGCCGAGGATGCTGACATAGCCGTCGGCGTCGATCGAGACGATGTCGCCGGTGTCGTACCAGCCGTCCTTCGGCGGCCGGAGAACGCCCGGCTGATCGGGGAAGTAGTACCCGGCCATGATGTTCGGCCCCTTGACCAGGAGCCGCGCCCCGTCGTCGATCCCCTCGACCTTCTCGAGCCGCGTCTCGATCTCCGGCAGAAGCTTGCCGGCGGTGCCTGGCTTGTTGCGCCCCTCCGGATTGACGGCGATCACCGGCCCGCATTCGGTCGCGCCATAGCCTTCGAGGAGATCGATCCCGAAGCGGGTCTTCCACGCCTGCCGGGTCGATTCCTTCACCCGCTCGGCGCCCAGCACCATCAGCCGCCCGCTCTTGAAATCCTCGTCGTCGGCCGAGCGCGCCCACGCCGCCGCGAAGGTGTCGATGCCGAGGAGGATGGTCGCCTTCTTCTCGCGGAAGAGGCGCGGGATCGCGTCATAGTGGAGCGGTGAGGGATAGAGGAAGGTCGGGAAGCCGGCGACCAGCGGCAGGAATAGCCCGCCGAGGAGCCCCAGCGCATGGAACACCGGCAGCGGATTGAACATGATATCCGCCGAGGTGAAGTCGAAATAGGTGAGCACCTGCTCGATATTGGACAGGAAATTGGCGTGGGTGAGCGCCACCGCCTTCGGCGCTTGCTCGGTGCCCGAGGTGAAGAGGATCACCGCGATGTCGGTCGGCTTCACGCCGGCGCGCTTGTGGGCGAGCCGCGGCGCGAGCGACTTCAGGAAGCCGGCCGCCTTGTCGGCGAGCCGCAGGCTTTCGCGCACATCCTCGAGGTAGACGATCCGCGCCTGCCCCTGGAGGGCGGCGATCTTGCCCTGCAGCTTCGCGCTCTCGACGAAGCGCCGCGAGGTCAGCACCCACTTCGCCTCGATGCTCCTGCACGCCGCCTGGAGGTCGCCCTCCCCGGCCGTGAAATTCAGCATCGCCGGCACCCGGCCGTAGGCGAACAGCGCATAGATCGCGACTGCGACGGCGTTCACGTTGGGGAGGAGCACGCCGACCCGCTCGCCCTTTTTGGTCATCTCGGCGAGCTTTCCGCCGAGGACGAAGCTCGCCAGGATCAGCGCCTTCCGCGTCAGCGGATTACGCTCGGGATCTTCGAGCGCCGGCCCCTTCTCCGTCCGGCCGACGTCGATCAGAGCCTCGAAGAGGGTCCGGTTCCAGCCGTTGCGGTCGAATGTCTTGGGCACGGTCGTCATCCCCCCGGTGACCTGGCGTGTCGGCGATGAGTCAATCCCTGAACCCTCGCCCGAGCGGGACGTTAACCTCTGCCCCGCCCAAAGCCAGCCCCCTAACTTTTCGCCGTGTTCGCGCCGTCATTCCGGCGTGGTAGATCATGGGGAAACGAACTGAGGGAGGTTTGCCCATGCGTGTCGTGCTCTTTGTTCTCTTCATGCTCACCGCGATCGGCGCGGCCAACGCCCAGAAGGGCGCCCCGCTCTGTCCGAACAACAACACCGGCGACGCGGAGACCCTCACCTGCCGCTGCGACGTGACCGACCCGCTCAACACCGTGTGGGGCAGCGGTCCCTTCACCAACGACTCCAGCATCTGCACCGCGGCCGTTTACGCCGGCCTCCTCTCCGCCCAGGGCGGCCATTACACGGGCACCGTCACCCTCAACCGCTCCCCGGGTTGCGAGAGCTATCCGGCGAGCACCCAGAACGGCGTGACCACGCAGTCCTACGCGAGCTGGGGGTCGAGCTACTTCTTCCCGGGCGCCGGTGACGGCACCTGCGCCGGTTCCGTCGCAGGCGTGGACGCGTGCCCGATCGGGATGAGCGGCCAGGGCGACAGCCTCACCTGCGCCTGCTCGGCCGAGGCCACCACCGTCGGCTCGATCTGGGGCACCAACGTCTACACGGACGACTCCGCGATCTGCAAAGCCGCGCTCCATTCCGGGGCGATCGGACCGGGCGGCGGAATCGTCCAGGTCATGCGCGCGCCGGGGATGAAGGCCTATCCCGCGAGCACCGCCAACGGAGTCGAGTCTCTCGCCTACGGTTCGTGGCAGGGCTCGTTCCTGGTCAGCCTCGCCGAGGTGACGGCCGGCGGGGGCAAGTAGCCCCTCGCCCGGCAAACCGATGACCCAACGGTAACCTTCCGGCCATCCGGCCGTAAGGTGGATGCCCGCATCGTTCGGCCCGGGGCGAAACCGGAAAGGGCAGATCATGGCAGCCGATCTTGGGCGGAGGCGCTTCCTGAAGGGCCTCGTCACCGCCGGCGCGGCCGGTCTGTCGCTCGGCGGCGTGATCCATGCAGCGCGCGCCCAGGGCCTCACGCTCCCGCCGACGCCCGCTTGCGGCGACGATGACGACCTCACCGAGGCGCAGACCGAGGGGCCTTTCTTCAAGACCAACTCGCCGCAGCGCGCGAACCTGCGCGAGACCGCCTTCGCCGGCACCAACATCGCCCTCGCCGGCATCGTCGTCACCCGGTCGTGCCGGCCGGTGCCGGGCGCCCTGGTCGAGCTGTGGCAGTGCGACAATTTCGGGGTCTACGATCTCATCGGCCATCTCGGCCGCGCCCACGCCTTCACCGATGCGGGCGGCCTGTACCGCTTCGAGACCATCGTGCCCGGTCTCTACCCGGGCCGGACGCGGCATTTCCACTTCAAGTTCCAGGCGCCGAACCAGCCGGTTCTGACCACACAGTTCTATTTCCCGAACGAGCCGCGCAACCTTCGCGATCGCATCTTCAGCGACGAACTCGTCCTCGACGTCGCGACCGAGCCGGCGCTGACCGGCTGGTTCACGACGGTGCTCGACCTCGGCTGATCGGCGCTAGTTGGTGTTGAAATGGCCCCGCGGCGAGGGGCGATAGAGGATCGCGTTGTCGTTCTGCGCAGCTGTCTGGCCGTAGCTGGCGAGGGTCTCCCACGCGGAGGCGATCCTCAGCCAGCGCAGCCGGTCGTCGGGATTGTTCGCGCGATCCGCCTGCTCTCGTGACTCCGCCGCGCGCCGCTGGTACTCGGCAACCGATTCACCGTTCATGGCCTTCTCTCCATCTTCTCATTCGGATACGTCGGAGAGCAGCTGATGTTCCTTACTCATTTTGCGGCAAAGCCGCCCGATCGCCGGAAACCGCGCCTAAGCCCTTGTGTTTTCGAATGAAGAAGCGCATATGCAACTCGGCCGCGTGAAATGGGACCGCATCGCCGTCCCTGGCCATCACCCCAAAATTTGAGCGCCCTATCACGCCGGGTCTCATGACCCGGACGTCCGCATTGTGCCCTGCGTGGGCCGCGCGGCGCCTAACGAAAGCATTTCTTTGACCTCTTTTAACGACCTCGGCCTCAACGCGCCGATTCTTCGTGCGCTCGAAGACGAGCGCCACACCATCCCGACCCCGATCCAGGCCCAGGCCATCCCGCACGTGCTGGCCGGCAAGGATCTCCTCGGCATCGCCCAGACCGGCACCGGCAAGACCGCAGCCTTCGCGCTGCCCATCCTGCACCGCCTCTCCAACACCAAGCGCGGCGCCAACCCGCGCAGCTGCCGCGTGCTCGTGCTGAGCCCGACCCGCGAGCTGTCGACGCAGACGCTCGACCGCTTCCAGGCTTACGGCCGCCACCTCTCGTTCCGCAGCACGCTGGTCATCGGCGGCATGCCGATCGGCAAGCAGATCCGCTCGATGTCGCAGGGCAACGACGTGGTCATCGCCACGCCGGGCCGCCTCCTCGACCTCGTCGAGCAGCGCGCCCTGACGCTCAGCGAAGTCGAAGTCCTGGTTCTGGACGAAGTCGACCAGATGCTCGACCTCGGCTTCATCCACGCCATCCGCCAGATCGCGGCAAAACTCCCCAAGGTTCGCCAGAACCTCTTCTTCTCGGCGACCATGCCGCCGGAAATCCAGAAGCTGGCCGAGCAGCTCCTCACCGACCCGGTGCGCGTCGCGGTGACCCCGGTCGCCAAGACCGCCGACCGCGTCAGCCAGCAGGTGATGCATGTCGACGCCGGCGCGAAGGCGGCGACGCTCGTCACCATTCTCCGCGACCCGGCGGTCGAGCGCACGCTCGTCTTCACCCGCACCAAGCATGGCGCGGACAAGGTGGTGCGCGCGCTCAACCAGGCCCGCGTCGCCGCCGAGGCGATCCACGGCAACAAGAGCCAGCCGCAGCGCGACCGCACGATGAACGCCTTCCGCGCCGGCAAGATCCGCGTCCTGGTGGCGACCGACATCGCCGCCCGTGGCATTGACGTCGAGAACATCACCCACGTCATCCAGTACGACCTCCCGCACGTGCCGGAGAGCTACGTCCACCGCATCGGCCGCACCGCGCGCGCCGGTGCCGGCGGCCAGGCGATCGCCCTCGTGGCGCGCGACGAGCGTCCGCTCCTCCGCGCCATCGAGAAGCTCATCCGCCAGTCCATCCCGGTCGCACCGCTTCCGCAGGCTCCGGTCGGCGGCGAAGCGCTCCCGCTCGGGCCGATCACTCCCGAACTGGTTGCCGAGTGGACGCCTGAGCGCCCCGCGCGTCGGCCGCACAATGACCGCCCGCGTGGCGACAGCCGCAACGGCAAGCCGCGCGGCGACCAGCCGGCCGGCGGGCGCACGCAGCGCTTCGAGAAGCACGCCGGAGACCGCCCGTTCGCGATCGCCGACACGACGCCTCGCGCGCCGTCGGCGGATCGTCCGGAGCGTGCTCGGGCTTTCGCCGCCGAGAAGAACGAGCGTCGCGATGGCGATCAGCGTCCGCATCGTGGCCAGCGCCCGCACGGCAATGGCGGCATGCGTGACGGCAATCGCGGAAGCGAAGGCCGCGGGCCGCGTCCCGACGGTCAGCGTTCGCAGCCGTCGGCGCTCGCCGCCGCCGTCCAGCAGGACGGCGCCGGCTCTGGTGACCGTCGCGAAGGCCAGCGCCATCAGCGCCCCACCGGGCAGCGCCCGGCTGGCGAGGCTCGTCCCGCCGGCGAAGGCCGTCCTTTCCGCCCCAACGGACAGCGTCCGGGCGGTGAGGGCCGTCCTTTCCACCAGAAGGGCGGCAATCGCCCCACCCACCAGGCCCGCACGCCGGCAACCGGCGACGCGGCGCGTAACGAGGGCGGCGCCAAGCCGGCCCGCTTCCGGAAGCGCAACAACGGCCAGCGCCTCGGCGGCAACGCCGCCCAAGCCTAGAGCCACCGCATCAGAAACACGAAAGCCGCCCTCGAGGCGGCTTTCTTTTTTGTCTTCAGGCTTTGCCCGGCTACGGAGGGGGTGGAGGCGCGGCAGGGGCCGCGGCGAGTGCGGCGCGCTGGGCCGCCACTTCCTCGACCGTCACCGGCCCGAAAGCGTTGCCCCAATTGGCGCGGATGTACGTCGCGATGTCCGCTATCTGCTGATCGGTGAGCTGGTCGCCGAAGGGTGGCATGTCACCACCGCCGCCGATGATCTGGAGCGCGACGTGATTCGCGTCGTCGAGGCTCTGGTTGTTGGCGAGAGTGGGCCCAACGCCGCCTTCGCCTGCGTTGCCGTGGCAACCCGCGCAGTTGGCGTTGAACAGATCGGCCCCCGCGTTGCCCTGCGACCACGCCGGCAATCCGGCCGTTCCGAGGGTCAAGGCGGTGGCGAGAAGGCCGGTGGCGATGGCGCCCGTGCGAAGATTCATCCTTCGTCCTCCGTATACTGAGCCCCATCGCCAACGCCGCCGCGGCGGTGTGGTTGCCACAGTTCGGTGCTCAATCCGGCCGGAATTGCTCCGCTTAGGGTCAAGCTTCCGCCGAAGATGACGCGCTCTATGCCGGCCCGTGGGGGCCAACGTTCCTCGGAGGGACAAATCCATGATGGGCCTACGCCCAACTGCCGTAAGCGTCGCCTCGATCCTTACGGTGATCTTTGCCGCCGGTATCCCGGCGAACGCGCAGAAGATCGCGCCCGACCGGGCCGGCGATGGCGTCGCCACGCCGGAATCGTGTCGCGCCCTCGGCTTCGACATGCGCACGGCTGAGCTCGACCGCTACGCCGCCCCCGGAGGGTTCTACGGCGCGCCGTCGACGGTGGCGCCCTACCCGCCCCCGCCGCCATCCCCCTACCCGAACCAGTCGCAGAACCTGGCGGTCGCACCGCTTCTCCCGCAGGGCACCATCTCCGGCGGCCGCGTGGCCGGCGACGTGATCACCGAACGCTACCCTGACGCGGTGACCAACCCGATCCGCCAGGTCGCCGAGAACCCGGTCTCGACCTTCTCGATCGACGTCGACACCGCCTCCTACAGCAATGTCCGCCGTTTCCTCAGCGAGGGCACGCTGCCGCCGCGCGACGCGGTTCGCGTCGAGGAGATGGTCAACTACTTCGACTACGACTACCCCGCCCCCGACAGCGCCGCCGAACCGTTCCTCGCCTCCGTCACCGTCGCGCCCTCGCCCTGGGCGCCCGGCCGGCAGATCGTCCATATCGGCCTCCAGGGCTATGAGATTCCCGAGGGCTCCGAGCCGCCGCTCAACCTCGTGTTCCTCGTCGACGTCTCCGGTTCGATGCAGGGCCCCGACCGCCTCGAGCTGGCGCAGAAATCGCTCAACCTCCTCATCGACCAGCTGCGTCCCGAGGACCACGTCTCGCTCGCCGTCTACGCCGGCGCGGCCGGCGCGGTGCTCCCGCCCACCCCCGGCACGCATAAGCTGGTGATGCGCTGCGCGGTCAACGCGCTCCAGGCCGGCGGCTCGACCGCGGGCGGCGAAGGCCTTGCGCTGGCCTACGATCTCGCCGAGCAGAACTTCGACGATGACGCGGTCAATCGCGTGATCCTGATGACCGACGGCGACTTCAATGTCGGCATCGCCAATCCCGAGATGCTCGAGGATTTCGTCGCCGAGAAGCGCGCGACGGGCGTCTATCTCTCGGTCTACGGCTACGGCCGCGGCAACTACAACGACCTCCTCATGCAGACCATCGCCCAGGCCGGCAACGGCACCGCCGCCTATGTCGACGTGTTGCAGGAAGCGCGAAAACTCTTCCGCGACGACTTCGCCTCCTCGGTTTTCCCGATTGCCGACGACGTCAAGATCGAGGTCGAGTTCAACCCGGCGCGAGTCGCCGAGTACCGGCTCATCGGCTACGAGACCCGGCTCCTCAACCGCGAGGACTTCAACAACGATGCGGTCGATGCCGGCGAAGTCGGCGCGGGCGCCTCGGTGACCGCGCTCTACGAGATCACCCCGGTCGGCGGCGCCACGGCGGTCGACCCGCTCCGCTACAGCCAGCCGGGCGGCGCGACCAAGCTCGGCGGCCCCGACACCAGCGGCGAGATCGCCTATCTCCGCATCCGCTACAAGGCGCCGGGCGCGGACACCTCCGTCCGCATGGAGCGCCCGATCTCCGACGCCGACCGCGTCGCCGATTTCGCCGATGGCGGCGAGGCGACCCGGTGGGCGCTCGCGGTCGCGGCCGTCGGCCAGCGCCTCCGCGGCGACCCCTACATGGAGGCGAGCTTCGACTGGGACGACATGATCGACCTCGCCCAGGGCGCCCGCGGCGAGGACCCCTTCGGCCTCAGAGCCGAGTTCGTCCAGCTCATCCGCGCGGCCGAAGGAGCCCCCTCGCTCAACAACTAGCGTCCCCGGTCAGGACCCTCGGGTCTGGACCCCTCCCTAGAAGGCCCGGCCCAGCGCCGGGCCTTTTTCATTCGATCTCCGCGCGCGCTGCTCCCGATCCCCGCCGGGAATACGTGAAATGCGTCCCCGCGGGTTGCCGTCCCTGCCGGCGTGCTATTCGGTGGCTCCTCTCCCTGCCCGAGTGCACCATGGCGATCGATCTCTTCGGCCACACCAGCTACTCCATCCCCGAGGCCAACCGCCGGCTCGACTACGCGCGGCGCGAGCATCCGGAATGGTTCAAGGGGCCGCTCCATCTCCACGAGGCCGCAAGGCTCGGCCCGTTCGGGGCGGAGATCGCGCGCGAGTTCGGCATCGAGGCCAAGTGCCTCTTCGGCCTCTTCGTTCACGACAAGGAGCGCCTCGACGCGCTCGCACCCGCGGTCGAGTATCTCTACCGCGTGTTTGGCACCGAGGAACTCGTCGTCACCTACGCCATGGACTCCGTCTACGCCCAGGAAGAAGACCACCCGCCGATGGTGATCGGGTAGCCGCGCTCGTCTCGCTCCGACCGCGCCGTAGCCCCAATCCCCAACCCGCTTCCCCGGCGAAGGCCGGGGCCCAGACAACGGCTCCGCTTGGCTCAACCTATGGATGGATCCCGGCTTTCGCCGGGAAGTCGGTCGGGCTTGTGAGGGAGCGGATCTAACGCGCGGTCGGCATCGAGAAGTCCGGCCCCGACCGCGCTGACGGCCAGCGCGTCGCGACCGTCTTCGTCCGCGTCCAGAACCGCACAGAATCCCGGCCATGCTGGTTGAGGTCGCCGAAGGAAGAGGCCTTCCAGCCGCCGAAGCCGTAATAGGCGAGCGGCACCGGGATCGGCACGTTGACCCCCACCATCCCGATCGGGACGCGCGAGACGAAGTCGCGCGCCACGCCGCCGTCGCGGGTGAAGATCGAGACGCCGTTCCCGTATTCGTGGTCACTCGGCAGCGCCAGCGCCTCCTCGTAGGTCTTCGCGCGCACCATCGACAGCACCGGGCCGAAGATCTCCGTCTTGTAGATGTCCATCTCGCGGGTCACGCGATCGAACAGCGTCGGCCCGAGGAAGAACCCGTTCTCGTAGCCCTGCAGCGACAGCGATCTCCCGTCGACGGCGAGATCCGCGCCCTCCTCGACCCCGCGCGCGATTAGCCCGCGGATGCGCTCGTAAGCGTCGCGCGTCACCACGGGCCCCATGTCGACGTCCTCGCCGAAGAAAGGCCCGACCCGCAGCCGCTCGATCCGCTCGACCAGCGCGTGCCGCAGCTTGTCGGCCGTCGTCTCGCCCACCGGCACCGCGACCGAGATCGCCATGCAGCGTTCCCCCGCCGACCCGTAGGCCGCACCCATCAGCGCATCGGCGGCGACG
>CAYOET010000252.1:0-7711 GCA_964402985.1 uncultured Bauldia sp. | reverse complement strand
GTCACCTTGGAGGGAATAAAGATCAGTTCGTGCGTATCACAGAGTTTGGCGATCGCCGCGGCCATCACCCCGGTCAGGGCCCGGCCAATGCGACGGATTTCCTCCCCCGTGGAGCGCATCAACAGGTTCTTCACTTCGCCGAGCGTCAGTCCTTCAATCTCCGCGAAGACCGCGAGGTCGATGTCGTAATTGACGCGCATGACGGTATCGAGGCTGCCCTGCGCATCGGTGAGCGGATGGTCGTGGAGATGCTGCAGCGTCTCCTTCGACTCACGCAAGAGGTCCTCGCGCCAGGCGAGCAGCTTCTGCCGGAAGTACTCGCGCTGGCGTTCGTTCATGAAGGCTTCGTCTTCAGACGGGCGGTATTCATCCAAAAGGTCGATCGCCATTCAGAGCCTCAGCCTCGCTTACCAAACGCGGCGCCTGTATAGCGCCGGCCCCGCCCGAGGACAACAGGCGGGACCATGACATTTCCCTTACGATTCCATGGCCTTCAGGGACACGGCTCCGCTTTCGCTGGGGAGCAGAGGTCGCGAGCCGCGTCGCAGCGTTGCGCCGATGTGGTGGCGGCGATCTCCGAGGTCAAGCCGTGCCAGCGGCCGGGCGGATCGGAGGCGGCAGCGACTCGCCCTGCCGCGCCGCCTCCTCGGCCTTGCGAAGCTGGGGCCGGAGATTGGCCGCGACGTCGGGATCCATGGCGTAGTGAGCGGGCGGCGCCCCTTTCGGCTTGATCGCAAGGAGCACCTTGCGCGCGCCCGCCGGTGCCGCCGCGCTGATCACTTCGACCTCTCGCGCCAGGACCTGGGCGCGACCGCTGGGTCCGTCCTTGGTCATCGCACGCGTCCACAGCTCGCCGCCGCGGACCAGGAAGAGATCGAGAAGCCCCGGCGTAAAGCGAAGACGAATGAGTGCGTCGCCCTCGCCGGCGACCTCGATCTCGAGAAGACTTCCCTCATCGAGAATCGCGCCTCGCGGCAACCCCTTCACGACGAAGATCGGGCTTTCCTTCTCGCTCATTGCTCCCTCCCAACTCATGCGCCGGCGCGCTCGCGCCGCTCTTGCGCCCTCCGTTATCAGGAAAGGCGCGCGTGTGGAAAGGAGCGGAGGCTCAGATGAAGGGCTGCGGCGGGGGGACCTCCGCGCTGTCGTAGTGTCCGACCCGCTCCAGCTCCGGCCGGTCGAGGATCTCGCACTCGCCATCGGACCAGCGGATGAGGCGCTTGTTCTGCATCCGCCGCAGCGTCTTGTTGGTGTGGACCAGAGACAGGCCGAGCGCATCGGCGAAGAGCTGCTGGGTGAACGGCAGCTGGATCTGGTCGCCAGCGGCAAGCCCAACGCCCTCGGCACGACCGGAAAGGTGGAGAATGAGATGGGCCACGCGCTCTGCGGCCGACAGCCGGCCAAGGGTGAGGATCGTCTCGTCCATGATGATCTCCGAGCGCGAGCTCAGCCAGGTAATGTCGTAGGCGAGGCTGGGCAGGGCCTTGTAGAAGTCCCACAGCCGGTCGCGCTGGAAGACGCAGAGCCGCATCGGCGTGAGCGCTTCGACCGAGTGATACATCTGATCCATCGTCGCCGACTGGAGGCCGATGAGGTCGCCCGGCAGGATGAAGTTGAGCACCTGGCGGCGGCCGTCGTCGAGGAGCTTGTAGCGGTAGCCCCACCCGGCCAGCACGGTGTAGATCCGGCCGTCCGGGGTGCCTTCCTGGAGCACCGGCGCGCCCGGGTCGAACCACGCCTCGCCGAGCTTGAACTTGGCGAGGAAGCCGAGTTCCTCGGGCCCGAGCTTGCGGAGCCGGGCGAATTGGTGGAGCGGGCAGAATTCGCAGCCGACCGGCTCGGCCCGCCCGGTGTCGATATGGGCCATGTTCCCCTCGCGCTGCTTCGCCTGGGCACCCCAGATTCCGACGGAGCCTGTGTCATTTCTTAATGACGGGCAGGCCCGCCTTCGACCAAGGTCGAGGTCAAGTTTCGAGGCTCAAACGCGGCCGGACGATTTCAGTTGCACAATCAGGATTTGCCGCTTCGCGGCCGCCGGATCCTCGTGGTCGAGGACGTTTCGGTCATTGCGCTTGAATTGGAGACCATCCTGATCGACGCGGGCGCCACGGAAGTGGTGGTGGCCGGAGGGGTCGAGGCCGGCCGCAATCTCATCGCCTCGAATGTCCGTTTCGATGCCGCGGTGATTGGCGTCTTTCTCGACGTCTCGGGGGTCGAACTCGCCCTCGCCATCGCGGAGAGCGGCTGCCCGGTGGTGCTGGTGTCGGCGCAGTCCGAGGGCCTGGTGCTGACCTCCCCACTCGACCGCGCACGGCGCATCGGCAAACCCTATCGGGCGAGCGACGTGATCGAGGCCGTGTCGAGCGCGATTCGGGCGAAGGCCACCGGAACCGGGACCCGGTAACGGGGACTCGCGCCCGCATTTCAGCGTGCTAAGGTCGGAGCCGAGGGGGGTTCTCTGGAACAGCGGCCGGAGCCAAGCGTTTTCGCGCCAGCTGCTCCAATCGAGGAACCCAAGATGACGCACACTCTGCGACTTCTGGCGTGTGCCGCTGCGCTTGCTCTCGGAACGGGGACGGCGTCGGCGCAATACTATCAGGCCTATCCGACCTACCCGGCGCCAACCTACCAGACCAACAACTGCGACGCTTACGCTCGCAACTACGCCTATCAGGTGGCGCGGCCCGGCGGGCGGATTCTCGGCGGCGCTGCCTTCGGGGCGCTGACCGGCGCCGGCATCGGCGCGATCGTCGGGGGGCCCAACAGCATCCGCCGCGGCGCCACGATCGGCGCGGTGAGCGGCGCCTTCCTCGGCGCTGCCGGCAACAGCTGGAACGCGGCTTACCGCTACGCCTACAACAACTGCATCCACAGCATGGCGTACCAGGCGCCGCCGCCGGTCTACGTCCAGCCGCCGGCGGCCTACTATCCGCCACCGCCCCCTTACGCGGCGGCGCCGCAGAACTACGGGCGGCCCTATCCGGCATGGTCGCAGGCCTGGTTCGGCTACTGCGCCAACCGCTTCCGGTCCTTCAATCAACAGACCGGGCACTATCTCGGCTTCGACGGCCAGTATCATTTCTGCCAGGGCTAGGCGAAACTCCGGTCGATCGAATCCCGGCCGTCACCCTCGGGTGGCGGCTTTTTCTTTGAGACCGCCCGCGATGCTTCGCCTCCTTCTCATCCGTCATGCCAAGGCCACGCGGAAAGACGGACGCTACGACGATTTCGACCGGCCGCTGACCGTGGAGGGCTGGGAGGAGGCAAGGCGCATCGGCGCGTTCGCCGCCGCCGAGTACCCGCCGGACCTCGCGATCGCCTCTGCCTCGCGCCGCAGCCGCGAGACGCTTGCCGCGCTCCTTTCGTACACCGGCCACGCCCTCGCTTGCCGCCTCGACCGCGCGCTCTACGAGGCCGGCGCCGACGACCTCCTCGGCTTCGCGGCGGAGGCGGGCGCGAGCGCCATGACGGTCGCGCTGGTGGGCCACAACCCGACGGTCGAGGAGGCGATCCGCCATCTTTCATGGCCGGGCGATCCGCCCGCCGCGGCGGCGTCTGCGTCAGGGGTTCCGACCGGCGGCCTCGTCGTGTTCGAGTTCGACGCCGCCAACTGGCGCGACGCGCGGCCGGGTCAGGGCCACCTCATCGCGACGAAGTGGCCGCGCCAGCTGCCGGCCTCGGAACCCGCGCCCAAGGACTGATCTGCCCTTTCGCGGTCTCGTCCGACTGCTTAGATGAAGGTGGGTTGGAGGTCTCGCTGGCAAATCTCACCACCTGGACGGACGAAACGCGGTTCGCGCTCGCCAATCTGGCCGAACGGCGGCTGGGCTTTTCCACGCCGTCGATCCGGCTCGGCGTCACCGGGCTGTCGCGCGCAGGGAAGACCGTGTTCATCACCGCGCTCGTCCACAATCTCCTGCACGGTGGGCGGCTGCCGCTGTTCAAGTCGTATTCGAGCGGGCGCATCTCGGGCGCGGAGCTGCAGCCGCAGCCCGACGACAACGTTCCGCGCTTCGACTACGAGGCGCATGTCGCGGCGCTCGTCGACCAGCGCGTCTGGCCCGACTCGACGCGCCGGGTGAGCGAGCTTCGGCTCACCGTTGCCTACGAGTCGGCGACCTTCGTCGGGAGGACCTTCGGCAGCGGCAAGGTCCATCTCGACATCGTCGACTACCCGGGCGAGTGGCTGCTCGACCTCCCGCTGCTGACCAAGGATTTCGCCACCTGGTCGGCGGAGGCGATCACCCGCGCCGAGCGTCCCTCGCACCGGCGCTTTGCTGCCACCTGGCTCGCCTGGCTGGCCGGGCTCGACCCGATGGCGGCCGAGGACGAGATGGCGGCGCGCGAGCTCGCCGCGCTCTTCACCGAGTATCTCCGCGCCAATCGTGCCGAGGGAGCATCGCTCTCGACCGAGCCGCCGGGCCGCTTCCTGATGCCGGGCGACCTCGACGGATCGCCGGCCCTCACCTTCTCTCCGCTCCGCCTCCCGCCGGGCGCGAGCCCGCCACAACGCTCGCTCGCCCGGATGATGGAGCGACGTTACGAGGCCTATAAGTCGGTCGTGGTGAAGCCGTTCTTCCGCGAGCACTTCGCGCGCCTCGACCGGCAGATCGTGCTGATCGACGCGCTGGCCGCGCTCAACGCCGGGCCCGACGGCATCCGCGAGCTGCAGACCGCGCTCGGCGAGATTCTCGCCTGTTTCCGGCCGGGGCGGAGTTCGTGGCTGGGCCGGCTCCTCGCCCGCCGCATCGACCGCATCCTCGTCGCCGCGACCAAGGCCGACCACCTCCATCACGAGGATCACGACCGGCTCGAGGCGATCCTTCGCCACATGCTCGCCGGTGCGGTCGCCCATGCCGAGAAGGCGGGTGCCAAGGTCGACATCCTCGCTCTCGCCTCGGTGCGCGCAACGCGCGAAGGGACCGTGATGCGGGGCGGGCAGCGCCTGCCGTCGATCATCGGCAAGCCGCTCAAAGGCGAGATCGTCAACGGCGAGGCTTTTGACGGCAACACCGATATCGCGCTCTTCCCCGGCGATCTGCCGGGGAAGCCCGAGGCGGTGTGGGATGGGGTCGCCGGCTCCGATCCGGTGCTCCGCTACGTCCGCTTCCGCCCGCCGCCGCTCGAGCGCACCGCCGAGGGGCTCCTCCTCTCGCTCCCGCATATCCGGCTCGACCGCGCGCTCGAGTTCCTGCTCGGGGACCGGATGGCATGAGCGAGCGCCGCAAGCCCGCCGCCTTCCGCCTCGACGAGGTGCGCTTCGAAGAGAGCGAGGCCGCGGCAGAGCGCGCGATCGAATCCGCCGACCCGGTCGTGGTGCGCGGCGCCGACCCGTTCGACCCGGACGAAATCGAGACCCTTCCCGCGGGTGTGGCGGTGCCGCCTCGCCGGTCGCGTCTCGCGAAATGGATCTGGATCGGGGCGGGCGGGCTGGTGACGTTGGCCCTCGGCCTCGCGGTCGATCAGCTCGTTCGAAGCCTCTTCGCGCGGATCGACTGGCTCGGCTGGGTCGGCGTGGCGCTGACCGCGATCCTCGTCGTCGGATTGATCGGCCTCGCGATCCGCGAGCTGGTCGGCCTCCTCCGCCTCCGCAAGCTCGGAGCGATCCGCGAGCTCGGAGCCGAGGCTGCCAGGGACGATGACCACAAGAAGGCGCTCGACGCCTCGCGCCAGCTGGTCGCCCTCTACGAGGGGCGCGCCGAGACCGCCCGCGGCCGCGCCGCGCTGAAGGCGCATCTCGGCGAGATCATCGACGGCCGCGATCTCGTCGGCCTCGCCGAGCGCGAGCTGCTCCTGCCGATGGACGAAGCCGCCCGCCGCCTCGTCCTCGACTCGGCCAAGCGCGTCTCGCTCGTCACCGCGATCTCGCCGCGGGCGCTGGTCGACCTCTTCTTCGTCCTTTCCGAGATCGTGCGTCTGATCCGCCGCCTCGCCGCCCTTTATGGCGGCCGGCCGGGGATGCTCGGCTTCATCCGGCTAGGACGCACCGTGGTCACCCATCTTGCCATCACCGGCGGCCTCGCCGCGGGCGACAGCCTGGTCCAGCAGCTCCTTGGCCAAGGGCTCGCGGCCCGCATTTCGGCCAAGCTCGGCGAGGGCGTGGTCAACGGCATGCTCACCGCCCGGGTCGGCATCGCCGCGATCGACGTGTGCCGCCCCCTCCCCTTCCTCAACGGCCGGCCGCCGCGCCTCGGCGATGTCCTCGCCGAGCTGACGCGGGGCGCCGAGAAGGCAAATCCTCCAGGGAAATAATGGCGCTAGGCGGAAGCCTCGCCTATTCTCGGCCGCCTCGGTAAACGCGTCGGTGGAGCGTGATCAACCAAGTGAACGGCCTCCCAGTCCCCAACCTCCCCATGGAGGGGAGGTCGAAATCGCGCGGCGATTTCGGGAGGGGGGAGCCGGCTTCACTCCGCGCGGTCCGCCGCGACGCCCCCCTCCCCTCGAGGGGGAGGTTAGTCGAGAGACTCATCGGTCGCGCTCAAGCCTCCACCAGGTGGCGGACTTGATGACCATTGAGCAGCTTCCCAACCCGACCGGCCGCACCTGCGGCTCGTGCTCGCTGTGCTGCAAGCTGGTCGGCATCGAGGCGCTCAACAAGCCGCCCGGCAAATGGTGCCCGCACTGCAAGCCCGGCACCGGCTGCACCATCTACGGCTCGCACCCCGACGAGTGCCGCGATTTCTCCTGCCTCTATCTCGAGACCGCGGAACTGCCCGAGATCTGGAAGCCGACCAAGTCGCGCATCGTCCTCTACCTCGTGGACGACGGGGTCCGCCTCGTCGCCCATGTCGATGCCGGCTCGCCGAACGCGTGGCGCGAGAAGCCATACTACGACGTCCTCAAGACCTGGGCGAAAAGCCGCCTCGATCGCCGCCGTCAGCTGGTGGTGCGGGTCGACAAGCGGATCATCGCGATCCTCCCCGACCGCGACGTCGACCTCGGCGTGCTGGAAGCCGGCGACCTCGTCTTCATCGGACGGGTCGCCACGCCCACTGGCCCTCGGTACGAAGCGCGGAAGATGGCGAAGGGCGCCGCAACGCCGGTGGCCTAGTGCTCCGCGCTCTTCCCCATGCAAGGGGAAGCCGGCCATCGAACCCGACGCGAGCCCGAATGAACCCTCCCACGCTCTGGATCGACATCACCGAGTTGTTCGGCCAATTCGCGGCGGCCACTCATCTCACCGGTGTCAGCCGCGTCATCATTCACCTCACCGATGCACTTGCCGCCGAGCCGGGCACCCAATTCGGCGCCGTCCGACCGATCTTCTGGCACCCGGTGAGGCGAGTGGCGCTCACCACCGAGGGCGGCGGCTTCGGCCGGGCGGCCGAGTTCTTCCCGAGCCTCAGGGAGCGATACGCCGCGGCAAACCGGACAGCCCGCCGCCTCAGCTCGGGGCTGGAGAAGGCCTTGATCACCGCCGTGCCGAAGCCGTTTCGCTATCGGCTCTTTCCGTTCCTCAACGGCGTCACGCATTTCCTGCCGTGGGCCGCGGAGGCAGGCATCCGGGTTACTCGGGCACAATTCGCACCGGGCGATTGCCTCTTCGTGCCTGGCTCGTTCTGGCTCGACGGATATGCGCCGCGACTTGCCGAGTCGGCGCGGAGCAGCGGAGCTGTGGTCGCGGCCTAGGTCCACGACGTCCTCCTTCTTTCTCATCCGGAAGGGATGGCACCCGGTCACGCCGAGCAGTTCCGGCGAGGCGCGGATGCGT
>CAYOET010000251.1:0-5094 GCA_964402985.1 uncultured Bauldia sp. | reverse complement strand
ATCGGCGAGGACAAGGTCATCGCGCGCTTCGAGAAGGCCAACGACGACTATTCCAAGATCCTCTCGCAGTCTCTGACCGACCGCCTGGCCGAGGCCTTCGCCGAGCGCATGCACGAGCGCGTCCGCCGCGAGTTCTGGGGCTACGCCCCCGATGAGGCGCTCAGCAACGAGGAACTCGTCGCCGAAAAATATCGCGGCATCCGCCCGGCGCCCGGCTACCCGGCGCAGCCCGACCATACCGAGAAGGCGACTCTCTTCCGGCTCCTCGACGCCGAGAAGGAAGCCGGCATCACCCTCACCGAAAGCTTCGCGATGTGGCCGGCCTCGTCGGTCTCGGGGCTCTACATCGCGCACCCGGAGAGCCACTATTTCGGCGTCGGCAAGATCGAGCGCGACCAGGTCGAGGACTATGCCGAGCGGAAGGCGATGTCGGTCGCTGAGGTCGAGCGCTGGCTCGCCCCCATCCTCGCCTACGACCCCTCCCGGCGCGAAACCGCGGTGTAACCGCGAGGGCGCCCGGCAATCACCCGGCGCCCTGAGATCCTGGCTGCCTTATTGTTTCCGATGCCCAGCTTCTACCGCTGATGCGGGCACAAAGAAGGGGCGAGTTAGATCGCCCCGAAAATGATCGCGCTGACGAACGCCAGAGCCGCGAAAGCTGCCAGGATATGTATCGGACGAGCTGAAGTCATCGGTGCCGCCTCCTGTTCAGACTCTCGAACTGTAGCGGTGATTCGCGCAAAGCCGAAGCCCGAAATTCGCCCGCGCTGCACAAAAGTTGGCACGGGCAAGGCAAATTGGCGGCCAGCTTGGAAAATTCATCCGCCCAGCGTTGGGACCTCCCGGTCACCCCAACCCGCATTGTGACGCGTCCACGTCCCCAGCGATCAGCCTGCCTCCCGACTTGTCCTCGATGGCGCGCGGCAGTTCGCGATCGAAGGCCTCGCGCAACGCCTCGGCGGGCGCTCTGGTTCGGCCGGTCGGCGGCCGTCCGATCAGGGTGAACCCTTCCTTAAAGAAATGCCTCGACATTGAGGCACATGTTCCGTCGCGTTGCGTATCTGGCGGTGGCGTCCTGCCTCCTTCTGGGGCTGAGCGGCTGTGCGCTCAGCTTCCTCAATTTCGCCGCCGGCCGCGAGGCCTGGCGTGCTCAAGCCGAGCGCGCGTGCATGTCTTCCCGCGAGGTCGCGACCTCTTCGTTCATCGAGTCGATCCGCGCGGTCGACGGCAACGGCACGTGCGGCATCGACCGGCCGCTGAAGGTGAGGGCTCTCGCCGGCGGCCAGGTGGAACTGGGGCCTGACGCCACGCTCGGCTGCCCGATCACCGCCGCGATCGAGTATTGGCTGGCCAATTCCGTGCAGCCGGCCGCGATGGCGCGGTTCGGCAGCCCGGTCGTCGGGATCAAGCAGATCTCCGCCTATGCGTGCCGGCCGCGCAACAACGTCCGCGGCGCCGAGCTCTCCGAGCACGCCTTCGGCAACGCGCTCGACGTCGCCGCCTTCGTCCTCGCCAACGGCCGCGAGGTCACGGTCCTTCGCGGCTGGCGCGGCGCGGCGGACGAACGCGCGTTCCTGCGCGAGGTGCACTACTACGCCTGCCGGCAGTTCAAGACCGTGCTCGGCCCCGGAACCAGCGACGGGCAGCACGAGAACCATTTCCATCTCGACCTCGCCCACCACAACGAGGCGGGCACCTCGGGCTACTGCCGGCCGACCGCCCAGCTCCCGCCGCCCGCAAACGGGCCGGTCATCGCAGGGCCGAGCGTGCCAATGGCGGCGCTGCCCCCCACCATCGCCCCGCAGCCGCTTCCCGTACCGCCGGGCTATCCCGCGGCGGTCGGACGGGTCTCACCAATTCCCGTTCCACGGCCTTCGCTGTTCCAGCGCGCGCCCGCGCCGGCCCCGATGCCAATGCCGATGCCAGTCGGCGTGCCGATCGCTCTAGCCGCGCCCGGCCCGGTGCCGCCGGCCTCGATACCCGCTTACCTTTTCCAGTAGGAGACCGAACGATGCGCATCCGGATCGAAGCCTTGGCGTCAACCTTCCTCAGCCGCCTCCTGATGCGCGTCGGCCTCGCCGCCGCGATCACGCTCGGCGGGGTCTCCATAGCCGCCGCCGGTCGGGCTGCGGATGACCACGGCGTCTCCGGCCATGACCTTCACCTGGGCGCAGCCTTCGAGCTCCTCGAGTCGGCCGTCACGGCGGCGGAGATGGGTCGTACCGAGCTCTCCTGGCTCGCCGCCTTCGATTCCATGTGGGCGGATCTTCCGGTGGGAGGAAAGGATGGCGCAATCCATGTCCTCGAGGAAACGGATCACCCGCTTCGTCCCGTCACCCGCATTCCATCGTCCCCGTCCGCCCGAGTGTTTTCGTATGCTGAACTCCCCGAGGACCACGGGAAACCGCAGCTCCAGCAGCTCGGGATCGGTAAGCCGGGAATTGGTCATGTGGGTCTGGACCGCGTCGGCTCCATCGAACCCTGGACCGGCCGGAGCGCCGGAGCAGATGGTCTCGTAGTACTGGTACCGCTCGTCGCCAAAGGTGAGATTGTTCATGGTGCCCTGGGCGGCGGCAAGCGCGCCGACCGCGCCGAACAGGCAATCGGTGATTTGCTGGCTGGTCTCCACGTTCCCGGCTACGACCGCGGCCGGGAACTCGGGCCGCAGCATTGATCCCTCGGGGATCCTGATGTCGAGCGGGCGAAGGCACCCGGCATTGATCGGGATGTCGCCGCCCACCAGCACGCGGAAGCAGTAGAGGACCGCCGCACGCGTCACCGGCTCGGGCGCGTTGAAGTTGGTCTTCTGCTGCGGACTGGTGCCGGCGAAGTCGATCGTCGCCGCCCGCCGCTCCTTGTCGACGCTGATCTTGACCTTGATCACCGCCCCCTGATCGGTACGCACCTCGAAGGAGGAGTCGCGGAGCCGCTCGATCACCCGGCGCACGCTCTCCTCGGCGTTGTCCTGGACGTGGCCCATATAGGCCGTCACCGCATCGAGCCCGAACTCGCCGATCATCGCGCGAATCTGCCGGGCGCCCATCTCGTTCGCCGCGACCTGCGCCCGAAGGTCGGCGAGGTTGTCGGCGAGATTGCGAACCGGATAGCGGTAGCCGGTGAGGAGGGCGGAGATCTCCGCCTCGCGGAAATGCCCGCCTTCGACCAGCCGGAAATTGTCGATGAGGACGCCTTCCTCCTCCACGCTCGTCGCGAGCGGCGTCATCGACCCCGGCGCGAGCCCGCCGATGTCCGCATGGTGCCCGCGCGCCGCCAGCCAGAAGAGGATCCTCGGCTGCCCTCCCTCCCCTGGAAGGGGAGGGTCCGACCGCAGGTCGGGGGAGAGGTAAGTCGTCGCCTCACTGACACCCACCGGCGCTTCGCGCCACCTCCCCCTTTCAGGGGGAGGAATATCCTCGAACACCGGCGTCACCACCGTGATGTCCGGGAGGTGCGTCCCCCCGCGATAGGGCGCGTTGAGCGCGAACACGTCGCCGGGCCGGATCGCGCCGGCGTTCTCCTCGATGATCGTCGTCACCGAGCGGTCCATCGAGCCGAGATGGACCGGCACGTGCGGGGCGTTGGCGACGAGCCCGCCCGCGGCGTCGAACAGCGCACACGAGAAGTCGAGCCGCTCCTTGATGTTCACCGACGACGCCGTGTTCTGGAGCGTGACCCCCATCTCCTCGGCCACCGCCATGAAACGGTTGGCCATGATCTCGAGCGTGACGGGGTCCGCCGCCGCCCCCGGTCGAAGGGAGCTGCGCCGCCGTTCGACGCGAGCAAGGACGATGTCGCCGCGCTTGGTCAGCTCGGCGCGCCAGCCCGGATCGACGACGATCGTCTGATGCGGTTCGACGACGAGCGCCGGGCCGGTCATGCGCGTGCCCGGCCGCAGATCGCGACGGAGGTGAACCTTCGCCCCGTGCCATTTGCCGCCGATGAAGAGGCGGCTCGTCTCGATCGCGGGAAAATTCTGCGCGGCCGGAACCTCCGCCTCCGTCTCGTCGCCCGCGCCGCCGCCCACTCCCTCGGCTTCGATCGTCTCCGCGATCACGGGACGACCTTCGAACGCGAAGCCGTAGCGGCGGCGGAACTCGCCCGCGAAGCGCATTGCCGCGTCGGCGAGGTCAACGACGCCGGACGCGCCGATCTCGATCGGAAGGGTGGTATCCGTACCCTGGTAGCGGAGATGGAGGCGCACGATCGCCCGGCTGTGGTCGCGGTCGATGCCCTGCGCGGTGAGGTCGGCCAGCGCCTCCCGGGCCAGCGCGTCGCGCTGCTGCGCGATCTCCGCCCCCGCATCCGGAGCGCCCGGCGCGATGGCAAGGAGGAGCGCGCGGCTCCTGATCACGCGCGTCTCGGCGAGGCCCATGCCGTAGGCCGAGAGGACCCCGGACAGCGGGTGGATGAGGATGCGGCCGATCCCGAGGCGGTCGGCGACGGGGCAGGCGAGCTGCCCGCCGGCGCCGCCGAAGCAGTTGAGCACATAGCTGGCGACATCGTGGCCGCGGGCGATCGAGACCTTGCGGATGGCGTTGGCCACGTTCTCGACCGCGACGCGGAGGAAGCCTTCGGCCACGCCCTCCGCCGTCGCGCCCGAACCGAGCCGGTCTGCCTCCGCCGCGAACAGTCTTCGCACCACCCGCGCGTCGAGCGGCTGGTCGCCCTTTTGACCGAAGATCGACGGAAAATGGTGCGGCAGGAGGCGGCCGGTCATGAGGTTTGCGTCGGTGACGGCGAGCGGGCCGCCGCGCCGGTACGAGGCCGGCCCCGGGTCGGCGCCGGCCGAATGCGGCCCGACGCGGAAGCGTCCGTCGCGGTACTCGAGGATCGACCCGCCGCCCGCCGCGACGGTATTGATGCGCAGCATCGGCGCGCGCACCCGCACCCCCGCGACCTCGGTCTCGGCGGTCCGCTCGAACTCGCCGTCGAAATGCGATACGTCGGTCGAGGTGCCGCCCATGTCGAAGCCGATCACGCGGTCGAACCCGGCCGCGGCGGCGGTTTCGGCGGCGCCCACACCCCCACGGGCCGGGCCGGACAGGACCGCGTCCTTGCCTGAAAACGCCGCGGCGGTGGCGAGTCCGCCGTTCG
>CAYOET010000250.1:0-2091 GCA_964402985.1 uncultured Bauldia sp. | reverse complement strand
CATCAACGCCTTCATCCATGCCAGCCCGAACTCGCGGGTGGGCGAGATCGCCGCCTACGCGATGGCCGTCGTGGGCGGAGAAACGGCCGCTGCCGCGGTCGTCACCGCCCAGGAGACGGTCGACGGCGCGGCGCTCGCCCTCAACGAGGCAAGCGGGGTCCACGCGACCGATGTCGGCGTGCTCACCGACCAGTACGGCTACGCCGACACTTCGGCCGCGGCCCTCGAGCAGGCGAAGGCCGACCTCCTTCTCGTCGCTACCTCGCAGATGACGGCCGACCAGCTCGCGGCGCACAACGCCGAGATCGCCGCGGTCGACGCGGCGATCGCCAGTGGAGCCGAAGTCGAGGCGGCACAGCTCGCCCTCAACGAGGCCGATGACGACCTCCTCGCCGCACAGCAGGCGGCTGCCGAAGCCGAGGCGATCGCCGTCGCGGCGCTCGACGAGGCGGCCAACGCCAACCGTCTGCCGGTCGACGAAGAGGTCAAGCTCTACGTCGACGCGCAGCTAGAGGCCGGCGGCATCCTCGACTACTACCGCAGCCAGGTCCCGCCCGCCCCGGTCGCCCCCTAAGGCCATCCGCCATCCCTCCCCGGCACCATGCCGGGGAGGCTTCTCCGCCTTCCCTCACAGCGCCGCGATTTTGCGACGTTCGCGCACAGCCCGGCCAGCGTGCCCCGCGACGAGCGATCCGGCCCCACCACCCCAGAACCAGCTGATCCCGCGAAACCCGCCGCGACAGCGGACTCTCCCGACATTTGTCGCCCGACGCGCCGGGACTGATCACCAAATCCGAGACGAATTGCACTTCGGCGATTGTCTGAGGCGCAAGTCCTCAAGCGCCGGGGCGTTTGGCTCGACGGGAAATCGACGATCCGGAGCGACGAGTGGCGGATGGGGTGGGATTCGAACCCACGGGACGGTTGCCCGTCCGGCGGTTTTCAAGACCGCTGCCTTCAACCACTCGGCCACCCATCCACTCAAGGAAATCAGCTAGTTAGATGACAGCTTCGTCCCCACGGTTGCCGAATTGGCACCCGATTGGCACCGCGTCTGTTCGGGGTTCATTCCTCTAGGGCGGCTCCGAGGGCCGCGTCAACAGGGGACGCCCGTGCGAAGGACATGCGTGATGTGGGTGTGCCTGAGCCCGTGAAAAGTCACGTTCGGCAGCCTCGCGGCGGCCACCTCGCGCGGGCCAGATCGGGCCACTCTCCGTGTGAGAGTGGCGCCGGCGAAGCCCGACGGAGAGGCCAGTTCCATCGTCCTCCGGCCTCCGTAAAATCCCGTAGGGAGAAGACCCGAATGTCGGGCGTCCGCCCGCCCTTCTAAACATCGGTCACCAGAACCGAGGGGTTTCCGATGACCATTCACCTCCGCCAAGATCAGCTCGACCGCATCGAGCGCGCACCGGCCGCCGGCCTGCCCGCGGCCAGCAGCCCCCTCGATCTCGTCGGCGCGCAGATCAAGTACGACCGCGAGGGCGAGATCTACGGCGAAGGCGAGCCGGTCGAGTACATCTACAAGGTCCTTGCCGGCGCGGTTCGCACCTACAAGCTCCTCTCCGACGGCCGCCGGCAGATCGGCGCTTTCCACCTTGCCGGTGAGTTCTTCGGGCTCGAAGCGGCCGAGGATCATCAGTTCTCGGCCGAGGCGATCAACGACTGCACGATCCTGGTGATCAAGCGGAGCGCCGTCTTCGCCCTTGCCAGCCGTGACGCGGCGGTGTCGCGCGAGCTCTGGGCGGTGACCGCCGGCGACCTTGCCCGCGCGCAGGGCCACATGCTTCTTCTCGGTCGCAAGAGCGCCGCCGAGCGGGTCGCCACCTTTCTCCTCGAGATGTCGCGGCGGGCTTCGGTGAGCGGCACAGTCGAGCTCCCGATGTCGCGCCAGGACATTGCGGACTATCTCGGCCTCACGATCGAGACCGTGTCGCGGACCATCAGTCAGTTCGCATCCTCCGATCTCATCGAACTCGCCTCCTCGCGCCGCATCGTCGTCCGCAACGCCGGCGCACTTCGCCGCTTGGACGCCTGATCTAGGGCCGACTCGTTTTCTCGCATCAGAGGAGTGACGCTCATGAGCAAGGTCGT
>CAYOET010000249.1:0-4940 GCA_964402985.1 uncultured Bauldia sp. | reverse complement strand
GTGTTCCTGCTGCTGTTGTCGCTGCCGGTGCTTGCCGGCGCCATCACCATGCTGCTTACCGACCGTAACTTCGGCACCACCTTCTTCTCCGCCGACGGTGGCGGCGATCCGGTGCTGTTCCAGCATCTGTTCTGGTTCTTCGGCCACCCCGAAGTGTACATCCTGATCCTGCCCGGCTTCGGCATGATCAGCCAGATCGTCTCGACCTTCTCGCGCAAGCCCGTGTTCGGCTATCTCGGCATGGCCTACGCCATGGTCGCGATCGGCGGCATCGGCTTCGTGGTGTGGGCGCACCACATGTACACGGTCGGCATGTCGGTCGAGGCGCAGGCCTATTTCGTGACCGCGACCATGATCATCGCGGTGCCGACCGGCGTGAAGGTCTTCTCGTGGATCGCCACGATGTGGGGCGGTTCGGTCGAGTTCAAGACGCCGATGCTGTGGGCGGTCGGGTTCATCTTCCTGTTCACCCTCGGCGGCGTGACCGGCATCCAGCTCGCCAACGCCGGCCTCGACCGCGTCATCCACGACACCTACTACGTGGTCGCGCATTTCCACTACGTGCTGTCGATGGGCGCGGTCTTCGCGATCTTCGGTGCCTGGTACTACTGGTACCCGAAGATGACCGGCTACACCTACGACGAGCGCATCGGGAAGCTGCACTCTGGCTCACCTTCGTCGGCGTGAACCTCGTCTTCTTCCCGCAGCACTTCCTCGGCCTCGCCGGCATGCCGCGCCGCTACGTCGATTACCCGGATGCGTTCGCCGGCTGGAACCTCGTCTCCTCGCTCGGCTCGTACATCTCGGCCGCTGGCGTGGTGGTGTTCCTCTACGGCCTCTTCGAGGGCTTCGCGCGGAAGCGCCCGGCCGGCAACAACCCGTGGGGCGTGGGCGCCACCACGCTCGAGTGGCAGCTGCCGTCTCCGCCGGCGTTCCACAGCTGGGAGACGCTGCCGCGGATCAAGTAGCAAGCGCGCGGCAGGAGGCGATCGGCCTCCTGCTCCGCTTCTGGGGATCACCAAGGCGTAGCTGAAGCATGGCATTCATGGATCCACGCCCGATCGCCGGGCACACCGATGGAGAGCTCTTCGGGGCCGAGCTGGGCGATTACTTCGCCCTCCTCAAGCCGCGCGTGATGTCGCTCGTCGTGTTCACGGCATTCGTCGGCATGGTCCTCGCTCCGGGCGGTCTCCACCCGGTGCTCGCGGCGATCTCGCTCCTCGCCATCGCGGTCGGGGCAGGGGCTGCCGGCGCGCTCAACATGTGGTTCGATTCCGACATCGACGCGATCATGGGCCGGACCCGCAACCGCCCGATCCCGTCGGGTCGCGTCGACCGCGGCGAGGCCGCCTTCCTCGGCGTGTTCCTGTCGGTCGCCTCGGTCGTCGTCCTCTACCTGGTGTCGAACCTCGTGGCGGCCGCGCTCCTCGCCTTCACCATCTTCTTCTACGCCGTCGTCTACACGATGTGGCTCAAGCGCTGGACCGCGCAGAACATCGTCATCGGCGGCGCCTCGGGCGCGCTCCCGCCGGTGATCGGCTGGGCCGCGATGACCGGCTCGGTCGAGCTCCTCCCGGTGGTGCTCTTCCTCATCGTCTTCCTGTGGACGCCGCCGCATTCCTGGGCGCTCGCCCTCATCCGCTCGGGCGACTACGACCGCGCCGGCATCCCGATGATGCCGGTCGCCGCGGGTCACAAGAGCACGCGCTTCCAGATGTTCGTCTACTCGCTGTTCCTGGCCCCGCTGCCGGTGATCCCGACGCTGATCGGCTCGGCCTCGATCTATTACGGCGCTTTCGCTGGGGTGCTCGGGCTGATCTTCCTCGAGCGCGCCTGGCGCGTCTTCCTGGTCAAGACCGAGGACTATCGCGAGCGCGAGGCGGCCAAGAGCCTCTTCACCTACTCGATCCTCTACCTCGCCCTCATCTTCGGCGCGCTCCTCGTCGACGCGCTGGTGTCGCGCCTTGGGTTCTTCGGATGAACGAGGTGGCGACGATGACCGACAGCCAGAACGGCATCCGGCTCAACGAGCAGCAGAAGCGCCGGCAGCGCACGCGCTCGATCGCGATTGCCCTGATCCTCGTCGCGGTCGTCGTGCTCTTCTACGTCATCACGATCGTCAAGCTCGGCCCCGGCGCCGCCATGGATCGGCCGATCTAGGACGATGACCGACGAGCTCCGCCCCATCTCCGCGAAGACGCGCCGCAAGCGCTCGCTCTTCATCGCCGGCGGCTGCGTGGCCTTCGTCTTCGGCATGGTGGCGCTCGCCTACGCCTCGGTGCCGCTCTACGCGCTTTTCTGCGAGCTCACCGGCTTCGGCGGCACCCCGCAGCGCGCGGCGGGCGCATCCGACGACATCATCGACCGCATGATCACCGTGCGCTTCGACGCCAACGTCGCCCCCGGCCTCGGCTGGAATTTCGCGCCCGAGCAGCGCCAGGTGCGCATGCGCATGGGCGAGATCGCCCAAATCGCCTTCCGCGCCGAGAACCTCACCGGCGCCCCGACCACCGGCACGGCGACGTTCAACGTCACCCCGCCGCAGGTCGGCGCCTATTTCAACAAGATCACCTGCTTCTGCTTCAACGAACAGAAGCTCCAGGCGGGCGAGACGGCGGACCTTCCGGTCGTCCTTTTCGTCGACGCGGCGATGGACGCCGAGCCGAGCCTGAAATACGTCGATACGATCACGCTTTCATACACGTTCTTCCCGCTCCCCAACCGGCCCATGACCACGGCCGCGGTGGCGAGCGGAGAGGGCAACCGACCTTAGTCTTGGGAAAGACGCGCGCCGGGCGACCGGCGGGCCGAGGGAGATCTGGAGCAGCACAATGGCTGACGCGCACGCCGGACACTTGCATACGCAGAAGCACCCCTACCACCTCGTCGACCCGAGCCCGTGGCCGTTCGTCGGCGGGGTCTCGGCGCTGGCGCTGGCGCTGGGTTTCATCAGCTTCATGCACGGCGCATCGATCTGGTGGATCCTGCCCGGTGGGCTAGGCGTCGCCTACACGATGGCGGTGTGGTGGCGCGACGTGATCAAGGAGGGGCATACCGGCCATCACACGCCGGTGGTGCAGCTCCATCTGCGTTACGGGATGATCCTCTTCATCGCCTCCGAGGTGATGTTCTTCCTCGCCTGGTTCTGGGCCTTCTTCGACGCTTCGCTCGCCCCGGGCGACCCCAACCTCACCGTCGCCCGCTACAATTTCACGGGTGGTGAGTGGCCGCCGGAGGGCATCACGGTCTTCAATCCGTGGCACTTCCCGCTCCTCAACACGCTGATCCTGCTGACCTCGGGCACCACCGTCACTTGGGCGCACCATTCGCTCCAGCACGGCAACCGCCAGGGCCTCATCTGGGGTCTCCTCTGCACCGTCCTCCTTGGCGCGACCTTCACCGGCGTGCAGGCCTACGAGTACGCCCACGCGACGTTCAGCTATGGCGGCAGCATCTTCGGCGCCACGTTCTTCATGGCGACGGGCTTCCACGGCTTCCACGTGCTCGTCGGCACGATCTTCCTGATCGTGTGCCTGGTTCGCGCGATCCGCGGCGACTTCACCCCGAAGGCGCATTTCGGCTTCGAGGCGGCGGCCTGGTACTGGCACTTCGTCGACGTGGTCTGGCTGTTCCTCTTCACGTTCGTCTACGTGTGGGGCAGCTGGGGCGCTCCGATGCACTAAGGCTCTCGGCCGCCTCGAGGCCGATCGGAGTGAAATGACCAATTCCGCACCCAATGACCGAGGCTCTCCCGAGAGCCTCGGTCAAACCATTTCCAAGGGCATCCTCGGCCGCTGCCCGCGCTGCGGGAAAGCCCCGCTCTTCGCCGGCTTCCTCGACAACGCCGGCAGCTGCACGAATTGCGGCCTCGACTACACCTTCATCGACGCGGGCGACGGGCCGGCGGTGTTCGTCATCCTCCTCGTCGGCATGCTCATCCTCGGCACGGCGGTGATCGTCGAGTTTACCTGGCACCCGCCAATGTGGCTGCACGCGCTGATCTGGGTGCCGCTAGTCCTCGGGCTCAGCATCGGCCTCCTCCGTCCGCTCAAGGGCATCCTCATCGCGCTCCAGTACCGCCACAAGGCGCGCGAGGGACAGCTCGACCGCGCCCCCTAGGGATGTCCGCGCCAACCGGCCTCCGCGGGCTGATCGTGCCGGGCATCGCGACCCTCGCGGCGCTCGCCGTGCTGATCGCGCTCGGCACGTGGCAGCTGCAGCGTCTCGCCTGGAAGAACGATCTCGTCGCACAGGTCGAGGCGCGGCTCGCCTCGCCGCCGATCCCGGCCCCGCCGCCCGCGGAGTGGGCGGGCCTCGACCTCGACGCCCTCGACTACCAGCCGGTCGCCATCACCGGCCGGTTCCTCAACGACCGCGAGAGCCACGTCTTCATCGGCCTCACTCAGGCGCGCGGCCCGCTCAGCGGCCCGGGCTTCTTCATCCTGACGCCACTGGTCACGAGCGAGGGCTGGACGGTGATCGTCAACCGCGGCTTCGTCCCGCAGCCGCTTAAGGATCCCGCCACGCGCGCGGCGAGCCAGATCGAGGGCGAGGTCACCGTCTCGGGCCTCCTCCGCCGCCCCGAGCTCCGCAATCCCTTCACCCCGCCGGACGACCCGGTGCGCAACATGTGGTTCACCCGCGACCCGGTGGCCATTGCCGCTTCGGTCGCTCCGGGAGCGGAGGCCGCGCCCTACACGATCGACGCCGCCTACGACCCCACGCTCCCCGGCGGCATCCCGCAAGGCGGTGAGTCGGTGGTGAGCTTCCCCAACAACCACCTCATGTACGCCTTCACCTGGTACGCGCTCGGCCTCGTTCTGGTCGCGGTCTCCATCGCCTTCGCCCGCGGCCGCCTGCGGGCCTCACGCGACGGCCTTTCCTCCCCCTGAAAGGGGGAGGTGGCGCGAAGCGCCGGTGGGGGTACGTCGATGAAGGTC
>CAYOET010000248.1:0-3249 GCA_964402985.1 uncultured Bauldia sp. | reverse complement strand
CGCGGCGCGTGCGCCGAGATCGAGCCGTTGTTGATGATGCGGCCGCCCCTCGGGGTCTGCGCCTTCATGATCCTCATCGCCTGCTGGGTGCAGAGAAAGACGCCGGTGAGGTTGACGTCGACCACCGACTGCCACTGCTCGTAGGTGAGCTCGTCCATCTCGACCGCCGGCGCGAACGTGCCGGCGTTGTTGAAGAGAACGTCGAGACGGCCGAACGCCGCCTTGTGCGCCTCGAACAGCCCGCGCACCGCGTCCGGCTTCCCGATATCGGCGAGGTGGACGAGCGTCTTAACGCCCTTGGCCCTGGCCATCGCCGCCGTCTCCTCGAGCGGCTCGGCGCGCCGGCCGGTGAGCGTGACGTGGAAGCCGTCGCCGGCCAGCGCAAGAGCAACGCCGCGGCCGATGCCGGTGCCGGCGCCGGTAACGAGGGCGACCTTATCGGTCATCGTCGGACTCCTTGGATCGTGAGAGGGGAGGCGGCCGCTAGCCGGTCTTGACCGGCGTCGCGTAGGGCGGCGCGGGGATCGCCTGATGGGCAGCGCGCAGTGCGCCCGACCAGCGCTGGCGGAGGTCGTTGAAGTACTGGTCGTTCTGGTCGATGCGGTACGAGAGGTCGAGCGCGATCGAGTCGCGCTTGATCATCGCAATGTCGATCGGCAGGCCGACGCCGAGATTGGAGCGCATGGTCGAATCCATCGAGATGAGGCCGAGCTTGAGGGCCTCGTCGAGCGGGGTCTTTTCGGTCACCGAGCGGTCGAGGATCGGCTTCCCGTATTTGTGCTCGCCGATCTGCAGATAGGGCGTGTCGGTCGAGGCTTCCATGAAATTGCCGGCCGAGTAGATCATGAACAGGCGGAGGCGCCGTCCCTTGATCTGCCCGCCGAAGAGCACGGTCACGTCGAAATGCGCGGCCTGTTCCGGCGTCCGCCCGTCCATGCGGTGCGCTTCGCGGATCGCCTGGCCGACGAGATGGGCCGCCTTGAACATGGTCGGCACGGTGTAGATCGTGTCGGTGGGGCCCGTGGTCGGGTCCTCGAAACCCTCCTGCAGGAGGGTCACCACGACCTGGCTGGTGGCGAGGTTGCCGGCGGTGGCAAGGGCCATGGCCCGCTCGTTGGTGACCTCGAAGAAGTGCAGCTTGCGGAAGGTCGCGATGTTGTCGAGGCCGGCGTTGGTGCGGGTATCCGCGATCATCACCAGACCCTCGCGGACGAGGATGCCGACGCAATAAGTCATGGAAGGAAGGTCCTTGCAGGCCGACGGGCCGGCGAGAGGTAGCGCGAGCGCGGCGTCACGGCAATGCGGCGTGGTTCCGCCCTGCGTTGCTTGACGCTAACCGCCTTGCGTCTGGGCTTGCCCGGACGATGCCTGCGTTTGCGATTGGCCATTGCCACGGCCGTTGCGGGCCTGGGCGACCTCGACCGCGACCTTCAGCGTCTCGCCGCTCCCGCCGAAGCGGGCGCCGCGGATCGGGGCTGCGGCGAGCGAGTCGAGGCCGATCGCCACGCGGATGTGCTTTTCGGACGGGGCGTTGCCGTTGGTCGGGTCGAAGCCGACCCAGCCGAGGTCGGGAACGAAGACCTCCGCCCAGGCGTGCCCGCCGACATTGACGCCGATCTGCGGCTCGTAGAGGTAGCCGCTCACATAGCGCGCCGGGACGCCGAGGTGGCGCGCGGCGGCGATGAAGACATGCGCGAAGTCCTGGCACACGCCGCGGCGGAGGGTCATCGCCTCGGCGGCGGTCGTGGTCGAGTCGGTCGGCACGGGGTCGTAGGTCATCGCCTCGCGGATGCCGTCCATCAGCGCATGCATGCGCTGGACGGGCTCCGCCGCCAGGCCGGCTGCGGCGTCCGCCAGCGCTATGATGGGCGCGTCGGGCTTGGTCAGCGCGGTCTCGCGGAGGAAGAGCACCGGGGGGAAGCGCTCGATCTGCCCGCCGAGCACGCCGTTTCCGGCTTCGGTGATGACCTCGCCGACCGCGGTGATCTCGAGCTTGTCGATCGGCCCGTCGACGGTGAAGGTGTGAACCGAGTTGCCGAACGCGTCCGACGCCGTATCGAGGCGGAGGTCGCGGTCGATATCGACCCGCCACGACACGACATACTGCCCGTCGTGACTCTTCGGCGTGAGCCGCAGGGTCTGGATCGTGCGGGTGGCCGGCGCGGCGTAGCTGTAGGCGGTGCGGTGGGTGACGAGGAGGCGCATGGGTCTTCCGCCCGTCACATCAAATACTGGTCGGCGATGGCGACGCCGAGCTTGTAGTTCTCGTTGGTGAAGGTCTCCAGGAATTCGTGGAGACCGCTCTGGAAGATCTCCTTGATCTCAGCGTTCTTAAGCTTGGTGCGCATCGAGCGGGCGAGGCGCTGCGAAGGGCCCTGCTTGCCGTAGTTCTGGGCCAGCGCGTCGAGATATTCGGTGAGGTTGCGGTAGCAGCTCGCGAGCGAGCGCGGCAGCTGCTCGTTGAGGACGAGGAGGTCGGCGACCAGCCAGGGCCGCACGCTGTCGCGATAGACCCAGTGATAGGCGGTCAGCGCCGAGACCGAGCGGAGGATCGAGGTCCACTGGAAGTAGTCGAGGCCGCCGCCGACATGCGCCGGCTCGGGCAGGAGCACGTGGTACTTCACGTCGAGGATGCGGGCGGTATTGTCGGCGCGTTCGACGAAGATGCCGAGGCGCGAGAAGTAATAGACGTCGTTGCGCAGCATCGTGCGGTAGGCCGAGCCGTCGAACCTGAGCGAGGCCTCCTTCACGCTGGCGAGGAAGGCGTTCAGCTGCGGCCGGTCCATGCGCTTGGAATCGTAGCGCTTCAGCTCGAGCCAGGCCGAGTTGATGACCTCCCAGGTCTCGACGGTGAGCGCGGTGCGGACGGCGCGGGCATTGGCGCGAGCGGTGTCGAAGCAGCGGCGGATGCTCGACGGGTTGTCGGGCGCGAAGGCGAGGAAGTCGATGACGTTTTCGCGCGTCGCGGTCTGGTACTTGGCGAAGAAGGCGTGCTTGGAGCCACAAGCCGCGATCGCCGACTCCCACTCGTTGGTCCCGCCGGAATAGGAGATCGGCATCGAGGCGAGGCGGCTCGCCGCGTCGATGATGCGCGCGGTGTTGTCGGCGCGCTCCATGTAGCGCGAAAGCCAGAACAGGCTGTCGGCGGTGCGGCTCAGCATCGCTCGACCTCTGGATACGCCGAGCCTGCAACCTCCCCCTCGAGGGGAGGTCGAAATCGCGGCAGCGATTTCGGGAGGGGGGCGTCGG
>CAYOET010000247.1:0-8036 GCA_964402985.1 uncultured Bauldia sp. | reverse complement strand
GGTCGGCGAGGATCTCGAGCTCATCATCAAGCTGCACCGCTTCAACCGCGAGCAGAAGCGCGACTACCGCATCGAGTTCATCCCCGAGCCGGTGTGCTGGACCGAGGCCCCCGAGACCCTCGACGGCCTCGGCAAGCAGCGCAGCCGCTGGCAGCGCGGCTCGATGGAGACCTTTGCCAAGCATGGCGACATGCTCATGCGCCGGCGCTACGGCCGCGTCGGCTCGCTGGGGCTCGGCCACATCTTCCTCGTCGATATGCTCGGGCCGCCGGTCGAGGCCCTCGGCTATTTGATCATTCCGCTCGCCTGGGCGCTCGGCTTCCTCAACGTCGACTACCTCCTCGCCTTCCTCTCCGTCACTTTCACCTTCGGCATCGCGATCAGCGTCGCCTCGCTGGTGCTCGAGGAGCTCGAGCTTCGCCGTTTCCCGAAATCGCGCGACCTCCTCGTCCTCGCTGGCGTCGCCGTCCTTGAGAATTTCGGCTATCGGCAGCTCAGCAATTTCTGGCGCATCCGCGGGATGATCCAGTATTTCCGCGGCGTGAAGGCCTGGGGCGACATGCCGAGGCTCGGTCTCGCCAAGTAAGCGCGTCGACCGAGGCGGAACCTTCCGACGAGCGAGGTTGTTCCCCCCACGCGGGTGCGGGGCACGCTCAGAGGAGAGCCACGATGAAGAAATCAGCACTCATGCTCGGTGGACTGCTTCTGGCAGTCACCGGTTCGGCCGCTTTCGCGCAGGCCCCGTCGCCAGCGCCACCCGCCATGACCCCGTCGCCCGCGGCTCCGAGCGCGGCCCCGGCCGCCGGTGCGGATGAGACCGGGAATCCCTTCACGGTCGCCAATATCGACCCGCTGAAGCCATTCGGCGACATCACGATCGAGGAAGCGACCAGCCCGGATCAGCTGGCAGCCTTCGAACAGAAGCTCACGGAGGCGCAGGTCACCGAGCTCGACCAGCGCTGCAATGTCATCAAGGACGCGACCGAGTTCGCGGCCGAGCCGCGCGCCTTCTGCGACATGTGGGCGATCGTCCGCGCCGGCGAGATGGGCGACCCGGCTGCTGCCGCCATCACCACTCCGGCTCCGGGCGGTGGCGCCACCCAGCTCCAGCCCCCGGCTGCCGGCGGTGCAACCCCCGCTCCGGCCGCCCCGTAAGCGTTCTGGCCTTTCTCGGGATCCCGGCACGCGACCGGGGTCCCGAGAACTTCGTTGATGTAGCCGCAACCCCGATGGGGTAGTGAACGCGGCATGACAGAGCTTTCCCAGCCTTCCGCGCCGGATGCGCGCCCTGCCGCCGATGGCGGCTATGCGGCGCGGCGGACCTTCGCGATCATTTCGCACCCCGACGCCGGCAAGACCACGCTGACCGAGCATCTCCTCGTCGCCGGCGGCGCCATCCGCCTCGCCGGCAACGTCAAGGCGCGCGGCCAGGCGCGGCGCGCGCATTCCGACTGGATGGAGATCGAGCAGAAGCGCGGCATTTCCGTCACCAGCTCGGTGATGACTTTCGAGAAGGCGGGCATCACCTTCAACCTTCTCGACACGCCCGGCCACGCCGATTTCAGCGAGGACACCTACCGCACGCTGACCGCGGTCGACTCCGCGATCATGGTGCTCGACGCCGCCAAGGGCATCGAGAGCCAGACCCTCAAGCTGTTCGAGGTCTGTCGCCTCCGCAACATCCCGATCATCACCTTCATCAACAAGGTCGACCGCGAGGGCCTCGGCCCGCTCGAGCTGGTCGACGAGATCGCCAACAAGCTCGCCCTCGACGTCAGCCCGGTGACCTGGCCGGTGGGGATGGGCGTCGACCTCCGCGGCGTCATCGACTTCGTGGGCAAGAAGGTGATCCTCCCCGACGGCCGCCTCGCCGCCCTCGACTGGAACGGCGGCGAGCCCGACGTCTCGGCCCTGCCGCACATGGTCGACCACATCCTCAACCCGACGCTGGAATCGCTCGACCTCGCGCGCTCGGCGCTGCCCGCGTTCAACCTGAACTCGTTCCGCGAGGGGCACCTCACGCCGGTGTTCTTCGGCTCCGCGCTCAAGAACATCGCCGTGACCGAACTCCTTAAGGCCGTGGCGGAGTGGGCGCCGTCGCCCCAGCCGCAGCCGGCGCTGCCCGAACCGGTGCGCCCGGAGCAGCGCGAGGTCACCGGCTTCGTGTTCAAGGTCCAGGCCAACATGGACCCCAACCATCGCGACCGCGTCGCCTTCGTCCGCCTCTGCTCGGGCACGTTCCGCCGCGGCATGAAGCTCCGCAACGTCCGCTCGGGCAAGGACCTCACCGTCGGCAACCCCGTGCTGTTCATGGCCCGCGAACGCGAGACGGCGGACGACGCCTCGCCCGGCGACATCGTCGGCATCCCCAATCACGGCACGCTCAGCGTCGGCGACACGCTGACCGAGGGCAGCAAGATCAGCTTCCTCGGCATCCCCGACTTCGCGCCCGAGATCCTGCGGCGCGTCCGCCTCGGCGACGTCACCAAGTCCAAGCAGCTGCAGCGCGCGCTCACCGACCTAGCTGAGGAGGGCGTGGCGCAGGCCTTCCGCCCGATGATCGGCAACGCCTGGCTGGTCGGCGTCGTCGGCGCGCTGCAGCTCGACGTGATGAAGTCGCGGGTCGAGCGCGAGTACAACATCTCGATCGACTTCGAGCCGGCCGAAGCCGAGAGCGCGCGCTGGCTCGCCTCCGACGACCCGGTCAAGCTGAAGGCCTTCCTGTCCGCGCACCGCTCCTCGCTCGCCGAGGACCGCACCGGCGCCCCGGTCTACATCGTCCCCAACCGCTGGACCTTCCAGACCGTGCAGAAGAACTGGCCCGAGATCCGCTTCTCCGCGACCAAGGAACGCGCCGCCAAGCCGGCTTGAGGCGCGCCACCCTTAACCTCCCCCTTGCGGGGAGGTCGAAATCGCAGAGCGATTTCGGGAGGGGGTAGGCCGGAAGAGAGTACAAGAGGACCGGAAGCACGCGGGCTTCGCCCGCTACCCCCTCCCGAAGCTGCTCGGGTGTAGCCCTCGCACCTTCGACCTCCCCGCAAGGAGGAGGTTAAATGGGATGAGCGCGCCCGCTGTTGCTAAGCCGGCCGCCGGACCATCCCCCGCACCGCGCCGGCAGCAGGGGCCACGACGTACTGCACCACCGGGATGGTGACCGCGCCGATCGCGAGGCCAATGAGCAGCGACAGCGTCGCCGACACCAGCCACTCGACGAAGCCCCCGGCGCCTGCAAAGGCGTGACCGATTCCCGCCGAAAAATCGTGGATAAGGTCGGCGGGGCGGTGCCAGCCGAATTCCTCGAACCCGTGCACGATGATGCCGCCGCCGACCCAGATCATCGCCGCCGTGCCGACCACGCTGAGCGCGCGCAGGAGGAACGGCACGCCGATCACGATCGCCCGTCCCAGCGCGCGCAGCCCCGCCTGCCGCTCCTCGCGCGCGAGCGAGACGCCGGCGTCGTCGGCCCTCACGATCAGCGCCACCCCGCCATAGACGAGCGCGGTGATGCCGACGCCGACGATGGCGAGGATCACGGCGCGGAGGATGAGCGAGTCGGTCTCCAGCGCGGCGAGCGTGATCGCCATGATCTCGGCCGAGAGGATAAAGTCGGTCTTGATCGCGCCGCGCACCTTCTGGTCCTCGAGCGTCTTGGCGTCCGCCACCGCGTGGACGGCGTCCTCGTGGGCATGGGCCTCGTGGGGCCAGATCGCCTCGAACACCTTCTCGGTGCCCTCGTAGCAAAGGAAGAGGCCGCCGATCATCAGGAGCGGCGTGATCGACCATGGCGCGAGGCCGCTGAGGAGGAGGGCGACCGGCAGGAGGATGAGGAGCTTGTTCTTGAGCGAGCCGACCGCGATCTTCCACACGATCGGCAGCTCGCGGTCGGCGGTGAAGCCGACGACATAGGTCGGCGTCACCGCCGCGTCGTCGATCACCACGCCCGAGGCCTTGATGCCGGCACGGGCCGCCTGGCCGATGGCGTCGTCGACGGTGGCGGCGGCGACCTTGGCGATCCCCGCGATGTCGTCGAGCAGTGCCAGAAGTCCGGTCGCCATGGTCGCTCCGTCAGGTTGGCGGTGTCCGGCGCACCCTATCGCAGCTGGCGCAGCGTCACCGGCGGGCTATTGTCGCGGAGGCAGTAACCTCCATCTTTCATCGGAGACAATGGCTGGAGCGGAACGATGACGGCAAGCCTCGGGCGATGGCAGAAAATGGCGGCGGCCCCGCGCGACGGACGGAGGATTCTCGTCCGCGTGCATTCGACCGAGCAGGGGCCGGCGGAGCTCGACGTCGTGCGCTGGGGCCTCGACCCGAGCTCGGGCGAGAGCTGGATCGCGAGCGACTCCGACAACGGCGCGGTGGTCGCCTATGCTGACCCCGAGCTGGCCGGCTGGATGCTCCTTCCCGACAAGCTCCCGCCGCTCCGCAGTCGCCAGCCCGAGCGGAAGGCGTCTCCGCACCCCACCGAAGGCGAAGGCTCCGGCATCTAGCCGCCGGGCGGCTCAGCGCCTCCGGTCGCCCGTAAGAATGTCCGCGAGCCGGCGGGCGAGGCTTTGCGGCAGCCGTCGGCGCGGGAAGCGGCGGTCATGCGCGCCCGGACGAACCTCGTCGAAATGCACGCGGCCGCGCGGCAGCGGCGGCCCGTCGAGAGCAAGGAGCGCCTCGGCGAACGCCTTGCCGACCAGCGCCCGGCGCTCGGCGCGGTCGCCGACCGGGCGGTATCCCGGCACGTGCGGGTTGGTGTTGACCTCGTAGACCTGCAGCCGTCCGCCGCTGAACCCGTAGTCGACGCGCCCGTAGTCGACGCCGGCCAGCGCGAACACCGGGCGGAGCGCCTCGACATGCGGGTTGTCGCGGGCGTAGCTCAGCTCTTCGGCGATCTCCTCGGGACCGCGGATCGCCACCGCGTCCTTGACCGCCCACTGGTCGCTGACGAACAGCTCGTCGGCGACGATGCGGCCGCCGATGCTGTACGCGCCGTATTTGCGGTAGCGCCCGTCCGCTCCCGGCTCGCCGTTGAAGCCGATCGCGATGCGCCCGCGCCGCGGCTTTCCCTCGCGGCCGAGGGCGGCGAGCGCGTCGTCGAACTCCTGGTCGTCGCGGAGGAGATCGCTCTCCGGACCGAGATGCCCGTCCTCGGTGCGCAGGAACACCGGGAACGCCTTCGGCCGCTCGCCGGTGTCGAGCCGCACCGCCGAGAACGCATTGATCCCCGCGCGGTGCAGCGCAAGGAGAAGCGGGAAGCGCGCTAGGAAGGCGATCGGCCGGTTGAGGATCTTGGCCTCGGGCGCGGCGCGTTGCAGCGCGCGGGCGAAGCGCTCGAGGTTCTCGATCTCGTAGCGCGACAGGCGATCGAGATCGGAGAAGATGTAGTGGCCGATCGGTCCCCCGCGCTCGAAGAAGAGCTCCTCGTAGCTGTTGACGCGGATATGCGCCTTCATGCCGGCGAGGCGCGGCAGCGCCGCCGCCGCGCCCCGGAAGCGTTCCGTCGCGACGTAGTGGATCATGGTTGGGATACGTCTGGGCCGATCCCCTCGCGGCCCGTCGCGGGAGTGTTTCCCGCTCCGTTCGCTCGGCAGGGGTGGCAGCGGGAGGACATCGACGGAGCATAGAGCGCTCCGCGACCCGGGGAGAAGGGGTAGGCCGGGAATCAGCTCCCCGCCCACGCCTGGCGCGCCCGGCCAACGGGCGGGAGAAGCCGTGGATGCGCCTAGAGCGAGACCTTCGCGTTGTCCCCGAAGGACGGCTTCGCGCCGGTCACGGCGGCAGTGAGCATGACCGCGGCGGCGACGAGGCGGTTGGGGCTGTCCCACAGCTCGCCCTCCTCGGGGCGCACGGTGAGGAGCCGGATCGCGGGATCGTTCTCGTCGTCCCACCACGCCCGGTCGAATTTCGACCAGAGGTCGGCGATCTTCGCCCGGTCGTTGGTGACCGACGCTCGGCCCACGATGGTCACATAGTGATGCGAGCCGGGGTCGGCGAAGGTCAGCGTGACGAGCGGGTATGCTTCGATCTGCCCGTTCTTCTCGCCGCTCGCGTCGACCAGGAAATAGATCGCGTCCTCCTCGCGGAAGACGCGCGCCGATAGCGGACGGGCGCGGATGCGCTCGCCGTCCCAGGTGCCGAGCATGCAGAAGTCGGTCTTCCTCGCGAGTTCCCAGATACGGTCGGCGATCTCGGCGGGAGACTTGTCGGTGTGCTGCTGGTCTCTGGCCATGAAGTTCTCCTCGACGGTTCGAGGCGAACGCCCAGCGGCCCGACTTGTTGCCTGGGTCGGCGGTTCAGCCGCGCTTTGGACGCTCCGGTCGCTCGCCGGGGTGGAAGCGTTCGGCACGCTCCACCACCAGCGCCCGCGACTTGAGGTCGACCCGGTAGTTGGATTCGGGCGAAAGCTCGGACTGCCTCTCGTCGGCGTGCACCACGCGGAGGCGCGCGCGGTCGAATGCGAGCGGCGCCAGCTCGATCGCCACCTTCTCCATCTCGTCGTCCGGAATCGTCCGCCCCGGCCGGGCGGGCACGAACTGGTGGATGTGCACGACCTTTCCGGTCAGCGTGTCGTAGACGAAGGCCGTCCGCGTCGGCGTGACCTCGATCGGCATCCCGCGATCCTGCGCCATGGTCTCGTTCTCCTCCGGCTCCCGTCAGGTCCAATGATGGATCAGCCAGCGGGCCATGCCCTTGGACTGGAAGACCTCGACCTTGAACGTCACGCTCCTCACTCCCTCCCGGAATACGACCGGGATGAGGTTGGCGCTGGTGTGCTGCTGGTTGGGGAAATCCTCGACGCCCTTCGCGCTGACGATGCGCGTGATGTAGGCGTCCGACGAATGGTGCGACTCGCCGGCCGTCCACGTGCCGTGGAGCGCGATCTCGCACAGCGCCGGGTGGCCGTCGACCTCGACGGTCACGCTGTGGCTGTGCGGGTCGTCGAAGTCGCGCGCCCACAGGCGCCCGAACTGGATTGCGGTGATCGCCATCGTCGACCTCCCTCGCTCGCCTCCGCGATCGGGTGGAGTCTTGCGCTCATTCTTTCCGGGCTGAACCCCCTCAGGATGGGGAGCCAGAACGACCATTCCCGGCGGAGTCGAGAGGCGCTGGCGGCGCGCGCGGCGGACGGCTAGTGGTGGCTCTCGAGCCCACGCCAGCGGAGTAATCTGCCGATGAAGTACCTGCACACCATGGTCCGCGTGACGGACGTCGAGGCCTCGCTCCGCTTCTATCGGGACGCGCTGGGGCTCGAGCTGGTGCGCAAGCGCGACTACCCGCAGGGCCGCTTCACGCTCTATTTCCTTGCCGCCCCCGGCGACCCCGAGGCGGAAATCGAGCTCACCCACAACTGGGATCCCGAGGCCTATGGCGGCGGTCGCAATTTCGGCCACCTCGCCTACGAGGTCGACGACATCTACGCGACGTGCCGGCGGCTCATGGACCACGGCGTCACGATCAGCCGCCCACCGCGCGACGGCCGAATGGCCTTCGTCCGCTCCCCCGACAGCATCTCGATCGAACTCCTGCAGGCGGGCGAGGCCTTGCCCGTGGCCGAACCATGGGCGTCGATGCCGAATACCGGCGTCTGGTAGGGGCTCCTTCACCCTCCCCCTTGTGCAAGGGGGGAGGGGAAATGCGCCTCAGCCGCTGGGGCCGAAGGCGCGGAGAGCGCTCGCGAGCGTCCAGGAAACCAGCGTCGCCGTCCGCCCCTGGCGGTTTTGGAGGAGGGCGCGCTCCTCCTCGCTGGCGAACACCCAGGTCTTGGGGAAGCCCTTGATGTCGTCGTAGCCGGGCGCGTCGGCCGCCGTCCATTCCTGGCTGAAGGCGTAGTAGCGCCACGGCTCGGCGAACCCGGGGTCGGTGCGGTTGATGTCGGCAAAGCTCGGCCGCCAGTTGAGGAGCGCCAGGAACTCGAAATCGTCGAAATTCGGGAAGGCCTGGTGCTCGAGACCGTTGGCGTGGGCGGGAACCCCCATGTCCTCGACCATGTGCAGCATCACCCCGAGATAGAAATAGGCCTGCTCGCGATTGCCGGCGCGGTAGGCGAC
>CAYOET010000246.1:0-9047 GCA_964402985.1 uncultured Bauldia sp. | reverse complement strand
AACGACATGCTCGGCAAGGCGTCCGGCGGCCAGCGCACCAAGACGCGGAAGACCACCGTCCGCGACTCGCACGATCTCCTCATGAACGAGGAGTCGGACAGGCTGCTCGACGACGACAACATCGTCCAGGAGGCGATCCGCCTGGTCGAGAACGACGGCATCGTCTTCATCGACGAGATCGACAAGGTCGCCGCCGGGAGCGACGGGCGGATCGGGGGCGGGCCCTCGCGCGAGGGCGTGCAGCGCGATCTCCTGCCGCTGATCGAGGGTACGACCGTGGCGACCAAGTACGGGCCGGTGAAGACCGACCACGTGCTGTTCATCGCCTCGGGCGCGTTCCATGTCGCCAAGCCCTCGGACCTCCTGCCCGAGTTGCAGGGACGCTTGCCGATCCGGGTCGAGCTCCGGCCGCTCACCAAGGAGGATTTCCGGCGCATCCTCACCGAGACGGAGGCGAGCCTCATCAAGCAGTACATCGCGCTGATGGCGACCGAGGGGCTGACGCTCATCGTCACCGACGACGCGATCGATGCCATCGCCGGCTTCGCGGTGGCGATCAACTCGAGCGTCGAGAATATCGGCGCGCGGCGGCTTTCGACGGTGATGGAGCGGATCCTCGACGAGATCAGCTTCTCGGCCGCCGACAAGGCCGGCGAGACGATCACGATCGACGCGGCCTATGTCGAGGCGCATATCGGCGACCTCGCCAGGAACACCGACCTCAGCCGGTTTATCCTGTAGCTGACGAACGTCTTCCCGGCGCCGACGGTGGGTTCGAGGTTGCGGGACATCGTTCCGCAGCCCGCCTATCGCGGGGCCAGGAAAAGGCGGCGGGCGCCAGGACAGTCTTACGCCAAGAGGTCGCGGCGCGGCAGCAGTCGATTCGTGCCACAACTGTGATCGGGACGGAGTGACAACGCGCGGGTCGCGATGGGCCTACGGATCGCAACGGTTGCGGCGCTTGTACTTGCGATGTTCAGCTTCGAGCGACCAGCCGGAGCGGAGCCAATCACGTATCCCATATCGCCGTTTGGGATCGTGGTCGTTTCGGTTCCCGAAGGCGCAAGGGATGCGTTCTTTGACAGGTTGGCTCGATACGCAGGAGAGACTGGTTTCTCCTTCGAGGTGACGCGGTTCAGCCCTGTTCGGCCAAGCTTCAGGGTCTATCTCGCACGCTCGGACATTCGAGTGATGGGAACGAACGTGGAGTCCCACGATAGGTTCGAGCTTGCGTTCCTTCAGTACTTTGGTCACGAGCGACTGCCGGACGAGGTAACCGCCAAGGTCGTGACTCTGCTTCGGGAAGCGCTCGCGAACGGCGATGGCTGGCAGATCATCGAGACGAACTAGCGATCGGCGGTGCGCGAGCCTCGCAAGCAAGCCCAAGGCGCTACCGTGACTCCGCCGGCCTTGCGCGGGGGTTGCGGCGGAGGCGGACGTAGAGGGCGCCGGCGCCGCCGTGGGAGCGGTGGGCGTCGCCGAAGCCGCTGACGAGGGGGGTGAACTCGGGGGCGCTCAGCCAGCTCGGCACGGCCTGGCGGAGGATGCCGCGGCGCTCTTCGCCGGGGAGGGGCGCGGTGGTCGGGTCGCCGCGGCCGGTTATCACCAGGACGATGCGGTGGCCGTGGTCCTGCGCGGTGCGCAGGAAGCGGAGGAGGCGGGCGTGGGCGGTGAGCTGGGTGAGGCCGTGGAGGTCGACGCGGGCGTCGATCACGACCGAGCCGCGCGCGAGTCGGGCGAGCGTGGTGCGCTCGATGGTGGTCGGCGAGGGAGTCCGCCGGCGGGTGGTTGGCTTCGCTGACGCGGAAGGCGGCGGGGGAGGAGGGGTGATCGTCTCGGCCCGCGGCACGTCGGCGCCGACGGCGCGGGCTTCGGGAGGCGGCGCGTCGTCGGGGCGGAGCGGCTCGGCGCTGCGGCGCACGCGATCCCAGAGCTGGACTTCCTCGGCGGTTAGCTGGCCCCGGCGGCGCCGTTCCTTCACGGCAGCCCCCGGTCGGCTATTCCACCGACTCGGTGGCGACCAGCTTCCAGTTCGGGTCGCGCGAGGAAAGCTCGCGCGAGAAGGTCCACACGTCGGTGACGTCGGCGACAAGGGTGGGGTCGCCGTCGATCACCGCGCCGTCCTTGTTCTTGGTCGCGGAGGTGAGATTCGACACGAAGCGGATGGTGATCTGTTCGCTGCCGCCCTTCACGCTGGCGTCGAGCATCTCGGCCTTGTTGATGCCGACGAAGCTGTGCTCGACCGTCTCGCCACGCGCCTCGCGCTCGGCGATGGCGCTTTCGAAGCCCTCGAAGACCTCGCGGCTGAGAAGCGTGCGGAGGGTCTTGCGGTCGCCGCTGGCGAAGGCGCCGACGATCATCTCGTAGGCCTTCTTGGCCCCGGAGAGGAAAAGGTCGGGATCGAAACTGGGGTCGCTGGCGCTGATCGTCTGCAGGCCGATCGCGAGCGGGGAGCCGCCGGGGGCGAGCACCTTGATGCGCTCCTCGACCTGCGAGGGCTCGGCGGTGCGGGCTTCGACGGGGCGGCCGGCGCGGCGCGGGAGGGCGATGACCTTCTCGCTCGCCGGCGGCGGCTGCTGGGGCGCCTCGCTGCGGCGCGCAAGCTGGTCGAAGCGCGGCGCCTGGCGTTCGCTGCCGGTACGGCGGCCAAGGACATTGCGGAGGCGCAGGAAGATCACCACCGCGAGACCCAGGAAGATGATGGTGTAGATGTCCACAAAGCCTTCCATGACAACTCTTCTGCGGTCCGAACGCCCGTTGCGGCGCGGCGGACCCGACTAGGACAGGCCGCTCACCCCTATGTAAGAGCGCAGCCCTTCCGATCCAGTAAAGACTTTCCTAGCATTGGCGGGGCCGGTCAAGAAACGAAACCGGACGCGGCGTTTGCGACAAGCGCCGAAGCCAACGGCCGGGCCGGGGATTTCGTTGCTTGTGTCACTCCGGGCGCCGTGATAGCCAGCCCGCAATCCGCGCCAAAACAGCGCCCTTCCTCATCAGATCAGCGAGTTCACGCTCATGGCAGAGTCCAAGGAGAACGGCAATGGAGCGAGCCCCGGGTCGCCGGCAGGAGCCGCTCCGGTCGGAACGCCGCAGCCGGGACAGCTGCCGCCCACCCTCACCGTTCTCGCCCAGTACGTGAAGGACCTCTCCTTCGAGAACCCGGAGGCGGTGAGCTTCCTCCGCCCGCGCCAGACCCCGCCGCGCTTCAACGTCAATATCGGCGTGACGGCGAACGGGGTCGCCCCCGCCAACGCCCTGCCGGGCGCGGCGGCGAACAGCGACTACGAGGTCGAGCTGAAGATGGAAGTGCGCGCGGTCGACGGCGACAAGACGCTGTTCGTGATCGAGCTCAATTATGCCGGCGTGTTCCGGATCATCAACGCCAACGCCGACACCACGCGGCAGGTGATGCTGATCGAGGCGCCGCGGCTCCTCTTCCCGTTCGCGCGGCAGATCCTCGCCGAGGCGAGCGGCCATGGCGGGTTCTCCCCGCTCAGGATCGATCCGGTCGATTTCGTCGCGCTGTACCGCCAGCGGATGGCGCAGCAGCAGGCGCAGGCAGGGGCTCCGGCCCCGCAGCGGCTGGTTTAGGGTACCGCTCGCCGCGCAACGGTTCGGGCGCTTCACCCATACCCACTTGTCATCGCCGGACTTGTTCCGGCGATCCATGAACACGGAGTGTGGCGGGTTATCTCGACCGTGCGGAGTTCATGGGTTGCCGGAATGAATCCGGCAATGACAAGAAAGAATGGATTGTAGGCGGCTACGCGGCGACTTCCGTGGCAGACCGGTAGGCGAGCCAGATCGCCTTCGCTCCGAACGATTTCACGAGAGCATGGTGGGCGTCGCGCGCTTCGTCGGTGATGCGCGAGGGCAGGGCCATCGGGCGCGGGAGCGCGATCTGCGGCGCCGCTCCGTCGGCGATCAGCTCGGCGCTGGTGGTCTCGTCGCCGAAGCCGAGCGTGATCTGCCGGCCGCCGATGAGCTCGATATAGACCTCGGCGAGGAGGCTGGCGTCGAGGAGCGCGCCGTGCAGCGTGCGCCTGCTCCGGTCGATGCCGAAGCGCGAGCAGAGGGCGTCGAGCGAGGCCGGGCCGGTCGGGCTGTGACGCTTGGCGAGGGTGACGGTGTCGACCATGCGCGCATCGGCGAGCGGGGTTCTCGCGACCCGGCCGAGCTCGGCGTTGAGGAAGGTGTGGTCGAAGCTGGCGTTGTGGGCGATCAGCCGCGCGTCGGCGATGAACTCGAGGAAGCCGCCGACCATTTCGGCGAAGCGCGGCTTGTCCTTGAGGAAATCGTTGGTGATGCCGTGGATGAGCTCCGCCTCGTTGTCCACCTGGCGGTCGGGGTTGAGATAGACTTGGAACGTCCGCCCCGAGGGGACGTGGTTGACCAGCTCGACGCAGCCGATCTCGATCACCCGGTCGAGGGCGGGGTTGAGGCCGGTGGTTTCGGTGTCGAGGACGATCTCACGCATCGGACGGCAAGGGGTTAGGCCGATTCCCGGCCTCGCGGCAAGCGTTGAGATGGGATGGTAGACGGCGCTGTTCCAGCAGCAGACGGGACTGACTCCGCCACCCTTAACCTCCCCCTTGCGGGGAGGTCCAAACCGCGCGGCGGTTTGGGGAGGGGGTAGGCAGGATAGGCGCTGGTGGGAAAAGAACGCGGGCTTCGCCCGCTACCCCCTCCCGAAGGCGCTCGGGCATAGCCCTCGCGCCTTCCACCTCCCCGCAAGGGGGAGGTTAAGAACGTGTCGCTCTATCCCGCGCGGGCGGCGACGGCGGGGTGGCGGGCGAAGTCGATCGGGCGGTCGGGATGACGATCTCGAAGACCGCGCCGGGGCCCTCGTTGTCGGCGAGGCGGATGACCCCGCCGTGGCCCTTCACGATCTCCGCCGCGATGGCGAGGCCGAGGCCGGTGCCGCCAGCGCTCGCGCTGCGGAAGGGCTGGAAGAGATGCTCGCGGACCCGCGCGGGGATGCCCGGGCCGGTGTCGCGGACCTTGAGGGTGACGATGCCGCCGTCGCGGCGCGCCTCGATGACGAGGCGGCGGACGAGGGCGTCGTCGCGGCCGCCCTCCATCGCCTGGATGGCGTTGCGGCAGAGATTGACGAGGACGCGGAAGAGCTGGTCGGGATCGGCGTCGATCTCGAGGCCCTGCGGCACGAGATTCTCCCAACGGAGACCGGCGCGGGTCTCGACGCTGAGTGTCTCGCCGACCTCGCCGACCAGCTTGTGGAGCTGGATGAGGCGGCGCTCGGGCGGAGCCTCCTGCGTCTTGCCGTAGGCCATCGTCGACTGGGTGTAGGCGATGGCGCGGTCGAGCGCGGCGATCAGTTTGGGCGCGAATTTCTGCACCGTCGGATCGGGCAGGCCGCCGAGGCGGTCGGAGAAGAGGTGCGCCGAGGCAAGGAGGTTGCGAAGGTCGTGGTTGATCTTCGACACCGCGAGGCCGAGATCGGCGAGGCGGCGCTGCTGGCTGAGCGTGCTCTGGAGGTCGCGCTGCATCTCCGCCAAGCGATCCTCGGCGATGCCGATCTCGTCGGAGCGGCCGGTCGGGACGATGACGCGGCTCCGATCCTCGGGCGATTCCGAAAAGGCGACCATGTTCTCCGAAATCCGCCGCATCGGGCGCACGAAGAGCCGGTTGAGGGCGATGAAGACCACGGCCGCGGTGAGGAAGGAAATGATCGCCGAGATGACGATGATGTTCCAGGCGTAGCCGAGCATCGCGGCACGGAGCTCGGCATCGCCCATGATCAGCTCGATCTCGACGCCCTTCGAGCTCTCGCCGATGATGCGGAGGTTGCGCTGGTTGGGATTGGCGAGCGTGGCGAGGGCGTCGCCCGCGGCCTGCAGCGGGTTGACGGCGCGCACGTCGGTGGTGAGGTCGACGGTGAGCGGCATCTCGATGGCCGCGAGGAGGCGGCTGACCTCGCCGTCGCGGATCGCGATGGCGTCGGCGCCGACGGTGGCGAGGAGGTCGTCCTGGACCGCGCGCGGGACGGTGGTGCCTTCGGACGCGGTGAGAACCACCGACACCGCATCGGCGGTGCCGAGGCGGTCGGCGAGCCAGCTCAGCCTGAAGCTCGCGATCGAGGGCACGAAGATCAGGACTTCGCTCACCATGACGAAAAGTCCGGTGAGGGCGAGCAGCTTCCACGACAGCCCGAAGCGCGGGCGCCTGATTTCCGCCGGTGGCACTGGGGCCGGAGCGGTTTCGGTGAGGCCGGTCATCGCTCCCGCCGCGCCGTTGCGCGCAAAAACGTGAAGTGCGTGTGACTAGCTATGATGCGTCCGGCTTACCTTTTCGTCAAACATGAACGAGGTTGCAGCCGGCTTCGTTGACTTGGCCCGGGGCCGTCCGTATAAGCCTCGCCACCGCCCGCCGCGTTCTGCTTTCGGGCCACGAAGTCGTGGACGCGGGCTGCGTTGTGCAGCGGGGCCAATATCCACTCAGACAGGGCGCTCCAGCGCGAGTCAGACCCCAAGCGCGAGTTAGACCCAATGAAGCGCACCTACCAGCCCAGCAAAATCGTCCGCACCCGCCGTCACGGGTTCCGTGCCCGGATGGCGACCGTCGGTGGCCGCAAGGTCATCGCGTCGCGTCGCGCCCGCGGCCGGAAGAAGCTGTCCGCCTAGCAGTCCGGTCCGGTCATGACCGACCGGGGCGTCGTCTCGCTGAAAAGGGCGGACTTCCTTGCCGCCGCCCGGGGGAGGCAAGTGGAGAAGCAGGGGTTCATCCTGCAATCGATCCAACGCCCCCGGGAACCCGCGACCGCGGAGCCTCCCGAGGCGCGTGCCCTGGCGGCGCGGTTCGGCTTCACCATATCAAGGCGGGTTGGCAACGCCGTGGTGCGCAATCGCATCCGCCGGCGACTTCGTGAGGCAGTGCGGATCGCCGCGCCCGACCACGCGAAGGAAGGCAAGGACTATTTCTTGATCGCACGGCGGGCCGCCCTCGACCTGCCTTTCGCCCGGCTAACCTCCGATCTGGCCGACGGCATCGATCGTATCGAACGGGGCGAGGGGACGACCGGGCGCGGAGCGCGCCAGCGGTCAGGTGGAAAGGCCGATGGAAGGCAATAACCGCAACATCATTCTCGCGATCGTGCTGTCGCTGATCGTGTTCCTCGGCTGGCAGCAATTCGTGCTCAAGCCGCAGCTCGAAGAGGCCGGCGAGCAAGCCGCCCAGGTCGAAGGACAGACGACGGTGCCCACCGGTGTCGCCGTTCCCGGCGCGCCAGTGGTGGGACAGGCGCCCGCCGCTGCCGCGGTCGCGGCGACGCGCGACGAAGCGCTCACCACCAACGCTCGCGTGCCGGTCGACACCCCGGCGCTGACCGGCTCGATCAACCTTGCCGGCGCGCGGATCGACGATCTCCACCTCATGGACTACCGCCAGACGGTCGAGGCGGACAGCGACACCGTCACGCTTCTCAACCCGGCCAACGGACCGGGCGGCTATTACGCCGAGTTCGGCTGGGTCAACCAGCCCGGCGGAACGGTTCCGCTGCCCGGCCCGGCCACGCCGTGGAGCGTGACCGGGGACGTCACGCTGACGCCGACGACCCCGGTGGTGCTGACCTTCGACAACGGCGCCGGCCTTCTCTTCACCCGCACCATCGCGATCGACGCGCAGTACATGTTCACGGTCAGCGACAGCGTCGCCAATAGCGGCGCCGCGGCGGTGACGCTTCTGCCCTACGGAAAGGTCGAGCGGATCGGCGAGCCGGCGTCGCAGGGCGGCTACATCTTCCACGAGGGCTTCATCGGCGTTTTCGGCGAGGCGGGGTTCCAGAAGGCGAGCTACGGCGACGCCCGCAACGACGGCACGATCGGAACGGCGCCGGCCAATACCGGCTGGCTCGGCATCACCGACAAGTACTGGGCGACTGCGCTGATCCCCGGCGACGGGGAGAATTTCGTCGGCCAGTTCGCCCACACCGACACCGGGGGCTCGGCCTACCAGGCCAATTTCATCGCCGACCCGATCACGATCCAGCCGGGCGCCGCCGGCGAGACCTCGACCCGGCTCTTCGCCGGCGCCAAGCAGGTCTCGATCGTCAACACCTATGACGAGCAGGACATCGACCGCTTCGAACTCCTCGTCGACTGGGGCATGCTCTACTTCATCACCAAGCCGATGTTCTACCTCCTCGACTGGTTCAACGGGGTGCTCGGCAATTTCGGCGTCGCGATCCTCGCGGTAACGGTGCTGGTCAAGCTCCTGTTCTTCCCCCTCGCCAACCGCTCGTACTCCTCGATGAGCTCGATGCGGAAGCTGCAGCCGGAAATGGTGGCGCTGCGCGAACGCTACAAAGACGATCGCGTGAAGCAGCAACAGGCGCTGATGGAGCTGTACAAGAAGGAGAAGATCAACCCGATCGCCGGCTGCTGGCCGGTGCTGGTGCAGATCCCGGTCTTCTTCGCGCTCTACAAGGTGCTCTTCGACACCATCGAGATGCGGCACGCGCCGTTCTTCGGGTGGGTGCAGGATCTCTCGGCGCCCGACCCGACCTCGGTGTTCAACCTCTTCGGGGTGCTTCCCTACGCCGTACCGGCGTTCCTGCTGATCGGCGTGTGGCCGCTGGTCATGGGCATGACGATGTGGGTGCAGATGCGGCTCAATCCGACGCCGCCCGATCCGACGCAGCGCATGATCTTCAACTGGATGCCGGTGCTGTTCACGTTCATGCTGGCGGCCTTCCCGGCCGGCCTCGTGATCTACTGGGCGTGGAACAACTTCCTCTCCATCCTCCAGCAATACGTGATCATGCGGCGGCAGGGGGTCGAGGTCGATCTCTTCGGCAACATCGCGAACTCCTTCCGCCGCAAACCGGCCGACAAGCCGGACGCCGCGAAGAGCGGCTAGGGCGTATCGCTTTTCAGCAGCTAGGATTTGCCTTTGTCGTCTCGGACAATTTTGTCCGAGGCGGTCTTGTATTGCGGACAAAAATGCCCTAGAGAATCGGTGTGGGTTGTGATTGCATCAACTCCTCAACCACATCAACTCCTCAACCACATCAACTCCTCAACCACATCAAC
>CAYOET010000245.1:0-10838 GCA_964402985.1 uncultured Bauldia sp. | reverse complement strand
CGGCGCGGAAGGTCGAGGGCGAGCCGTTCGTCATGTACCTCTTCGACCTCTAGGGCGAGGCCATCAGGGTCACCGCAGCGCCTTGGCCGCTGGACCGAGGCAACAGAGTCCTTCTCGGCGAGCGTGGCGCCGGTGGGGAGCGAGAGCGGCGAGGGCGGGAGGCCGTCGCGGTCGGGCGGCTGGTGGCGACCAAGCCGAGATCGAGGGTCGATGCAGGAGCGCCGGCCGGCGTCACGCCAGCGCGGCACCCCAAAAACGAAATGGCCGGGCGAGGCCCGGCCATTTGGCAGATCGAATGATCCGCGAACTACTTCTTCTTCGCAGGAGCCTTCTTCGCGGCAGCCTTGGCAGGCGCCTTCGCGGCCGGCTTCGCGGCGGGCTTCGCAGCTTTCTTTGTAGTGGCCATGGTCGTCATTCCTCACTTTAGCTAGGGCCCTCGAATCGGCCCTCGCGCTGAGCTATAGCGCATGTTACTGCCCTGCGACAGGGGCGGGCGGCGATTCTTCTTGCAAAATGCAAGGGAGCCCCTTGAAAAGCAGTATTCGCGGCCAGAGAGGGTGCCCGCAGCCCCTCACCAGCAATACTTTATGACGCTCATTGATACTGTTTATCTGACCATTTTTATGAACAAAACGTCTCCTCGTCAGTAACGGGTTTGAGCGCTATACAGTATAGATCGAGGCCCGTTCCGGGTGTTGCCGGAGCAGCACAGAGCGCCTCTCTCTACCACTCCAGACGGATTTGACTCGATGCGAGCGCCCTCCCCACCCGCCGGCTACTCGGGCACCCCGCTCCTCAAGAAGCTCGGCTATCATGATGGCGGCCACGCCCTGCTCATCGCCGTGCCCGACTCGCTCGATGAGCTGACGCGCTTCCCCGGCTTCGCGCGTCGAGAGGTTCTCGCCGCCACCGACTCGAGACTCCCGCGAGGTCCGTTCGACCTCGTGCATCTCTTCACCACCGACCGTCGCGATCTCGAGCGACTGCTCCCGCGCCTCCGCGCGATCCTCGCGCCGAGCGGAGCGATCTGGGTGTCGTGGCCGAAGAAGTCGTCGAAGGTGCCGACGACGATCACAGAGGATGTGATCCGCGAGGTGTGCCTGCCCGAGTTGGTCGACGTGAAGGTCGCGGCGGTATCGGAGATCTGGTCGGGCCTCAAGCTCGTCATCCCGGTCGCGATGCGGACGTAGCGGCGCGACGCGCTGGGCGAGGCGATGCGGGGACAGCGATCGAGTTGGCCCACGCCCCGAAAATGACGGCAATTAGCCATTTCTTGAGCCTGTTTTCGACGCCGCCAACCTCGTCCGCGAGACGATGGGGCCGCGTCGGCGCGAGAGGGCGAATGGCGACGCGGGGACGTAGCCGCGACGGTCCTTCACCGCTGACCACCGCTCTCGGATCAGACGTGCGGCGCTCTGGCGACGAAGCCGGAGCGGAGGCGGGAGCAGACTCGCTCTGCCGAGTCGCGCGGTCGGACATCAACGTGATGTCGGGTCGACGGGGTCGCGTGCTGCGCCTCCGCAGCGAGCGGGCCGCGACAGGCGCCAACCCTTCGCGAAGCAGCCGGGAGGCTACCCATCTGTCCTATTTCGGCACGAAATCGGTTCGGGCGATTCGGTTAGAGGCGCAGGCGAGAGGTCGGCGGGGTGCGTGGAGCGACGAGGGGGCTTCGACTCGAGAGCCGCGATGTGGAGCGCGACGAGAGCCGAGGCCAGTCGTGCCGGTGGGTGACGATCGCTCACGGGCAGGCCCGGAGTGTCCGCTCGATGGCCGGCTCCCATCCAAGTAATCGCCGGGCCCCTTTTCTGCGCTCTCGAAGTGAACGCGGAGGGTTGTTCGCGGCTGCAGCAAAGACGCCGGGCGTGCCGCTCTCTCGGAGGAGCGTTGGGCCTCGCGGGTCATCGGGCCTATAGTGCGGCGACCAAGCCGATGGGGGGCCAAAGGAGGACAACGATGCGCGTCTCGATTCCTCTCCTCGCCGCTGCGCTCGCGGTCGCATGCGGTGCGCCCGGAGCCGTCGCCCAGGACGTCCGGGTGTTCGACGTGCCGGCCGGCGCCCGACCGCACGACGTCGCGCCCGCTCCCGACGGCATGATCTGGTACACCGCTCAAGGCCAGGGGGCGCTTGGCATCCTCGACCCGTCGAGCGGCGCGATCCGCCAGATTCCGCTCGGTTCGGGCTCGCGGCCGCACGGCGTGATCCAGGGCCCGGACGGCGCCGCGTGGATCACCGACGGCGGTCTCAACGCCATCATCCGATTCGATCCACGGAGCGAAGAGGTGACGGTGTGGCGGCTTCCGGCGGAGGCGGCGCAGGCCAATCTCAACACCGCCGCCTTCGACGCGGCGGGCACGATCTGGTTCACCGGTCAGGCCGGGTTCTACGGCCGGCTCATCCCGTCCACGGGCGACATGAAGGTGTTTCGCGCGCCCGGCGGACGCGGCCCATACGGGATCACCGCCACGCCCGCCGGAGAGATCTGGTACGCCTCCCTCGCCGGCAGCCACATCGCCCATATCGACACCGCAACGGGCGAAGCGACCGTGGTGCAGCCACCCACGCCCGGTCAGGGCGCGCGGCGCATCTGGTCGGACTCGCGCGGCCGGCTGTGGGTCTCGGAGTGGAATGCGGGCCAGCTCACGGTCCACGACCCGGCCGACAATTCGTGGCGCTCGTGGCCGCTGCCGAGCGGGGCCGGCGCCTCGGCCTACGCGGTCTATGTCGACGAGACGGACAGGGTGTGGGTGAGCGACTTCGGGAGCGACACCGTCTACCGGTTCGATCCCGCGAGCGAGAGCTTCGAGGCGTTCGCCAACAGCGCGGCGGACGGCAATGTGCGCCAGATCCTCGGGCGGCCGGGCGCCGTGTTCCTGCCCGAGTCGGGGCGCGATCGGATCGCCGTGGTGACCACCGGGCCGACCGGCTGAGTCTCAAATGATGAAGCCCGGAGCAGGAGATGCTCCGAGCTGCTCTTCATCCGACGTTGGACGCGGGGCTAACCGCGGAAGCCGATCGAGAACGAGACGCTCGCGCGCGGGCGCTGATGCCAGCCGTTGTCGTACCACCACCACGCCTGGTCGTTGAAATAGGCGTCGCAGTAGCCGTAGTCCGGCGACCAGCACTGATTGCCGCCATAGCGCGGCGGCGGCGCAGGCGGGTAGTAGGTCGCCGGCGGGTAATAGGCCGGCGGCGGCGGGGGCGGCGGCGGGTAATAGCCCTGGCTCGGCGGGTAATAGGTCGGCGGGGGGTTGTTGGACTGGAAGCCGCCGGGACCGAAATTGAGATAGCGGCTGGAGACCCAGCCGGTCACGCCGTAGCTGGTGCTGACCTGGCACCAGCTGCTCGGGCAGAACTGGACGTCGACATAGGTGTTGGGCGGCAGGACGGCGACCGCCGGATAGGCCGTGCCAGCGCCGGCGCGGACATTGAGCGAAGCCGTGGTGCTCGCGGGCGATGCGAGGGCGGTCGAGGCGGCCAGGAGGCCGCCTGCAAGCGCGCTCGCCAATAGGGCAAGGCGAAGGGCCATGATGCGTTCTCCTCAGAGAGGTAGTTCCTGACGGGAGAACGCATCAGCGGAGCGACCGTTCCGGAAGCGGCCTAGCCCAAGGCTTCGTGGAAGAGGCCGACGGTGCGAGACCAGGCGAGGTCGGCCGCCTCCTTGCTGTAGCGGGCGGCCGAAGTGTCGTTGTTGAAGGCGTGGTTGGCGCCGTCATAGACGAAGATCTCGTGCTGCACGCCGGCCTGCTCGAGCGCCGTCCGGTAGGCCGGAATGCCGGCGTTGATGCGCTCGTCGAGGCCGCCATAGTGGAGGAGCATGCGGGCGTCGATCTGCGCCACCTGGGCGGCTTCGGGCTGGGCGCCGTAATAGGCGACGCCGGCGTCGAGGTCGTCGCTGTTGACGGCGATCTGGTTGACCATGCCGCCGCCCCAACAGAAGCCGACGGCGCCGACATTGCCGTTGGAGAGCGGGTGAGCCTGCAGATAGGCCACCGCCGCGAGCCCGATCTCGACGGCCACCGCGCGGTCGAGGTTGCGGAACTGCTCCGCCGCCACCGCGTCGTCGGCCGGGGTGCCGCCGAGCGGGGACATGAAGTCGACGCCGAGCGCGAGGAAGCCTTCGAGCGCCATACGGCGCGTGACGTCCTGGATGTGCGGGTTGAGGCCGCGGTTCTCATGGACCACGATCACCGACGGGAGCGGTCCGGTCGCGCCGGCCGGGCGCACGAGGTAGCCCATGGTCTCCCCGCTCGGCGCGGGAAAGGTGACCTCCTCAATAATGAGGCGCGGGTCGTTGGGCTCGACGAGCGCGGCGGCGGCGCGGCTTGGCGCGATGACCGGCACGATGGCGGCGGCCGCCGCGGCGCTGCCGGCGAGCTTGGTCAGCTTGTCCATGAAGCCGCGCCGGTCGAGCGTGAGGTGGGTGTATTCGTCGTAGAGGCGGATCATCTCCTGGGTGATTTGAGGCTTGTCATTCATCTCTCAGGTCTCCTCCGTCAGAATGCGGGCGATCATTTCGCGCCGCCGGTTTGCGCCCCGCCGGACCCTAGGGCCACACGCAGGCTCGCGCAGCCACGAAGCGACCGGACCCCACGCACAATTGATCCGTCGACCGTTCGCATCGGCCGGGAAACCCCGGTGCTTGTTGCCAACGCGCCGCTGCTGCCTCATAAAAGTGCACGGGCACGACCGAACCAAGGACAGGGACTTGGACGTCGGGGGCTACAGGCTGGTCGCCGCCGAGGGCGGCGTTCCCGAGGTGGCCGGAGGAACCGACGGCCGCGCATCATTCCTCTCTTGACGTCGATACGGCCCCGGGAGCGGACGGAGGGGCCGTCCGATGGAGGAGGAGCGCAAGCGCACCATGCGCCAGACTGGTACGGTAAAATTCTTCAACGCTTCGAAAGGCTATGGCTTCATCACGCCGGACGGCGGAGGCAAAGACGTCTTCGTCCACGTCACGGCGGTGGAGCAGTCGGGAATACCGGCCCTCAACGACGGCATGCGGATCTCGTTCGAGACCGAGCCGGACAAGCGGGGCAAGGGACCCAAGGCAGTGGACCTCCGGGTCGCCACCTAGACCGACCGGCCGCTGCTAAACGAAGAAGCCGCCGGGTGCGCGCCCGGCGGCTTTCGTATGTCTGGAGAGGAGACTCGCTCCTTACCCTCCCCTTGCGGGGAGGTCGGAACCGCGCAGCGGTTTCGGGAGGGGGTAAGCAGAACAGCGCGCTGCGGAAACGCGGGCTTTGCCCGCTACCCCCTCCCGAAGCCGTTCGGCCGCAGGCCTCACGCCTTCGACCCCGGGTCAAGTCCGGGGCAGGCTCTCCGCGCAAGGGGGAGGCTGAGGGTGGCGTGCTGGGGCTCAGGCGAGCGCGGGCTCTTTCTGGTGAACGAGCGCGAGGTAGTCTTCCATGAGGGTCCTGGTGATCTCGCCGACCGTGAACTTGTAGGGCCCGACCTCGGAGACCGGCGTCACCTCGGCGGCGGTGCCGGTGAGGAAGCACTGCTCGAACCCGGCCAGCTCCTCGGGCATGATCGCGCGCTCGCGGAGCTCGTAGCCACGCTTCTTGGCGAGCCCGATCACCGTCTGGCGGGTGATGCCGTTGAGGAAGGCGTCCGCGATCGGAGTGTGGAGGACGCCCTCCTTGACGAAGAACACGTTGGCGCCGGTCGCCTCGGCGACGCGGCCGCGCCAGTCGAGCATGAGGGCGTCGGCGTAGCCCTTCTGCTCGGCGGCATGCTTGGAGAGCGTACAGATCATATAGAGACCCGCCGCCTTCGATTTGGACGGCGCGGTCATCGGGTCGGGCCGGCGATATTTGGCGAGGTCGAGGCGGATGCCCTTCAGGCGCTGGGCCGGGTCGAAATAGGACGGCCACTCCCAGGCGGCGATGGCGACGTTGATGCGGTTGTTCTGCGCCGAGACGCCCATCATCTCGCTGCCGCGCCAGGCGAGCGGGCGGATATAGCCGTCGGTCAGCCCCTGACGTTTGAGCTCCTCGCGGGTCGCCTCGTTGATCTCGGCTTCGCTGTAGGGAATCTCGAAACCGAGGAGCCGAGCGGACTCGAAGAGGCGCGTCGTGTGCTTCTCGAGCTCGAAAATGCGCCCGCCATAGGCGCGCTCGCCCTCGAACACGACGCTGGCGTAATGCAGCCCATGCGTGAGCACGTGCACCTTGGCATCCTGCCAGGGCACGAACGTGCCGTTGTACCAGATCACTCCGTCGCGCTGATCGAAGGGAATGCCAGCCATCCCGGTCCTCCTAAATCCCGATCGGAACTCTCTTATCCGTTCCGCTCTTGTCGGCGGATCGCCCTTTCGCGGGCTTTTGCAGCCCCCGGAAAGACACTATTGTGCGACGAACGCGGCGCACATGCCACCCGCCGGAGAGCCGAACGGCCCCAAATAGCGAGAGTGGCAAAATATCCACCCGGATCGAAATATGTCAATATGGCTGACGTAATTTGGGAGAGTACCGCGAAGCAGGGGGAGCCGTCTGCGCGAGACAATGGCGAACCCGCCCCGGCCGGTCTTCGCCTCGCCGACAAACCGGAGCTGGCGCTGATCGAGCTCCTGTTCTTTGCCTATCGCGACTTCGTCGGCGACCCCGATGCGGTGCTCGACAATTTCGGCTTCGGCCGGGCGCATCACCGTGTCCTCCATTTCGTCAGCCGCAATCCGGGGATGATGGTCGCCGACCTCCTCGACATCCTCAAGATCACCAAGCAGAGCCTCGCCCGGGTCCTCAAGCAGCTCGTCGACGGCGGCTATATCGAGCAACGGCCGGGGCCGGAGGATCGCCGCCAGCGCCTCCTCTTCCCGACCGCCAAGGGCAAGGCACTCGCGACGCGGCTCATCGAGTTGCAGGCGCAGCGCATCCGCAGCGCGCTCGGCGGTCTCGGCAACGAGGGCCGCGTCGGCGCGGAGAACTTCCTGCGCCGGATGATCGACCCCGCCGACCGCGAGCATGTCGACCGCCTGATCAAGCGGTGAGCATGACCGGCACGCCCAACCCGCGACCCCAGCTTCCCGACGGCGCGCCGCACCTCCTCGTGATCGACGACGACAATCGCATCCGGACGCTGCTCAGCCGCTACCTTGCCGATCACGGCTACCGCGTCACCGCCGCAGCGAATGCCGAGGAAGCCCGGAAGCGCCTCGGCGGCCTCGCCTTCGACCTCCTCGTCGTCGACGTGATGATGCCGGGCGAGAGCGGCGTCGAGTTCGCTAGAAGCCTCCGCCAGAGCTCGGAGGTGCCGATCCTCATGCTGACCGCGCGCTCGGAGATCGAGAACCGCATCGCGGGGCTCGAAGCCGGTGCCGACGACTATATGCCGAAGCCGTTCGAGCCGCGCGAGCTGCTGCTGCGCATCACCAGCATCCTCAAGCGAGCGATCAAGGCGCCGCAGCGGCTCATCGACCAGGTGCGCTTCGGGCCGTTCTCCTTCCACCTCGAAGCCGAGGAGCTGCGGCGCCAGGGCGAGCTCGTTTCGCTCACCGACCGCGAGAAGCAGATGATGCGCATCTTCGCCGCGGCACCCGGCGAGACCGTGCCGCGCGAGGCGCTTCTCGCCGATGCCGGTTCGGCCGGCGAGCGCACCGTGGACGTCCAGATCAATCGCCTTCGTCGCAAGATCGAGGACGACCCAGCCAATCCGCTCTATCTGCAGACCGTGCGCGGCGTCGGCTACCGGCTGGTGACCGAGGCCTGATCGGTGGCGAGCCTCGCCGACAATGCCCCCGTCGGGACGCCGGAGCGTGGGGGGCTGCGCGGTCTCTACGGCCGGTTCGCGCGCTTCCTCCGCCGGCAGATGCCGACCGGCCTCTTCGCGCGGTCGCTGATCATCATCATCACGCCGATCGTCATCCTCCAGGCGGTGGTCGGCTTCGTGTTCATGGAGCGGCATTGGGAGATGGTGACGCGCCGTCTCTCCGCGGCGGTGGTCCGCGACGTCGCGGCGCTGGTCGACGTCCTCGAGACCTACCCGCAGGACGCCGAGTTCACCGAGCTGCAGCGCATCGCGCTCGAGGACATGCGCCTCGTGGTGCGCGTGCTGCCGCCCGAGCCGCTGCCGGCGCCGGCACCGAAGCCGTTCATCGCGCTCCTCGACCTCGTCCTAAGCGACGAACTGCGCGAGCGGGTGGGGCTTCCCTTCTGGGTCGACACGGTCAGCCGGGCCAACGCGGTCGAGATTCGAATCCGCCATCCCGAGCACGTGCTGCAGGTGTTCGTCTCGCGCGGCCAGACCTACGCCTCGAACAGCCACATCTTCATCCTGTGGATGGTCGGCACCAGCCTCGTGCTGCTCGCCATCGCCATCGCCTTCCTCCGCAACCAGATCCGCCCGATCCTCAAGATCGCCGCGGCGGCGGACGATTTCGGCAAGGGCCGCCCGGTACGGCCGTTCAAGATCAGGGGCGCTCGCGAGGTCCGTCAGGCCGGCAACGCCTTCGGGGCGATGCGGGCGCGGATCGAGCGGCAGATCGAGCAGCGCACGACCATGCTCGCCGGCGTCAGCCACGACCTCCGCACCGTGCTGACGCGCTTCCGCCTGCAGCTCGCGCTCCTCGAGGACTCGAACGACGTCGAGGCGCTGCAGCGCGACATCGACGACATGAACCGGATGCTCGAGGGCTACCTCGCGTTCGCGCGCGGTGACGCCGGCGAGAGCACAGCGCGCGTCGACATGGCGGTGTTCCTCGAAACGATCGCGGCCGAGAACCCGATCGACGGCAAGCCGATCCCGGTGACCTTCGCGGGCGAGCGCTTCGCGATGGTGCGCCCGCTCGGCTTCAAGCGCTGCATCACCAACCTCGTGGTCAACGCGCGGCGGCACGCCAAATCGCGCGTGACGATCAGCGCCGACCATAGCGCCGGCTGCCTCACGGTCCAGGTCGACGACGACGGGCCGGGCATTCCGATGGAAGAGCGCGAGGCGGTGTTCCGCCCGTTCTACCGGCTCGACGAAGCGCGCAATCTCGACCAGAGCGGTACCGGCCTCGGCCTCGCCATCGCCCGCGACGTCGTCCGCGTCCACGGCGGGGAGATCAAGCTCGAGGACGGGCCGTTGGGTGGGCTACGGGTGACCGTGACGATCCCGGGGTAGGTTGGACTGAAGCTCGCAGAGTAGATGCGGCTCAGGCCGCCGGTTCTCCATTCGGCGACTCGGCGCGCCGCGATTTGAACGGCGCCCTGGCGCAGTCGCCGATCCGTTCGACGAAGTGAACCGCCTGCTCGCCCTGGGTGAGGCCGCGGTCGAGGGCGGCCATGGTCTTGTCGAGGTCGGGAGTCTCGCCCTCGAGCCATACGCCGAGCGAGCGCGTCCAGATCACCGCGAGGCCCTGCGCGCGGATCGCGCCGCGAAGGCCGGTTCGTCCGGCGTCGGCGGCTTCCAGCATCCACGCCATGGCGCGAAGACCCATGCCGTTCAGCGCCAGGGCGAGGAGGAGATCGGTGCGCGCGGCGTGGAGGATGGCGCGGAGGCCCGCGCGGTACGGGGTGAGCGCATCGAAGCGCCGCATCAGCACGTCGAAGACGCGCTCGCGCGAGCTCTCCTCGGTGGTCTCGCCCTCCCCGGCGAGCACCGCACGGTCGATGCGCTGGACGAAGGCCGAGACGATCTCGACGCGGCTCCGGAAGGCGCCGTTGAGGTCGTCGAGTCCGACCCCGGCACGCGCGGCGATCTCGCTCATGCGGATATCGCCGAACGGCCGCTCGGCGGCGAGCGCAAGCGTGGCGTCGATGATCTGGTTGCGGATCTTGTCGCTGGCCATGGCAGAACGCTCCGGGCTGGTCGGGCGAGCCTAGCGCATGCCGGCCGTCAGCCCAACCCGCTCGCGGCGCCGTTCGATTTGCCGCGCCCGAAGGCTCAGCTCGCCAATTCCTGGGAGCGCTTCCGCGCCGCCTCGACCGCCTTGGTAAGGAGCGACTTGAAGCCGCCATCGCCCATGAGGACGGCGAGCGCCGCCGCCGTGGTGCCGTTCGGCGAGGTGACGTTCTTGCGCAGCGTCTCGGCCGGGAGCTCGGATTGGCGGAGCAGCTCGCCGGCGCCCGAGACGGTGTCGCGCGCGATGTCCATCGCGAGATCCGCGGGGAGGCCGGCGGCGATACCCGCTTGGGCGAGGCTCTCGGCGAGAAGAAACACATAGGCCGGCCCCGAACCGGAAACGGCGGTGACGGCGTCCATCAGCGTCTCGTCGCCGATCCAGCTCACCCGGCCGACGGCCCCGAGGAGCGCGTCGACCAGCACGCGGTCGGCCGGGGTCACCCCCGCACCGCCGACCGCGACGGTTACGCCGCGACCGACTTGCGCCGGCATGTTGGGCATGCTGCGCACCACCCGCTCGGTGCCGAGGCCCCGCGCCAGGGTGGCGATCTTGGTGCCGGCGACGATCGAGAGGACGACGGTTCCGGGCGCGACCACGCCCTTCTGCTCGTGGAGGACGTCGCGCACGATTTGCGGCTTCACCGCCATCAGGAGCACCGAGGCAGTGACCGAGGGAACCGTCGCATGGCTGACGACGCCGACTGTGGCGAGAAGGGCGCGGCTGTCGTCCGGAGGCGCAGGATCGACCACGACAACGGACTTGGGATCGAGGCCCCTCTTCAGCCAGCCGGCGAGGAGGGCGGCCCCCATTTTCCCGGCGCCCGCAAGGACGAGCGGACGCGTGCGCGTGATCGTCGGAAAGGAAGTCATTTGCGAACGAAATCCTTCCGCCGCTTCAGCGGGCGACGATCAACCAATGCCCGAGCTGAAACTTAGCTATCCGCGAGGCTTCTTTCTACGCCTCTCCAGCCGTTTCGAACAACACCGAATCGAGGGATTCCTGCGCGCTCTT
>CAYOET010000244.1:0-3526 GCA_964402985.1 uncultured Bauldia sp. | reverse complement strand
TGGATCGCGCACGTGCCGGCCATGACCAGCGTCGGCACAGTCACGTTCTCGACGTTGCCGGGGAGACTGTTGGCCGAGGAGCGCCAGTCGACCCCGGTCACATTGTCGGACGTGATGTCGTAGTCGGCGGTGGTGCGGAGCGCGAGGAACGAGAGGTAGTGCCGCAGCGTGGTGTTCTGCGTGGTTTCGGCGAGGGTCTCGCGGTCGTCGAGCGCCATCGCCGCCGGGATGCGGACCGAGTGCACGATGCCGAAGGTGGTCGTGCCATCGGCCTTGAGCAGAGTGTGCTCGCCGTGGGTCTGCGACATGATGTTGCCGTCGGGAAGAACGAGGCGCGCACCCTGAGAGTTCTCGGCCATGCCGTCGACGACGAACGGCGCGTTGTCGTTGTAGGGGCCGACGCCGTCATCGATGGCGGTGAGCTGAGCGAGCGCGTCGTCGATCAGCCCCTCGCTCCGCGCGTGGACGGCGGCGAGATAGCGGTCGAGGAACTCGGCCGAATAGCTCGCCTGACGGGTCTCCGGATTGTAGCCGTTGGCCGGCGAATAAAGATCGAGTGCAGGATCGCGGTCGCGCGGGGCGCCATTGGCGACCGCCGGGTCGAGCGAGGCGAGGCGATGCGGGGCGCCGATATTGACGGAGAGGAGCAACAGCCCGTCGGCGGGCGGTAGCGCGTCGAGGCCTTCGCTCTCGCACGGATAGATGCGGTTGGGCTCCTGGCAAGCGGCCGGGCCGTTCTCGGCGACCTCCTGATAGAAGGCGAGCATCGGGCCGCCGCCGCTGTGGGTCGCGAACACCACCTTCTCGACGCCGGGGAGGCCGCGCGCATACTTCACCGCGGCGGCGATCGGGGCGAGGAACTCCTCGAACTCTTCCTCGTCGCCGTAGTAGTTCACGTTGATCGCGCGGTAGCCGCGCGAGGCCAGTTCGCGGCCGATGAAGTACTCGAAATTGTTGTTGTGGTCGGCGTGGCTGTTGATCACCACGATGCGCGACTTCTCGCTCGGCGTCACCGGCTGCCAAAGCACCGCATTGGCGTTGCCCGAGAGACGGACATAGGTGCCGGCGATCGGCGGCGGAGCGGGTGCGGCGGCTTGTTGGGCGATAGCCGGCCCGGCGACCAGCGCAGCCGCAAACGCGACGGCAACCGGCCAGCGGAACATCATGGAGGGTAGGCCCGAGACGGTCGGCGGCGAGCCCGCTTCCCGTTCTGTCGGACCGATGCTGGATTCAACGTTCATCGACAAATCCTCCCTTGCGCGCTCCTCCGCGCGCTACCTTGTGAGCGTCTGCTACTCCTTTGGCATTCGCGATCGATGGTCGGACGGCGGCCGAGAGGCCGCCGTCGACGATGGGTTCGATCAGAAGCGGCCGTCGGCGCTGAGCCAGCTGTCGACGTAGTCGAAGAGGCGCTTCCGCGTGTCGCCGTATTGCTCCCGGCAGGGGCCGAAGCCGTGCGCGGCGCCCTCGACGGCGGCGTAGCTCTTATCGGTCGACGCGAGGTGGTTGAAGATGATCTCGCCCGGCACGATGAGGTAGTGGCAGCTCATGTTCATGACGAGCGCCGGGACGGTGACGCCCTCGACGTTCGACGGCGTCGACTCGAACGCCGAGTCCCACTCGACGCCGACAATATCGTCGGCGGTGATGGCGTACTCGTCGGTCACGCGGATCGCCGAGTCACCCATGAAACGGCGAACGGTCGTCACGTAGTTGACGAGGTCGAGCTCGTCGAACCGGCCGATCACGTTCTGGCCCATGCGCGGACGCACGGATTCGATGACCACCATGGCATCGGTACCGTCGGCCTTGAGGAGGAGATGCGGCTCCTTGCTGTGAGCGACGAGCGACAGGTCAGGCGAGTAGGCGCGCGCGCCGTTGGCGCCCGGGCCGACACCGAGGACGAGGAACGGCTCGTCGTTGGCGAAGTCTCCCTCGCCCGCTTCGATGAGCGCCAGTCGCTCCTGGGCCGCGGCAACGATCGCGTCGCTCCGCGCGGCCTGCGCGGCGAAGAAGCGATCGAGGAACTCGGGCGAGTAGGTCGCGCGGCCGGTCTCGAGGTTGTAGCCGTTCTCGGGCGCAAACATGTCTAGCGCCGGGTCGCGGGTGCCGTCGTCGCGCTGGGCGGGATCGACCACGCTCAGATTGTGGAAGGCGCCGAGCGTGGAATCGAGGAGCACGAAGCCGTCGGCCGGGGCGAGCTCCCCAATGTCGTCGGTCGGGCACGGGAAGATCTTCTCCGGACCGGAGCAGGCGCCGGGTCCGTTCTCCGCCACGTTCTGGTAGAGCGAGGCGACATGCCCGCCGCCGCTATGCCCGACGAGGACGACGGTCTCGACCCCAGGAAGCTCACGCAGATAGGTTATGCCCTCGGAGATCGGCGGGAGGTAGGACTCGGCCATGCCGCGGCCCCAGTCGTCCTCGCCGCGGAAATTGACCATCAGCACGCGGTAGCCGCGCGCGGCCATCTCGCGCCCGAGCGGCGCATTGAAGTTGTCGCGGTTCGGGTGCGAGAACACCAGCGCGATGCTGGCCTTCGGCCCAAGCGTGTCGGGCTCGTAGAGGAGAGCCTCGGTGTCGCCATTGGGGCGGATGTAGACGTTGTGGAAAGTGCCCCCGGCGGCGGCCGGCGTGTTCTGGGCCACCGCATCGACGGACGGAACAGCAAAGCAAGTCGCCAATAGTAACAGGAACGTGTTACTTTTCTTCATGAATACATCCTCCCAGATGTAATCCTCCAGCGAAGTACTTGCCTCGCCGACTGTAGCGTAGGAGCACAGGGGGGAGCCGGCAAATTCGATCTGGCTCAGTCCCATAAGAATTTGGCAAATGGGATGGCTCGGTCTCGAGCGTGACCGGAGAGTGTCGCCAGACCTCCCGCAGCGAGCCGCCGGGGAGCCGGCTCGCTAGGCGAGTTCCATCGAGGGAGCTTCCTGCTCCGCCCTCCCCGCACGCATGCGGAGGAGTTCGAGGAAGCGTTGCTGTACCGGGGTCGGCAGCCAGTCGGAGCGCGTGGTGATGCCTTTCGGCATCGGCGGCACGATCGACGTCCACGGCAGGACGGCGAGGAGCTTCAGCCGCTCCTCGGTTTCGACCTCGTGGCGGTTCACGAGGGTGAGGCGGTCGCTGCACGACAGCACCGAGCGAATGGTCGACAGCGAGCTGGTCTCGATGTTGATCGTCGGCGGGTCCTCGACACCGGCAAACATCGCATCGGAGTGGCGGCGGCGCGGTGTGCCCTCGCCGGGGATGATCCAATCGTACTTGACGAGATCGGCGATCGAGATGCGCGAGCGCGAGGCGAGCGGGTGCCCCGCCCGTCCGACGATGCAATACGGGTCTGAGAACAGCGGCTCCTCGACGATGTCGACGGCCCATTCGGGGCGGCGAAGGACCCCGAAGATGATGTCGATGGCGCCGGTGCGGAGACTGTTGAGGAGGATGCCGTAGGGCGAGTTGACGACCTGGACGCGCGCCTCCGGGAAGCGCCGCGTGAGATCGGCGATGGTCGCGCCGATGAGATACG
>CAYOET010000243.1:0-3324 GCA_964402985.1 uncultured Bauldia sp. | reverse complement strand
AAGGTGCGAGGGCTTTGCCCGAGCAGCTTCGGGAGGGGGGCGGCGCCGGTTGCCGTCCCGTTCCCCCCTCCCGAAACCGCTGCGCGGTTTCGACCTCCCCTCGAGGGGGAGGTTAGAAAACGAGGGGCCAACTGAGAGGCTGAGGCCGAAGGTGCGCTGGAGCCCGATCATTCCGCCGCCTCCGCAACCGACTCGCCGGTGCGCTCACCATACCTTCGCGTCGGCGCCGCAAACCCGCAGCTCGTGCCATCGGTGACCATGACGGTCTCCTCCCACGGCACGCGATACCGCCCCGCGACCATGTCCTGCATAAAGCTGTACGGGCAGTCCTGCGCGCCGCCCTTCACCGCCGTGAAGGCGCGGTGGCCGAGCTGGTAGATGTTGTTCTCGACGCCCCAGTTGGCGCGCGCCTCGCGCACGAGGTCGGGCCGCACCTCCGCGGTGATGATCTCGTCCGGCCTCCCACTGAGGCCGTGGGCGAGAATCTCGCCGTCGAAATTGACGACCATCCCTTCGCCCATCGAGTCGAACGTGCCGTCGGACCCGGACATGCACACATTCGCCGTGACCATCAGATTGCAGAACGCGTTCGACTGGTTGGTGAAGCGCCACGAATTGCGGATCGGCGCGGTGTAGCCGGCGGTGCGGATCATGATCTCGGCGCCCTTATAGGCCGCCTCGCGCGCCATCTCCGGGAACATCCCGTCGTGGCAGATGATGAGCCCGATCCTGGCGCCCTTCGGCCCATCGATCACCGGGATGCCGAGATCGCCCGGCTCCCACGGCTCGACCGGCACCCACGGATGAAGCTTGCGGTAGTAGAGCCGGAGCTCGCCGGCGTCGTCGATGATGATCCCCGAATTGTACGGGTTGCCGCCGGGGTTGATCTCCATGATCGAGAAGCAGCCCCAGATCCGGTTCTCCCGGCACGCGGCGGAGAACGCGGCCACCTCCGGCCCGTCGAGCCGGCACATGATCGCTGGGTTGGTGTCCATCGACAGGCCGTGCAGCGCATATTCGGGGAAGATCACCATGTCCATGCCGGCGAGATTGCGCCGCGCCTTGCCGACCATGGCGACGATCTTCTCGGTCTGCGCCTTCAGGTCCGCCGGCGTGACCACCTTGGGCAGCTGCAGCTGGACGAGCCCGAGGACCACGCCTTCGGGAGATTTGTTGAGACCGCCAAGGCCGTTCATCGGTGCCTCCGCTACTTGGTGATCGAGAGTTCGGCCGGCGCCCCGGCCATGCCGCGCGTCTTCGACAGCGTCAGGATCATGATGATCAGCGTCAGCACGTAAGGCGCGGCGTAGAAGAGGTAGTAGCCCTCGGTCACGCCCACCGACTGCAGCGCCGGCCCGAGCGCGCCCGCCCCGCCGAAGAGGAGTGCCGCCCCGAAACAGGCGAGCGGATTCCAGCGCGCGAAGATCACCAGCGCCACCGCCATCAGGCCCTGGCCGGATGAGATGCCCTCGTTCCAGCTGCCCGGGTAGTAGAGCGAGAGATACGCCCCCGCGACGCCCGCGAGCGCCCCACCCGCGGCGGTCGAGAGGAGCCGCACCCGGTTGACCTTGTAGCCCATCGCCGCTGCGCCATCGGCGCTGTCGCCGACGATGCGGATGACGAGGCCGATCCGCGTATTCTGGAACGCCCACCACAGGAAGACCGCGAGCGCCGCGCCGATGATGAAGAGGACGTTGACCTGCAGCGCCTCGCGGAGCTGCGGGATGCTCGACCAGAAGCCGAAGGGGATGTCCGGGAGGTCCGGCGCGACCGGCTGGATGTACGGCTTGCCGAGGAAGAACGCGAGGCCCATCCCGAACAGCATCAGCGCGATGCCGACAGCGATGTCGTTGACCTTCGGCAGGCTGCAGATCCAGCCGTGGAAGGCGCCGAAGAGGACGCCCGCGCCGGCCGCCGCCAGCACGCCGACCCAGGCCGAGCCGGTGAGATAGGCGACCGCGTAGCCGCTCATGGCCCCGAACACGAGCGTGCATTCGAGGCCGAGATTGATGCGCCCGCTCTTCTCCGTGATGCACTCGCCGAGGCTGACGAAGAGGAACGGCGTCGAGACGCGGATGGCGCCCGCGAGGATCGCGAGCGGCACGCCCCAGAGGCCGATGTCGACCGTTTCCATCAGCGTTCGCCCTTCCAGTAGGCCGGGTCGAAGACCTTGAAGCGGCCGTAGAACGTGTCGCTGACCAGGATCACGATAAAGAGGAGGCCCTCGAGGACGAGGACGGTCGCGTCGGGCAGGGCCATGCGCCGCTGGATGAGGCCGTTGGAGGCCTCGATCCCGCCGAGGATCAGCGCGAAGGGGATGATCGCGAGCGGGTTGTGCCGCGCCAGGAACGCGATGAGGATGCCGGTATAGCCGTACCCCGCGGCGAGCGAGGCGTTGGCGTTGCCGTGCACGGCGGCGACCTCGATCATCCCGGCAAGCCCGGCGAAGGCCCCGCCGAGCGCGGTGAAACCGACGATCAGCTTGCCCACCGGCAGCCCCTGGAGGAGCGCCGCGCGGACATTGCCGCCGGCGATCTTGGCGGAGAAGCCGATCGTCGTCCGGTCGATGAGGATGAAGGAGATCACGCAGGCGACGATACCGACGACGAGGCCCCAGTGGACGCTCATCCCCGGGATCGTGCCGATGTGGAGCCCTTCGGCGAGCGGCAGCGTCGAGGGCTTGTTGAGGCTGAGCGGATCGCGAAGCGGCCCCTCGACGAGATGGTTCATGAGGGCGATGGCGATATAGGCCATGAGCAGGCTGGCGATCGTCTCGTTGACGCCGCGATAGTAGCGGAGCGCGCCGACCGTGCCGATCCAGAGGCCGCCCACGGCCATCGCGAAAAGCGCCATCAGCGGCACGCCGACGAGGCCGGGCACGCCGCCGAGGAACGGCGCCAGCGCCCCCGCCGCGACGCCGCCCAGGACGATCGCGCCCTCTCCGCCGATGATGACGAGGCCGAGCCGCGCAGGCAGCGCGACACAGAGGGCAGCGAGAAGGAGGGGCGCCGCACGCGCGAGGCTCTGCTGCACGGAGAACCACGTCCCGAACGCTCCACGAACCATCAGCCCGTAGAGCTCGAGCGGGTTCTTGCCGAAGAGCGCGATGAACAGCCCGAAGAGGACCAGCCCGGCCGCGAAGGCGACGAGCGGGATGACCACGATCTCCGCCGGCCGCGCGAGCCGCGCCGCGACCTCGCGCAGGGCGCCGCCCGGCGTGACGCCCGAGCCGACCGGGTTCGCGATATCAGCCATAAGCGCCACCGAACGAATAACCTCGCCCTCGAGGGGAGATCGAAGGTGCGAGGCCTCGGCCGAGCAGCT
>CAYOET010000242.1:0-15393 GCA_964402985.1 uncultured Bauldia sp. | reverse complement strand
TCGTCGGCAGCGAGGGCAACTCGACCTGGGGGTTCGCCGGAACGCTGCACGACGCCCTCACCGCAGCGCGCCACAAGGTCCACACCGCGGCGATGAACAGCCTCGCCACGAGCTACCCCCGCGCCGCCCGGCTCTTCGTCCTCACGGCGACCTACGGCGACGGCACGGCGCCGTCGTCGGCCAGCCGGTTCCTCGAAAAGCTCGAGCGGTTTCGGGGCGAGCGCGCGCCGGCGTTCGCGGTCCTCGGCTTCGGGGACCGGAGCTTTCCGAACTTCTGCCGGTATGCCGGCACAGTCGAGACCGCACTCCGGGAGCGGGGCTGGGTGCCGCTCCGGACGACGGCGACGATCGATCGCCAGTCGCCCCAGGCCTTCGAGCGGTGGGGCGCCGAGACCGGCGCGGTCATCGGCACCCCGCTCCGCCTCGTCCACTGCCCCGACCGGCCGCGGACGCAAGCTCTCGCTCTGGTGGCGCGCACCGATTATGGCATCGAGGTGCAGGCCCCGACGGCGGTGCTCCGCTTCGCTCTGCCGACTGCGCCCAGCATCCCTGCAAGGCTCACAGGTGCGAGGAGCGCTCTTGGCCGCTTCGCGCCCGGCGATCTCGTCGGCGTCGTTCCGCCCGGCACCACGGTCCCGCGCTACTACTCGCTCGCCTCCTCTTCCGCCGACGGCTACGTAGAAATCTGCGTGCGAAAGCAGCCGGGCGGGCTTTGCTCGGAGTTCCTGCACGGCCTCGCCATCGGGGAGCCAGCCGAAATCTTCGTCCGGCGCAACCCGGACTTCCGTCCCCAACGCGGACGGAGGCCCATCATCCTGATCGGAGCCGGCACGGGAATCGCCCCACTGGTCGGCTTTCTCGCCCGCAACGTCCGTGGCAGGCCCATGTACCTTTATTGGGGCGGACGCGATCCCGGGTCGGACTTCCTCTACCGGCAGACCCTCTCCGATCTGCAGCGCGAGGGCCGCCTAACGCGTCTCGTGACCGCGTTCTCCCGCGTCGTCGGGGGCACCTATGTGCAGGACAGGATCAGCAACGACGCGCCGGCCCTCCGCGAAGTGCTAGCGCGAGGCGCGCAGGTCCTGGTCTGCGGCGGCAAGGAGATGGCGGACGGCGTCAAGGCGGCAATCGACGCGATCGTCGCTCCTCTGGGGATCAGCGTGGCCGCGCTCAAGGCAGAAGGACGCTACCTTGAAGACATCTACTGACGCGCAGATGCGCCGGGTCTTGAATGGCCCCACGATGGGGACCCGCTTCGCCGTCGTCTTCTACGGAAGACTTGGCCGCCCGACGCTCGCGGCGGACCTTCAGGCCGCCGCAGACCGGGTCGACCGCCAGATGTCGACCTGGAAGCCGGACTCCGACCTCTGCCGCTTCAACGCAGCTCCGGTCGGCAAATGGGTCCGGGCACCCGCCGAACTCCTTCTCGTGATCGAGGCGGCATTCGCCGTCGCGATAGCCTCCGGCGGCGCCTTCGATATCGGGGTCGGCGCTTCCGTCGACGCTTGGGGGTTCGGTCCCGCCGGACACACGCCAGATCCCTCGCGCATCGCTGCGCTCGAACGCGTTGCGCCGGCGCACGAGGCAATTGCGCTGGATCGCACCGCGGGTCGCATGCGCAAGGAGACAGCAGTCTCACTCGACCTTGGCGGCATCGCCAAGGGCTATGGCGTCGACGCGCTGGCTGGCGTCCTCGACGGTCATGGGATCAGCGACTACCTCGTGTCGATCGACGGCGAATTGCGCTCGCGCGGCCGGAAGCCGGGCGGAGCGCCGTGGACCGTCGCGGTCGAGCGTCCCGAGCCCTCCGCCCGGAGCACTGCCGGCGTCCTGGAGGTGAACGACGTGGCGGTGGCTACGTCCGGCCGGTACCGCCATCGGCGGCACTGGAAGGGCGGTGAGGTCTCGCACACGATCAATCCGCGAAGCGGGTTTCCCGTCGTCAACCGCCTCGCCTCGGTTACCGTCGTCCATGGCGAGTGCCTGCTCGCCGACGCCTGGGCAACGGCGCTAACGGTCCTCGGCGAACGGGACGGGCCCAGGTTCGCGACCGAGAAGGGAATGGACGCCCTCTTTCTAGTCGAGGAGGGAAACGGCTTCGCCGAGATCGGCGCTGGTGGCTTCGCTTGAAGTCGACATCGCGAACGGATTTCCTGAAGCGCCTGGGCCCGCACTCGATGTCCCTACTCGAACGACATCCTGAGCGCTCGATGGTGCAGCTAGACTAAACGCGGCGAGACCGATGAAGCCAAATAGCGAGGCAAACTTGCGCATGGTTCCTCCTTGGGATTGCCCGAATGGGTTGCCCGGTGTCCTCCGGTGCGATCGGCTTCGAGATCAACCTCATGTCAAAAGCCTCTCCCCGGTTTCCAGAGTTGATTGCGAGTTATTCGGACGTCTGTGATCCCCGTCACAGGGGCAGCAGCAAACCGAGCCGTTTTCCCTCGTCCGTAGATTCAAGCCGCGAGCCGCCTGCAATGCGCCGGTGCGGGGGATTTGGAAGGCACGCTATGCGCGGATGTGCGCCGTGAGCCGCTCAGACCAATGGTCCTTGCTGCCCGCGGCGCTTGGCCGAACCTTGCGGTGCAAGCGCAGGCCGTCGACAGCCAACACGCGGCGAGACTCGCGCCCATTGCCGTGACCGACGTCGTTCCGGAAACGCTTGAGGCGAGCCGTCAACTGGGCGGGCAAGTCCTTGTCCGCCTCCGCATCCCGGGTGATGCGGGGGATGATCGTCTCGATGCGATCCGTCGAGAGGAGACGCGAAGACTGACCGCCCAACTGCAAAGCTCAAGCTTAGTCGGCCTTCCGATGCCCCGTCTCGATCTGCGTGATCTGTGTTGTGGCAGAACGAACCCAAGGCGCTAGGTCGGAGGTCACACCGCAGGTCCGCCGCGCCGCAGGGCGGCAATCTCGCGGTCCCGCCCCTCGGCATCGAGTGACCGGAAGTACGACTGGTCGTAGTCGGGGCTCATCAGCTGTCGGACGAGGATGAACGCCAGATCGCAAATGCGCCCGCGAAAGTCGCGCTCGACGTAGTCGGGCAGATCGTCGACCATCGGCCTCGCATCCTCCAGGAACGCTCTCAGCCCCGCCTGCCCCATTGAAAGCAGCTCGCCCCTGCGCCGGCGGTCTTCGACCGCTAGCATCGACCAGAGAACTTCGAGGCCATCCTGTCGCGCCACCGCGCCCGCGTCGACCAAGGCAGCAAGGAGGCTCGGAGCGGCGTCCCCGTCGAACTGACAAAGGATGCGCCGAGCGTTGTAGGCCTCGAGGCTCAGGGGCCGCTCCAGGGCCGGCACCAGGTCGAGAGCGTTGGTGGGGTCATTCAGGATCAGCAGCCGCACGATTGGCGATTGGGTCACGTCCTCCGTTCTCGGCGTGCGCAGCGCCTGTGCCAAGAGTTGCGGAGCGATCGCCATATCAGGTCAATACACGCCCACCGCGCCCGACATCCGGACGCCGTTGAGCGCCTTGAGGAGAGCCCTCATGCCGGCGCGACTCTTGGGGTCGTGACCTTTGACCAGAACCTGCTCGAGGAAGGTGGTCGCGTGCGCGGCCGCGCATAACTGCGCGGTTAACAGGAAGCGGCACTGCGAGTTCAGCGCCTTACGGCGGTTCTTCAAGGCCTTGTAGAAATGGACGTGGCTCGAGCAGGCGGAAACGAAGAGGAGGTTGCAGGCGAGGAGCGAAGCGTCGAGGTCGGCCGACCCCACGGCCACAGCGGTCGCGAACTCGGTCTTGGTACGAGAATAGTAGTGGCGGCCCTTGAGCGGCACGTCACCGCGCGTCGTCGCCTGGGTCGCGAGGGTCGGCTCGCAGCTGTCGAACAGGCGCCAGGCGCCGTTGGTTCCGCAAACCGCCTTCGGCTTCACCTTCGAGCTGCTGATAGCCTTGGCCTGCGCCTTCGCGGTCTTGGCGGCGCTGACCAAGGAGTCGGGCAGGAAGGCCTTCGCCGGCGCGCTGGGGAGGTCGTATTCGGTCGGGGTGACCGAGTGCCCCATCAGATCTGCTACGCACTCGGTGTCGGTTGCCTCATAGCCCATCCGGAAGTGCACGCCCCACGGGTTAACCGGAAACGTGGCGCTGTCGGGGATCTTCGGAATGCCGGCGGGCCCGAACGCCGGTCCCTGCCCAAACCGCGAATGGCCCTCGTAGACGACGAGGGCATCGGTCGTGTTGAGGGCCTTGCCGAACTCCGCCTGGGTGTAGAGGACGCGCACCTCATGCGTGGCCGCCGAGCCCTTGCCCTTCGGGTAGGTCCACACCGACCCCTTCTTGGCGTCGCAGTTCGCCGCCAGGAAGTCCTGCAGGAACTTGCCCTGCAGGGCGTCCCGGATCTGGATGCCCTGAGCGATGAAGATCTGTTCCATCGGCCGGCGAGCTAGGGAAAGATCACCTTGAGCTCGTCGTAGACGAACCCGTCGGTGGGCATCGTGACGTCGAACTGGTCGAGCAGCGGATAGACCCCCTCCGGCTCGGCCGGATCTGCCGGCGCCCCCGGCGTCGAGTCGACCGTGATGTAGTCGGCGCCGTTGAGGCCCAAATTGCCTTCCCGGGTCCGGTAGCCTTCGATGTCCTTGAGAAGATCGGCCAAAGGCCCGGAGCTGGAGTTGTAGCCCACCTCCCCCTCGAGGTGCTTGGCCAGCCACAGCACTGCCTCGCGCTCCCGGCCAGGGCGGATCGGCATACAGATGCGCGCCCACGGGCTGTTCAGGAATTCGTTGCGGCGCCGGTCACCGTCGAGCTGGATGAGCCAGCCGAGGGAACTGCCCAAGGGCGCCGGCTCGCTCTCGGCGGTGATCTCGTAAGCGTCGCGCTCGAGCCCCATCCCTTTCGACGAGTGGCGCGGCTTCCACCACGAAGGATGCGTGTAGGTGAAGATCCCGTCGATGTCGAAGTGGCGGTGGAAGTACTCGATCTCGAGCGGGGTCGGCTCGCTCGGGTCGTCGCCGCGCCCGAAGAGGTAGCTGACCATGCGGTTCATCACCTCGTAGCGCTCCTCGCGCCTGAGGTCGTTCGCGGGCCGGCTCTTGGTCCTGCTCTTCTCGGTGATCAGCGCCTTGTTGCGTTCGAACTGCTCAGTGAGAGCCTGCTCGGTGAGCGTTGCGACCGCCGCCTGCCGCAGCGCTTCCCACGCCGCCAGCACGCTCTCCGAGGGTTCCCAGGTATAGGTGTAGGCGACCTGGACCGACGTGCCGTCGCCGGGGAGAATCCCGATATTGGCAGTGAACGTGCGCGTCGCGGGATCCCAGGTCGATCCGAAGTCGAACTCGTTGTTGGGCGAAGGGGCGAGGTCGTCCTTACCCCCGCCTTCGAGGTCGGTGATGCTTTCGATGCGGACGCCCGAGACGACACGATCGCCGCCCGGCTTGATGACGATGGTCACGTAGTATTTCCCGCGACCCGCGTGCCATTTGATGTTGGTGGAGGTCGACTCCGACTCGACCCCGCCGCTCGGGCGAGGCGGCACGCCCGGCGGTATGTCGGGGACGACGATCGGGCCGGTCTCGCGGAAATGCACGAAGCGGCTGCGGGCGAGCCCCCGCCCCGGATCGCGCACATAGATCTGCCAGACCAGTCTCGGGCCGAGGTCCTGAACCTTCACGTTCACCCGGCGCAACACGCGCCGGAGGCCATAGCTGACAGGCTGGGGACCTTCGTTGCGGATGACCCGGCGCGTGGTGGTCGACTCGGTGACCTCCGAGACCTGGCGGGTCGTTAGGGTGAAGCTCTTGGTGATCCGCTCGGAGGCTCGCTTGGTCACCTCCTTCAGCCGACGTGTGGAGTACTCGCGGCTGCGCTGGGAGCTGGTGCTGAAGCTCGCCGAGGCCGATGCCCCGACCTGCCATACGCCGACCCCGCCCGAGGCGTTCGCGGACATCGACGCCGAGATGTCCTGCTGAACCATCGAGGAGACCTTGTCGGAAACCTCGTCGAGGTTCTTTTCCTCGACTGCGGCCTCGCTCACCACCTCGAGTCCCTGCTCGAGGATCTCCTCGTGAATCTGCTTCCGGACGGTCTGGTAGATGATCTCGAGCGTCTCCATCGGGGCGATGGTGAACGCCTGCTCGATCGGGCCGACCCCCTCCTCCTTGTTGAAGTAGAGCTGCCGGTAGTAATGCGCGATGCCGATCGGCGAGAGCGCCTCGTGGATACTGATCGCCCCCGGCCACAGATGTGGCAGCAGCGCTCCGCCGACATTCGTGCCCGCCGTCATCAGGTCGAGAAGGTCTTTGTCCGGGTTGGCCGCCCACTCCATCGCCGCCTTGGTGAGGTTAAGCTGTAGCGTGTCGCGGGTGGCGATGAAGTCGAAGTCCGGCTGCTGCACCCCGAGACGACCGGCGACGGTCAGCGGGATAGCGGTGAGGCCCTGTAGCACCGCGTCGGCCCGCGCGTTCGCTTGCGCCAGCCGGAGGCCAGCCGCATCGGTCGCGGCCGCCTCCCTCGACAGCTGTGCAGGTTCGGTCGCCGAGTATCCATTGAGATAGACGTCGGCGCCGAACGCCACCGCATTTGGAAACCCGGGAACCTCGATCCTTTTGGCGGCTCCGGGGTTGACGGCGCGACCGTGCACATCGATCGGCACGTATGGAATATCGGCGTCGACCGCGTACTTGACCTCGCGCGGTACCGGCTTTCGAGTGGTCTGGCTTAAGGCGAAACCCGCCGGTGACTTGCCATCGAATTTGACCGCGAGAGCTTTCGGGAGACGATTGGCGGCGGCGTTCGAGATGAAACGTATGCCCAGCCGGGAGATCCAGCGCAGGATGAGCGGCTCATAGGCCGCCACCGTCATCGTTGCGTAAGCCTCGGTGAAGCGTTTCACTTCGGTGGTCATCGGCCGACTCCCCAGGCTGAACTCGCTCATATCGGCGCTGGTTCGAGCTCGATCGTCTCTCGAAGGTTGGCCGTCAGGCTGAGGGTTGTCCCGGACCGGCCATCGGACAACGCCCTCCTTTAGGGAGGTCGAAGGGTGCCTGCTTCGCCTCCCGGATCGGCGGTGTGCCGACCCCTCGTCGTACTGTTTGAAAGCCGCGGCTTTTCCGCGACCGACCGCAAATCGAGGCGTTCCATGATGTTCACCAGTCCCGGCAAGCACGGAAGGCTCGCCAGCGCGTTCGTTTACAGGTATCGGCGGCGGGAGTGAGCAAACCGCTCCGCCATCGTCGTGCCTGCAAAGTGATCCAGCCGATCGCGGCCGATCGCTCGAAAGTCGCCGATGACATTATGGCGTGGGTGAGCGTCGGCGTTTGCGGATAGAATTTGCCGGGCTAGGTCCCACGGCGCGGACTGCTGGAGGAAATCAGGGTGCCCGAAGTGAGCGTGGATCAGGACGGCGGCACCCCTCTAGGCGATGTGTTGGCGACTCCCGACCTCGCCGGCGCTCTTAAGAGTGAGCCTTTCCGGCGCTTCCTCGACCACATCCCCATTGCCATTGCCGTGTCGGAGCTCATGGGCAGCGAGCAGATCGCGTACGCCAACCCAGAGTTTGAGAAACTGACCGGACGACCAGCGGTTGACATCGAGGGCCGGCCTTGGGCGGTGCTGGCGGGCCAAGAGGAAGCGACTGGCCGCACCTTGGGCGACGCGATCCTCGATCCGGCCGACCGTGTCGGCGTGTTCCGGATCGAGCGGGAGCCGCAGCCTCCCGCGGTCGTCGAGGTCTACTCCAATCTCATCGAGGGCGATGACGGCGCCCCGGCCTTCAGACTGATCGCCTTGGTCGACATCAGCGCCCGCCAAGACGCGGACAAAGCTGAACTGGAGAAGCTGGCCGAGGAAAAGGAAACGCAGCTCCGAGAGATCCAGCACCGCGTCAAGAACAACCTGCAAATGATCGTTGCCCTCATCCGCCTTGAGGGCCGGCAGGTGGCCAGTGGGTCGAGGACCGCCAATCTCGATCGTCTTGCCGGACGAGTCGAGGCGCTGACGCTCCTCTACGCGTCGATGTCGCCGGAAGCGGCCACGCAGGAAGTCGATCTCGGAGTTTATCTAAGCCAGATCGCGAGCGCCGTGATGCGGTCGCAAGCGATCGAGGGAATTACACTCGATCTCAAGGTGGACGCCTATCCCGTCTCAGTGGACGTGGCCATGCCCACCGGCCTGGTGGTGAATGAGCTGCTCACCAACTCGCTCAAGCACGCGTTCAAGGGGCGCGACGCCGGCACGATCACCCTGCACAGCACATCCGACGGCCATGGGTGCCGGGTGACGGTTGCCGACGACGGCGCGGGTTTGCCGCCGGGGGTTACATGGCCGGAGCGCGGTAAATTGGGCGCGCTCATCGCACAGTCTCTTCGCGAAAACGCCAAGGCAGCTCTGAGCGTCGAATCGGCTCCCGGCAAGGGAACGCGAGTCACCATCACGTTCACACGCGAGAATTCCGCGCCCGCAGCGACACCGGGGGCTTGAGGGACCGCTCCACGCGATGAGAAGCATTCTCCTTCTCGAGCGATTTGATCAAAATCACCTTGGCCGGGACTGCTCGAGTGGAGATAAGCCGGCGGCCGAACACCGCCTCCGAAAGTGGAAGCGACCCCACTGGGGTCGCTTCGCGTTCGTCTGAGACCGTGGCCGTTACGGGCCCTGGATCACGACGCCGATGTTGCCGTTTCCGGCCTGCGTGGCGGACGAGGTGTGGCCGTTGCCGACCTGGATCGTGCCCATGATGTTGCCGTTGCCGGTCTGGCTGGTCGCCGCGGCATTGCCGAACCCGATCTGCGCGGTCCCGGCGACGTTGCCGTTGCCCGACTGGGCGGTGGCGGAGGCGTTGCCGAAGCCGGCCTGGCCGGTCACGGCCTGATTGAAGTTCCCGTTCTGGGTCTGGGTCGCGGCGTTGCCGGCGCCCCACTGCAGGATGCCACCCTGGTTGCCGTTGCCGAACTGGGCGGAGCCAGCGGCATTGCCGACGCCCCACTGGTTCAGCCAGAAGGAGTTTCCGGCATGGGCCGGAGCGAGGCCAGCGCCCATCACGAGGGCGAGGGAAGCGATTGTGGTGAGGGTGCGGTTCATCGGAGCTCTCCTGGTTTCGGTTGTGCTCGGTGGGGTTCGTGTCGCCACCTGATGACGCGAAATAACCATGGGGCGGATGGCCCCAACCTGAAGCGCTCGTTGTCTTCCGTTCAGGCTTGTGGCGGTCATTGAGGGCGCTGCCATCGCCGCACCTGAGCAGCGGCGGCGCCCCCCGCCCCCGACCTTGGCGTTGCCGAAGCCGCCACGCTGACCTGATGATCAGTCTCACAAGAAAGCCCCGCCGAAGGGCGGGGCCTGAAAGTGTTGAGGTTGGGCCTAGTGACTAGGGTGCAACCGGAGACATCGGGGGAGCCCCGATGGCCGCGTCGCCATTGGCCGACGGCGCCGGGGCCCCGGCGCCCTCGACGCTGCCCTGGGTGAAGACCAGGATCGTCGACCCGTCGATACCGAAGCCGACGACGCTTTCGATGCTGATGTCCTGGGCCACGAGCTGCGCCTGCACGACGGAGTTGGCTTCGAGTGCCTTGCGAAGGGCGTCGCCCTGGCCTTCGGCCGCGGTGAGTGCCGGGGTCAAGGTCGCGGCAGCGTCGCCCTGCAGCATATAGGTGTCGAGGTCGACGATTTGGATCTTGGCGTCGACCGGCAGAGACGAGAGCTTGCCGATTTCACCCCGAGCGTCGCCAAGCGCGGCGACGATCGTTGCGACGTCAACGTCGGCAGCCGCATCGCCTTGCATGGACATCGACGGAGCCGCCGGCGCCATCGCGCCAGGAACCTGAGCCGCGCCGGGGACGGCGGCCGGAGCCTGATACTGGCCCTGAGCGAAAGACGAACCGGACGCAAGAAGCATAGCCACGGCCGAAGCCGCGCCGAGAAGATGTTTCATAGGAACTCCTGATTAACCCACCCACGCCCTCAACCGCGGGTTGGAGCGAAGGTTCCAGAATCATTGGATGCGGCGGCGTTCAAAACGGCAGGCTGAGAAGGAACCTCTACTTTTTTGGGAAAAGGCGCACGTCAAGATGCAGCGTCGGGGGCGGTCAGGAAGCGGCGGAGGAGCGTTTCGTCGACCGGCTTGCCGAGGACTGAGACGCCGCGAAAGCGCGGGTCGATGCTGTCGGCGCCGTAGCCGGTGACGAAAACGAACGGGATGCTCTGCGTCTGCAGGGACTCGGCGACGGGGTAGACGAGGCCGTTGCCGAGATTGACGTCGAGCACGGCAAAGTCGACCTGGTCCCGGGTGGTCGACGGCATTGCCTCGGCGACGCTGCGGAACGGCCCGACCACCGAGCAGCCAAGCCCCGACAGCATGTCGTGCATCATGAGGCCGAGGAAGACCTCGTCCTCGACCAGGAGCACACGCTTGGGCACAACGGCGGAGCCCTCCCCGCCCGCCGGCCTGGCCGCCGACTGATGCGCCGACTGCTGCGCGTCGTCGACCTCATGAAGCGGGATCGACAGCGTGCAGGACAGGCCACCGGGCCGCCAATCGAAGGCCGTGCTGCCGTCGAGCTGCCGCTCGATGCTGGCGACGATCGCCTTCAGGCCAAAGCCGGTTGAATGCGGGCGGACGATCCGCGGACCGTTGCTCTCCAGCCAGCGGATGGCGAGCCCGGCATCGCTCAGCTCCCAGGCAAGCGATAACGAGCCGGACTGGACCGAGAGCGCCCCATACTTGGCGGCGTTGGTGCTGAGCTCGTGAAGCGCGAGAGCGAGGGTCTGCGCCGTCCGCGGCTTGAGGAAGAGTTGCGGTCCCGAGATCGAAACGCGACCGCCCTCCCCCACATAGGGAGCGAGTTCGTCCGCGACGAGGCCGGCGAGATCGGCGCCCATCCAGCGCGACTCGGCGAGAAGCGCGTGGGCCCGAGACAGCGCCTGGATGCGCCCTTCGACCGCCTCGACATAGTCGGCGATGTTGTCGGCGTGGGAGAGGCGAATGATGGTCTGCACGAGCGCCAGCGCGTTCTTGGCGCGGTGGTCGACCTCGCGGGCGAGCAGGACCTGGCGCTCCTCGGCCTGCTTGCGCTCGGTGATGTCGATGGTCACGCCGCTGAGGCGGGCGACCGCGCCCTCCGCCGTCAGGGTCGCGGAGGCAGTGCCGAAGCACCAGCGGATCTCTCCGCTCGGCAGGACGATACGGAACTCCTTCTGGTGGGTGAGCGGGCCGCCCGCCGCCGAGGCGGCGAACAGGGAGTCGAGCGCCGGAAGGTCCTCCGGATGGATGATCGAGCGCACGGCCAACGCCGTGACCTCGAAGGTCTGAGGGTCGACGCCGAAGATGCGGTGCTGGTTGTCGTCCCAGTGGCAGTCGCCGGCCAGGACGTCCCAGTCCCACGAACCCATCTGGCCGGCGGCGAGCGCCAGCGAGCGGCGCTGCTCGCTCTCGCGAAGGCGGACGGTCCCGGCCTCCACCTCGGCAGTGCGCTCGGCGACGCGCTGCTCGAGGTGGCGGTTGAGCTGCTCGAGCTCCCGGGTCTTGCGGTAGAGGTCGGCGAAGACGCGGACCTTGGCGCGCAGTACCTCGGGGATCACCGGCACGGTGACATAGTCGACCGCGCCCATCTCGTAGCCGCGCAGGAAGTCGACGCGGTCGAGGTGGATGCCCGAGACAAAGATGATCGCGGTGCGCTGGAAGCGCGGATGCTCGCGGATCATCGCCGCCAGCTGGAAGCCGTCGAGCTCGGGCATCGACACATCCATGAGGACGATCGCCACGTCGGCGGTGAGGAGCTGCGCGAGCGCGTCGCGCGCCGAGGTCGCCTTGAGGATACTGAGGCCGCCGAGCTCCTGCAGCACCACCTCGTAGCTGAGGAGCTTTGCCGGCTGATCGTCGACCAGGAGGATGTTGACGGGTTCTACGGCCATTCCCGGGACCTACCGGTGCAGCCACATGCGCAACGCCGAGAGGAGCTGTTCGGTGTTGACGGGCTTGGCGAGATAGTCGGAAGCGCCGGCCTCGAGGCACTTCTCGCGGTCGCCCTTCATCGCCTTGGCGGTGAGCGCGATAATCGGCAGCCGCCGGAACTGGCTGCGCTGCCTGATCGCGCCGATCGTCTGGTAGCCGTCCATCTCCGGCATCATGATGTCCATGAGGACAATGGCGAGGTCGGGCGTGTTCTCGACCAGCTCGATCGCCTCCTTGCCGGTGGTGGAGGTCAGCACCTTCATGCCCCGGCGCTCGAGCGCGCTCGAGAGGGCGAAGATGTTGCGCGGGTCGTCGTCGACGAGGAGCGCGGTGCGGCCGACGAGGTCCTCGTCCGAGCTGTTGAGCCGCTCAAGCATGCGCTGCTTCTCGGGCGGGAGATTGGTGACGACGCGGTGGAGGAAAAGCGCCGTCTCGTCGAGGAGGCGCTCGGGCGACTCGACGCCCTTGACGACGATGCTGCGCGCCATGGTGTGGAGCTGGGCGTCCTCCTCGGCCGAGAGCTCGCGGCCGGTGAACACGACGACCGGCACGTCGGCCAGCGAGGGGTCGGAGCCGATTTCATCGAGGACGTCGAAGCCGGTCATGTCGGGGAGACGGAGGTCGAGCACCACGCAGTCGAACGGCTCGCGGCGCAGGCGCTCGAGTGCTTCGGCGCCGGTATCGGCGGTGTCGATCTCGATGTCGTCGTGGCCGAGGAGTTCGCCGATGCTGAGCTGCTCGGCGGGATTGTCCTCGACCACGAGGAGCCGGCGCTTCCGCGGCGACGCATATTGCTTGATGCGGGCGATCGCCTCGCCGACGCCCTCCGGCGTGGCCGGTTTGGTGACGAAGGAGAACGCGCCGCGGGCGAGGCCGTGCTGGCGGTCCTCGTCGAGGGTGACGATCTGCACCGGGATGTGCCGGGTGAGCGGGTTCTTCTTGAGCTGGCTCAGCACCGTCCAGCCGAGCATGTCGGGCAGGAACACGTCGAGCGAGACGGCGGTGGGCTGATATTGCTTGGCGAGGTCGAGGGCCTGGGCGCCGCGCAGCGCGACCAGCACCTTGAAGCCGTTGTCGCGGGCAAGCTGCATCAGAATGCGGGCGTAGTGCGGGTCGTCCTCGACGATGAGGAGGATCGGATCGCCGGGCACGATGGCGAGCCGGTCGTCGCCGATCTGCTCGGCCGGCCGCTCGACCGGCTTGATGATCTGGGCCGGCACCAGGGCCGCGTCCTGGCTCTGCCGGGCCACCGGCGGAACGCTCGGGCCGGCGTACTTCAAAGGCAGGTAGAAGGTGAAGGTGCTGCCGGCACCGGGCGTGCTCTTGAGCTGGATCTCGCCGCCGAGAAGATTCGACAGCTCGCGGCTGATGGCGAGGCCGAGACCGGTCCCGCCGTATTTTCGGCTGGTCGATGAATCGGCCTGCTGGAACGCCTCGAAGATGATCTTCTGCTTCTCGGGCGGGATGCCGATGCCGCTGTCGGTCACCTCGAAGGCGACAATCGCGGGGGCCTGGCTCAGCACCCGGTGATCGGCGCTCCAGCCGCTTTTGGCTAGGGTGGCGCTGAGCTGGACGCCGCCCTTGGCGGTGAACTTGAAAGCATTGGAAAGGAGGTTCTTGAGCACCTGCTGGAGGCGCTTGGAGTCGGTGACCATGCTCCGGCCGATCGCGGGATCGTATTTCGCCTCGAAGCCGAGCTGGCGCGTATCGGCCTCGTGCCGGAACGGCCGGCCGACCATGTCGAGGAGGTCCTCGAGGAGGATCTCCTCGGCCTCGACGGTGACCGTGCCGGACTCGATCTTGGAGAGGTCGAGGATGTCGCTGATAAGGTTGAGGAGGTCCGAGCCGGCGCCGTGGATGGTTCGCGCGAACTCGACCTGCTTGTGGCTGAGATTGCCGTCGGGGTTGTCGGCGAGCTGCTGGCCGAGGATGAGGATCGAGTTCAGCGGCGTGCGCAGCTCGTGGGACATGTTGGCGAGGAACTCGGACTTGTACTTCGAGGTCAGCGCCAGCTCGGTCGCCTTCTCCTCGAGCGCGCGGCGGGCCTGTTCGATCTCCTGGTTCTTGCGCTCGACGTCAACGTTGCGCTCGGCCAGCTGCTGCGCCTTCTGCTCGAGTTGCTCGTTGGTCGCCTGAAGCTCGCTTTGCTGCGACTGCAACTCGCCGGCGAGCTGCTGCGACTGCTTGAGGAAGCCCTCGGTCTGCATCGTCGCCTCGATCGAGTTGAGAACGATGCCTATGCTCGAGGTGAGCTGCTCGAGGAAGGCGATCTGGAGGTCGGTGAAGTCGCTGAGGGAAGCGAGCTCGATGATCGCCTTCACCTGGTTCTCGAAGAGGACGGGCAGGACCACCACGTTCTTCGGCGAAGCTTTGAAAAGCGCCGAGCCGATCGGCGTGGCATGTGCCGGCATGTCATCGAGAAGGATGCGCCGCTTGTCGGCCGCGGCCTGCCCGATCAGCCCTTCGCCGAAGCGGAGCGATGCGCGATAGCTGGCCTCGGGGTCGTCGGCATAGGCGGCAAGGAGGCGGAGCAGAGGTTCCTCGTCCACGTCGGTCTGGTAGATCGCGCCGAGCTGCGCGCTGACCAGCGGCGCGAGCTCGCTGAGGATGAGCCGGCCGACGGTGGCGAGGTCGCGCTGGCCCTGCAGCATCGTGGTGAACTTGGCGAGGTTGGTCTTCAGCCAGTCCTGCTCGGTGTTGCGCTCCGTCGTCAGACGGAGGTTGTCGATCATCGTGTTGATGTTGTCCTTGAGCTCGGCGACCTCGCCGCGCGCTTGGACCTGGATCGACCGCGTGAGGTCGCCCTTGGTCACGGCCGTCGCCACCTCGGCGATGGCGCGGACCTGGGTGGTGAGATTGGCAGCGAGCAGGTTCACGTTGCCGGTGAGGTCCTTCCACGTGCCGGCGGCGCCGGGCACGTTGGCCTGGCCGCCGAGGCGGCCCTCGACGCCGACCTCGCGCGCGACCGTCGTCACCTGGTCCGCGAAGGTCGCGAGCGTGCGCGTGATGTTGTTGATCGTTTCGGCGAGAGCCGCGACCTCGCCCTTCGACTTCACCGTGAGGTTCTGTTCGAGGTCGCCGTCGGCGACCGCCGTCACGACCTTCACGATGCCGCGTACCTGCTCGGTGAGGTTGGCGGCCATGACGTTGACGGTATCGGTGAGGTCCTTCCAGGTGCCGGCCACGCCCGGCACGGCCGCCTGGCCGCCGAGGCGGCCTTCGGTGCCGACCTCGCGCGCGACGCGGGTCACCTCCGAGGCGAAGGCGTTGAGCTGATCGACCATGGTGTTGATCGTGCTCTTGAGCTCGAGGATCTCGCCTTGCGCCTCCGCGGTGATCTTCTTGGAGAGGTCTCCGTTGGCGACGGCGGTGGTGACCTCGGCGATGTTGCGGACCTGGTTGGTCAGGTTGCCGGCCATCGAGTTCACGGAGTCCGTGAGGTCCTTCCAGGTGCCCCCGACGCCGCGCACGTCGGCCTGGCCACCGAGCTTGCCCTCGGTGCCGACCTCCCG
>CAYOET010000241.1:0-2377 GCA_964402985.1 uncultured Bauldia sp. | reverse complement strand
CTCCGAGTCTTGTGGAGCCATCGGACCGTTCCCACCGAGACAGCTACTCCGGCTTCCTCATCCTGCGGTGCTGCCGGAGGCAGCCCGGGATCGCGAGCTCTCCCGGTAGAGCAGACCGCTCCTACCTCCTCATCCTGAGGTGCTGCCGGAGGCAGCCTCGAAGGACGCACCACGTTCGTGCCACCTTGCTCGTCAGCCATGATGATTGCAATGCGGTCACCACGTGCATACATTGCAGGCATGGCTAGTCTCACCGTCCGCCAGCTCGATGAGGAAACCAAGCGGAAGCTGCGCCTCCGAGCCGCCCGCAATGGCCGCTCGATGGAGGACGAGACCCGCACCATCCTCCGCGAGCTTCTCGTCGAGGATCGGGCTCATGCCCAGATGCCGGCCATCGCTCCAACCCAACCGCTGGGTGGCTCGGCGCGACATCGCGCACCCTACGTGACGCAGAGCAACGGAAGCCGCCCCCTCGGCCTCACCGGCGCCTCCATCCTCCTGATCATCGGCGGCGGCATCGCCGCGTACAAATCCCTCGACCTAATCCGCCGCCTCCGCGAGCGCGGCGCCACCGTTCGCGCGATCATGACCAAGGCCGCGCAGGAATTCGTCACCCCGCTCTCGGTCGGCGCGCTGACCGGCGGCACGGTTTTCACCGAGCTCTTCGCCCGCGAGGAGGAGCACGACATCGGCCACATCCGCCTCGCCCGCGAGGCCGACCTCGTCATCGTCGCGCCGGCCACCGCCGATCGCCTGGCGAAGATGGCCACCGGCATTGCCGACGACCTCGCCGGCGCCGTCCTCCTCGCCACCCGTGCGCAAATCCTCCTCGCCCCGGCGATGAACCCCGCGATGTGGGACCACCCTGCGACCCGGCGGGGGGTCGCCACCCTGGCGGCCGACGGCGCGATCTTCGTCGGCCCCAACGCGGGCGAGATGGCCGAGTCCGGCGAAGCCGGGATCGGCCGCATGGCGGAGCCGCTCGAGATCGCGGCGGCTGCCGCGGCGATCCTGACGCCTCGCGCAATGCCGCTCGCCGGCCGTCACGTCCTCGTCACCTCCGGCCCCACCCACGAGCCGCTCGACCCGGTGCGCTATCTCGCCAACCGCTCGTCCGGCAAGCAGGGCCACGCCATCGCCGCCGCCGCGGCGGAAGCCGGCGCCCGCGTCACCCTCGTCAGCGGCCCTGTCTCGATTCCCGACCCGCCCGGGGTCGAAATCATCCGCGTCGAGACCGCGCTCGAAATGCTGGCCGCCGTCGAGCGCGCATTGCCCGCCGACGTCGCGATCATGGCAGCCGCCGTGGCCGACTGGCGTGCGGCCACCCCCGCCTCCGGCAAGATCAAGAAGGGCGCTGCCGGCCCGCCGCGCCTAGCTCTCGCCGAAAACCCGGATATCCTCTCCACCATCGCGCATCTGAAGACGGGCCGCCCCGGCCTCGTCATCGGCTTCGCGGCCGAGACCGACGATCTCATCGCCAACGCGACGGCCAAGCGGCGCCGCAAGGCCGCCGACTGGATCCTCGCCAACGATGTCTCGGGCGGGAAGGGCATGGGCCAGGAGGACAACACCGTGCATCTGGTCACCGGGTCCGGCGTCGAGACCTGGCCGACCCTCCCCAAGGAGGAAGTCGCCGCCCGCCTCGTCGAGCGCATCGCCGCCGCGCTCGTTCCCGTGAAGGAAGCCGCCGAATGACCCCGGTCTCCCTCAAGATCGACCGCCTGCCGCATGCCGACGGCCTTGAACTTCCCTCGTACAAGACCGAGGGCGCCGCCGGCCTCGACCTTTCCGCCGCCGTCCCCGCCGACGCGCCGGTCGAGATAGCGCCGGGCGGCCGCGCCCTCATCCCCACCGGCCTCCTCCTCGCCATTCCTGAGGGCCACGAAGGCCAGGTCCGCCCGCGTTCCGGCCTCGCGCGAGATCACGGCGTCACCGTTCTTAACAGCCCCGGCACCATCGATTCCGACTATCGCGGCGAGGTCCAGGTCCTGCTGATCAATCACGGACTGGCGCCCTTCCGGGTGACAAGAGGGATGCGCATCGCGCAGTTGGTGATTGCCCCGGTCGCCCGCGCCGAGCTTAGATTGACCGACACGCTCGAACCGACGCCCCGCGGCAGCGGCGGCTTCGGCTCGACGGGCCGCTAGGCCGGCCGATCGATCCCCCGCTCAACCTCCCCCCTCGAGGGGAGGTCGAAACCGCCGTTTCCGGGGGTGTCGGGAGGGGGGGCGCACAGCCCGACTGGTAACCGCCGACCGCAGCCATGAGGAACGACAATGCCTGACCACAACCCCGGCCGCGGCCGCATCTACGACTCCATCACCGAGACGGTCGGCGACACCCCGCTCGTCCGCCTCGACCGCCTCGCTTCGGTGGA
>CAYOET010000240.1:0-4134 GCA_964402985.1 uncultured Bauldia sp. | reverse complement strand
GCTGTCCGCCCGGCAGCGCGAAGCCCGGCAGCTCGGTCGGCAGCGCGGGCGCCGGCGCCGGCTCGGCGATCGTGGCCTGGTCGGTGCGGGCGCGGATGAGCGCGAGCATCATGTCGGCGCGCTGGGAGATCCCCTGCGGCACGCCGGTGTCGGCCGCGATCTGTTCGAAATAGGTGCGCGCGGTCTCGATGTCGCCGTTCCGCCATGCGGAGAGGCCAAGGAGTTCGCGCGCCGAATGGCGGAACGGGGCGCCCACCGCGGCGAGCGGTTCGAGCCGCGCCTGCATCGCGGCGAAGTCGGCCACGTCGACCACGAGCAGCCCCGCTCGCAGCCGCGCGATGTCGCGGAGCGCGGCCGGAACCGTTGGGTCGGCCGCCACCGCGTCGAGCTCCGACGCCGCCGCGCCCGGCAGACCGGACTGCGATTTCGCGATCGCCGCCTGGATGCGGGCGAGCGCGCCATAGGCGCCGCCATCGGCCGCGATCGCCTCGTAGCCGGAGATCCCCTCGCTGATGCGGCCGGCCTGGACGGCGGTCATCGCCTCGAGGAAGCGGTCGCCCTCGCGCTGCGCCTTCTGGTCCTGCCAGTAGACCCAGAACCGGTAGCCGGCGGTCGCCACCACGATCAGCACCGCGACGGCGATGATATAGGCGCCGAAGCGCTCCCAGATGGTCTTCAACTGGTCGCGGCGAAGGTCCTCGTCGACCTCTTTGAATACGTCCGACATCTAGGGTTCCAGGCGGGTTCAGGCTGAGGGCGAACGGTATATCTGCGCCATCCCGGCCATGCAAACGCGATTCCCGCCGGCGAAACCCGGAAAACCTACGTGCCGGAGCGCTTTCGCGACTTGTCGGCCGGAGCTTTGGCGGCGTAGGTGTTCTCGGCGGCCGGGAACGCGCGCGTCTTGACGTCGGCCGCGTAGGCCTTGACCGACTCCTCGATATGCCCGGCGAGCGTGCCGTAGCGGTGGACGAACTTCGGCACCCAGCTCGACAGGCCGAGCATGTCCTCGAGCACCAGGATCTGCCCGTCGCACTCGGGCGAGGCGCCGATGCCGATGGTCGGGATGGCGACCGACTTGGTGATCTCGCGGGCGAGCGGCTCGACCACCGCCTCGACCACCATCGCAAAGGCGCCCGACTCGGCGACCGCTTCGGCGTCGCGGCGGATGGCGAAGGCGTTGGAATCCTCCTTGCCCTGCACCTTGAAGCCGCCGATCGTGTTCACCGACTGCGGCGTCAGGCCGACATGGCCCATCACCGGGATGCCGCGCTCGACCAGGAAGCGGATGGTCTCCGCCATGCGCCGGCCGCCCTCGAGCTTGATCGCCCCGCAGCCGGTCTCCTTGAGGACGCGCGAGGCGGCTCTGAAGGCAGCCGCGGGACTCTCCTCGTAGGACCCGAACGGCAGGTCGACCACGACCAGCGCGCGCTTCGAGCCGCGCATCACCGCCTGGCCCTGCATGATCATCATCTCGAGCGTGACCGGGATGGTGGTCTCGAAACCGTGCATCACCATGCCGAGCGAGTCGCCGACCAGGATGAAGTCGACGAACGGGTCGATGATCCGCGCCGTGTGCGCGTGGTACGAGGTCAGCGCGACGATCGGATCGCCGCCCTTCCGCGACCGGATGTCGAGGGCGGTGACGCGGCGGCCTTTGGGAACAGTCGACACGATGCTCGGCTTCCTTTCCGTGAGCCCGCGAGTGTGGCGGACGCCCGTTAAATAGGGCCCCGCCTCGGCGCCCAAAACTGCGGCTTCGCTGGTGGCGGGGGCGCAGGATTAGCATGGCTCCGGCCGCCGGGCGAACCGGCTGCATCGCTAGCCACTGCATCGCCGCCGCTATTCAACAACCCGGTTGACAACGCCCCTCGAGCGGCGGTAATCATCGCATCAGTTGATCAACCGAACGGTTGCGAGATGCGCGACAGCCTCAGCGACACCTTCCTCGCCCTCGCAGATCCGACAAGGCGCGCGATCCTCGCCCGCCTCGTGACGGGCGAAGCGACCGTGAAGGAGCTCGCCGAACCCTTCGACATGAGCCTCCAGGCGGTCTCCAAACACCTCAAGGTGCTTGAGCGGGGCGGGCTGATCGCGCGCGGCAAGGAGGCCCAGTGGCGCCCCTGCCGGATCGAGCCGCAAACCCTCAAGCGCGTCGATGAATGGCTCGATGACTATCGCCGCATGTGGGAGGACCGCCTCGACCGCCTCGGCGACTACCTCCGCGAAATCCAGGCCAAGGAGCCCAACGATGGCTGAAGCGCAAACCCGTCCGCGCATCACGCTCACGCGCCACCTCGCCGCGCGGCGCGATCTCGTCTTCAAGATGTGGAGCGAGCCGGAGCATTTCGCCGCGTGGTACGGGCCGCGCGGGTTCACCGTACCGGTCTGCGAGATCGAGCTTCGGCCGGGGGGCATTCTCCGCCTCGAGATGCGGGCGCCGAACGGGGCAACCTACCCCACCATCGGCTCGTTCATCGATGTCGTGCGGCCGGAGCGGATCGTCTTCGCCACCGAGGTTCGCGGCTTCGCCGACCGCACCACCGTCACCTTCGCCGACGAGAACGGCGGCACCCGCCTCACCCTCGTCTCCGAGTTCACCAAGCATGGTCCGGATGTGACGATAGCGCTCGCCAACATGGAGAAGGGCTGGACGGAGACCCTCGAGCGGCTCGGCAGCCACCTCGAGACCATCCGATCCTCGCTCGAGAGGAGCATCGCCATGAACGACACCGCCGCCAAGCCCACCGTCCGCCTCGACCGCGTCTTCGATGCGCCGCGCGAACTCGTCTACCGGGCGTGGACGAACCCCAAGCACATCGCCCGCTGGTGGGGACCGAACCAGTTCACGGTCCCCAACGCGACGCTCGACGTCCGGCCGGGCGGGAAGATCCGTATCGACATGCAGGCGCCGGACGGCACGGTGTTCCCGATGACCGGCGTCTACCGCGAGGTGATCCCCAACGAGAAACTGGTCTTCACCTCCTACGCCTTCCTCGGCTCGCCGGACGGCGAACCGGGGCTCGAGGCGATCAGCACCGCCACCTTCATTGCAGAAGGCAAGAAGACGCGCGTGATCTGGGAGCAGACCATCACCGCCTACAAGCCGGAATTCGTCGAGGCGATCGCCGGCATGGAGGAAGGGATGAAGCAGACCTTCGATCGGCTCGGCACGCACCTCGCCAGTGGCGAGACGGTCTAGACCCACCCCCGCCACGAACCCCTTTCTTGCAGACGAACGGCCATGCTCAACCTGCCGATGACCGACTATCCCCGCCCCGTCTTCCGCATCGAGCGCGTCTACGACGCCCCGCGGGAGCTCGTCTACCGGGCGTGGACCGATCCCCGGCACATGGCGCGCTGGTGGGGGCCGCAATTCACCAGCCCGATCTGCGCGCTCGACGTCAGGCCGGGCGGCGCGATCCGCATCGACATGCGGCCACAAGACGGCACCGCGGTCACGATGACCGGCATATTCCTGGAGGTCGTGCCGAACGAGAGACTGGTGTTCACCGCCTACGCGTTCCAGGGCTCCCCGGACGGCGAACCGGGCATCGAGTCGCTCTCCACGATCATTTTCGCGGCCGAGGGCGAGAAGACGCGCCTCAGCTGGGAGGAGAAGGTGATCAGCTACCGCCCCGACTTCATGCGGGCCATCGCCAACGGGGATGAGGGCCTCAGAGACAGCCTCGAACGCCTGGCCGCTTACCTTGCGGGCGGAGAGTTGACCTAGCCGCGCCGTGGCTTCCGCCAACTCATTGTTTCTGTAGATGTTTTGATTTGATCCGGATCGAGCTCGAAAAAATCTTCGGGCGAAATGTCGATCCAGGCGAGGGCCCCTCGTCGTGATGCTGAACGACCCCCACACCGACCCACCCCGCTACGGAGCGACACCCATGAACGCCCCTATCGCCAGCGAGGAGGCCACGCTCCTCGCCCCCGCCCAGAGCAAGCCGCGCGGCGTCGACCGGCGCTGGCTCGCGCTCGTCGTCCTTCTCCTCGGCGACCTGATGATCGTCCTCGACACCACGGTCGTGAACGTCGCCCTGCCCTCGATGCGCGTCGATCTCGCCTTCTCCGAATCCGCGCTGGCCTGGGTGGTCAACGCCTATCTCCTCACCTTCGGCGGCTTCC
>CAYOET010000239.1:0-13192 GCA_964402985.1 uncultured Bauldia sp. | reverse complement strand
ATCGCCGGCCCGGCGTCGATGGACTCGATTCCAGTCGCTCGCAGCTCTTGGAGAATCTGCGAGCGATCATATTTGTACTGCACCCCCTCGCCGTTGATCGCTTGCGCGACCCGCCGGCCGAGGGCGTCGTACTGGAAGGTCGAGTGTACGGAGGGCGCATCGACCACCGTCAAGCGTCCGCGCGCGTCCCAGGTGAGATCGGTGCGACCCCCCGGATTCTCGATCGACGCCAGTCCTGAAACCCAAGTCCCCCACTGATCGGACGCCGGCCCCTCGACGACCGATGTCCGGTCCAGAAGCAACTGCCTCAGGGCCGGCGTAGCCTCGGGATAAGGATCGCCGGGGGCCGAATAGTCGGACGACTCTGGCGCGGTCGCATCCGCCAGAAATACGATCTCCCCCCGGCGCTGGCCGAGCAGGTAGACGAAGCGCGTTTCGGGCATCGCCGAATGGATAAGCCGGAGTGTCTCAACCGCCTGACTTAGCTCGTGCTCTGTAGCATCCGAGGGAAGACCGTTCAGCTTCGCGACATCCCGGCCGTCGAAAGCTGTCGCAGCGACCTCGGCCGTCGTCGCGAGCCCGTCGCGCAGCACTTTGTCGCCATACCATTGGAAGCCGGCGATGCAGGTCGCCTCCGTGAGTACGGTCACGACTACTATGACGAACCACAGCATCGCCTTCCGAGAACTGACCTCCGACAAGCGTCCGAATTTCACCAACTGCTCCTGTCGCCCGGCGGCGGGCGCTTGGCGGAAATACCGGATCGAAGCGTGGTCGTGCCGACCAAGGCAGACGCGGCCAAACGATGGGTCATAGGCCTATTGTGACAGCTTACGCCGGAACGCCGCTTCGTTCTTGATCCCGATCAATTCTCGGCTAAGGCTCTCTTGCCAACGATCTAGATCAAATAGTCAGGGCATCGGCGCGACATCGAAATGAAACACCACTATTGACCGCTGCGGTCGCCGTTCGTCGCAATCGATAGTCGGCGCTCCTCAAATGCTTTCGCTGTCCACGGCCCCGAATTCGCGTCCGCCGGGCGATTACTTCGTGGCTACTGCAGTGGCTTCAACCCGCCGGACCAAGGCCCGGGGACAGTTTTCACTTCCCAGCCAACCTCCCCTCGTCTTCGTCGGCGCGCCATGAGGCCTACCGGCTGTTGGCCGCGGCGCCCCACGTCCTTGCGAGGGACCTCGATCTCCGTGACGTGAGGTAGAGTGAGTCTCCCCGGCGGGCGGGCGGGATGTCGACGCCCGACCTAAGATGCGCTCGCGGAACATCCGCGGCATCTGCTCGGTCAGGGGGAACAGCCGATATTGGAGGGGAGTGCGGGTGTCAGGGCGCCGGCGTGCCTGCCGCGCGGAGCCCCCAATCGGCCCTAGGTCAACGCAGCTCGGCGTGGATCGTAAAAGGGACAACCGAGCGGGCGTTGTTGTTCCCGTCGGCGACCTCGAGGAGGTAGCTGCCGGGGCCAGGCACGGTGAACCGGGCCTCCGTCACGCCGCCCGGTCGCGGCGGGCCAAACCATTGACCGGCGACCGCGTCGAGGCTCCAGGGGCGTATCCAGATGTCGAGCTCGGGGTCGACATCCTCGACCGTGACGACGAACTCCCCGGCGCGATCGGCAACGAGGCGGAACCAGTCGTTGTCGCCGCGCGGAAGGATGGTCGCGGTGTGGGGCTCGCCCAGCGCGAGCGACGATGCCCGGCCGAAAGTATCGTTCGGTTCGAAGGCGTCGAGCGCAGGGGTGAAGCGGGTCGTCAGGGTCGCGGGTTCGATCGAGCGGGCATCGTTGTTGCCGTCGGTCACCTCGAGATAGTAGAGGCCGGCGGCCGGCAGATCGGCGACGCCCTCGGCGGCCCCGCCCATGCGGTAGGGCGCCACCCAGTCGCGCACCACGACCTGGCTGCTGTTCCAGAGGCGCCAATAGAGGTCGAGGTTAGCTGGGCTTTCGTCCACCACCACCGACAGCTCGCCGGGCGAGGGAGCGTCGATCGCGAACCAGTCGCTGTCGGCGCGCGGCAGGATGTTGAAGAGGATCGAGCCGCCGGGGGTGAGCGGCGTCGCGTCCGCGAAGCCGTCGTTCGGCTCGTACTGATCGGGCTGGGCGAGGAAGGCGAGACGGAGATCGAAGAGGTCGGGACTGGAGGCGTCGTTGTTGCCGTCGACGAGCTCGATGAAGTAGCGACCGGGCCGCGGGAGGTCGGCGAAGCCCTCGGCGTCGCCGCCGGTGCGCAGCGGGCCGAAATAGTCGCGGACCACGACCTTGTCGGCGTTCCACACCCGCAAATAGAGGTCGAGGTTGGGCGGCGAATTGGTTGCCAGCAGGCTGAGTTCGCCGGGGTGGTCGACGTCGATGGCGAGCCAGTCCGCGTCGTTGCGCGGAAAGATCGCCGCGGGGCGTTCGCCGGTGGCGTCGACGAGAAGCGCGCGGCCGAAGCTGTCGTTGGGCTCGCTCGGGTCCGGAACGCCGGTGAAGGATACGGAGAAATCGATCGGGTCGATCGAGGCGGCATCGCTATTGCCGTCGCTGACCTCGATCAGGTAGACGCCCGGCGCCGGGAGATCGGCCTCAAGGAGGGTATCCCCGCCGGGGCGCGGTGGCCCGACCCAGTCGCGTACGACTTGGGCGTTGGCGCTCCAGATTCGGGCGTAGACGTCCAGGTTCGGGGCGACGCCGGTGGCTTCCAGGCTGAGCCGCCCAGGCTCCGCGACCCAGACGCGATACCAATCGGCGTCGCCGCGCGGGTAGATCGCGGCCGCGAAGCGCGCGGGAAGCGGGATTCCCCTGGCCTCGCCGGCGGCGCGGTTGGGCTCGAAGGGATCGCGGATCGGCTGGAAGTCGACGGCCAGCGTGAAGAGTTCGGCGCTCTCCTCGTTGTCGTTGCCGTCGGTGATCTCGATCCAGTAGCTCCCCGCCACGGGCAACGCGAAGCGGACATCCAGCGTCGCGCCCGGCGTGCCCGTGCCCTGCCAATCGGCGGTGACGACGTGATCCTCGTTCCAGACCCGCGCGTAGAGGTCGAGTTGCGCCGGGACCGTACCGGTCGAGAGGTGCAACTCGCCGGCGGCCGGAACCGCGAAACGGAACCAGTCGTGGTTGCCGCGCGGGCTGATGCGCGTCGCGACGGTGGCCGCGATCGGAATCGCGAGGGGGGCGCCAAAGGTCGACGGTTGGCCGGCGGGCTCGTCGATGGCCGCGGGCGGAGACGGCTCCCAGTCGATGGGAGCCGGCAGCTCGAGCGACTCCACCCAGGCCGGGGGGCGGACCGGGCGGTCGCCGAAGAAGATCTCGGCTGACCGGCTCACCACCTGTACCGAGCCCGCGGGCAGCTGGACGATCTGGGGCGGCTCCACGGGCGGGGACACCGGCAACGGATCAACCGGGTTGAGGTAGACCTCGTCGACCAGGCGCACGAGAAGCTCGGGCCGCTGCTGGCCGCCGGTCTCGTCGAGGACGCGACGCGCCACGCGGCGAAACATGAGGCCGACCTCGACGTTCGGGGCGGCGATCTCGGCGAGGAGTGCGTTGGCAAAGGGGCTGTGCTCGCCGGCGCCGTCGGCGGCGACCGCGCCGGACGAGGCGGCGTAGGCGATCAGAGCGCCCCGCCCGGTCAGGCTCAGGGGGCCGAGCCCGCGCTCGACGCTCGCGGTGCGAGTCGCGACAGAGCGGACGAGGACGTCGACGAAAGGATTGTCGCGGCAAGCATCGAGGATCACGATGCTCACATCGGCGCGCCGCTCCATCTCGGCGACGACTTCCTGGATATCCAGCGAGCTGTAGCGGAGCGCGCGTTCGCTCTCGACCGAAACGTCGGTCGGGAGAAGGAAGTTCTGCCCGCCGAGCTGGATGCCGTGCCCGGCGAAGAAGAGAAGCGCGATCTCGGCGCCGTTGATGCGCTCGCTGAACGCGTCGATCGCCGCGATCGTGGCGCGGTGGTCGACGTCGGCCGCGGTGTGGACCTCGAAGCCGAGCGCGGCGAGCGAAGCGGCGATGGCCTCGGCGTCGCGCACCGGATTGGCGAGCGCCGCCGCGCCGGTGTAAGCGCCGTTGCCGATGACCAACGCGACGCGCGGCCCCGCCTCGGCGGGCGAATGGCCGAAGAGGCAGGCGGTCAGGCCCAGTGCCACCGCCACGACCCGGCCGATCAGCGCGTGAAACGAACGCTCCATCACCCCCCGACCCCAAAATGCGCCCCCCCGTAGCCTACCGTTTCCGCCGGCTCGGGTCGACAGGCCCGGAGCCGGATGCCGCTGCGCTGGTAACCGGAGCACTCCTCGCTGGATGCGCCGACCGGTGGACGCAACCGATAAGGGTGTGTTGCCTTCTGTAAGTCGGGCTGGCTAGGTCAGCTAGGGGCCAACTTGGGGGGCGTGCGTGGGTAAGAAGCTTCGGTCGATTTTGATCAACCTGACCATCACGTTGGTCACCTTGATAATTGCGTACTTGATCGCCTCGGCGGTGATGTTCCGCTTGTCACCTCAGGTCGCCCCGGCTGTCATGCGCAGCATGCCGGTTGCGCTGCGGGTCCTAGCGCAAAGCTCCAAGGCCGGACGGGTCCCCCAGAACTACGTCGCCATCCTTGGCGATTCGTACGCGGAGGGTGTCGGCGACTGGATGGCGAGCATGGCAAGGGTGCCCGGCTCAAGCTACAGCGCAGCGCATGTTCTCCACGATCTCAGCGGCCGCGATGTCGTGAGCTTCGGGCAAGGCAGCGCGTCGAGTGCGCAGAGCATGGTCTGGTTGCCGACGCGAGCCCTTGGTTCAGGCGGGTGCGCCCGTCTCACCGGCATTTCGGACCCCGTGGAAGCCTTCATCTACTTCTACGAAGCGAACGACATTTCGGACAACCTCGGATTTGTCCGGAACCAGGTCGCTGTGGGGCTCGACGATCCAGAGCTGAGTTCAGCCATCGGTCGCTTCCTGCGCGACGACTACGGGCGGATCTCGAGCGTCGCCTGCATCGGCGACTTTGGCGACGCGATCTACGCTCTCGGTCGTGTTGGCTTCGAGACCGTCTTCGGAGCCAAGCGGCCCAGCAACGGGCCGTGGGAAGCGGACGGCAGCGAGGTCCTCATCGCAGGCGTCCCAACGCGGGTGACGAAGGTGTTGCCGGTGCCCCCGGTTCTTCAGACGCCGTCGGAGATCGCAGTGGGAGTCGACGTTTTCGAACAGTCTCTCCGCTGGCTGAAGGAGAGGCTTCCCGCGACGCGCCTCACGATCGTCTACCTCCCGTCACCGGTCGTTTCCTACCGCTACCTCGGCAACGAGGTGACGCTCCACTACCGCGGCGAGGATGTCTCGGCGCCGGTCGCCGGCCTCTTCGGTGCGAGCGATGCGACGTGCGCCTTGATTCGCGATGCCACGCTGCGGACCGGCATCCGGTTCATCGACTCGCGCCCCGCAATCCGCGCCGCCGCCGCGAACGAATTGGTCCACGGGCCTGACGACTGGGTCCACTTCAACCAAGCCGGCTACACGGCGCTCGGGAACTTCCTCTTCCAGCGGATGGGCGACCAGGAAAGCGATGCCGATTGCGCTACTCCGGCTGCGGCGATGATCGGCCAGCTGCCGTCGGGGGCGCCGCCGGCGCCCTAGCCAATTGCCGGCCTAGTCCGGGGCGAAGGTCTGCTGGTAGTCCTGCCGGGCGACGCGCTGCTCGTTCTTCCAGAGCATAGCGTCGCCGCAGACGAGGAGGTCGAGGTCCGAGCCCATGAAGCAGCGGAAGGCGTCCTCCGGCGTGCAGACAATCGGCTCGCCGCGGACGTTGAAGCTGGTGTTCACGAGCACTGGCACGCCGGTGAGCCGCTTGAAGGCAGCGAGCAGGCTGTGGAAACGCGGATTGGTCGTCTCGTCGACGGTCTGAATGCGCGCCGAATAATCGACGTGGGTGACCGCGGGGATTGACGACCTCGGGACGTTGAGCTTGTCGATCCCGAAGAGCCCCTCCTCCTCGGCGGTCATCGCCCGCCTCTTCCTGGACTGTACGTCGGCGACGATCAGCATGTACGGGCTATCCGAATCGAGCTCGAACCACTCCGCGACGTCCTCGCGAAGCACCGACGGCGCGAAAGGCCGGAAGCTCTCGCGGTATTTGATCTTGAGGTTCATGTCGCGCTGCATCCCAGGCGACCGCGGATCGCCGAGGATGGAACGGGCGCCGAGCGCGCGCGGCCCGAACTCCATTCGCCCCTGAAACCAGCCGACGATCTTCCCGTCCGCCAACGCCGAGGCGGTCCGCTCGACGACCGCGTCCCCGTCGGCGCTCTCCCAGACCGCTCCCGCGCCGGTCAGCCGCGACTCGATCTCCCCTTGGCTGAAGGAGGGACCAAGGAAGGATCCTGTCATGCTGTCGCGGCCGGCGGTCCGGTCCTTGCCCTGATCGAGGTGCCAGGCGGCCAACGCCGCGCCGACCGCGCCACCAGCGTCGCCGGCGGCGGGCTGGATCCAGACTTCCTTGAAGCGGCCGTCCCGGAGGATCTTGCCGTTGGCGACGCAGTTCAGCGCGACGCCGCCCGCAAGACAGAGGTTGGGAAGCCCGGTTCGGCTATGGAGGTCGCGGGTGAGAAGAAGGACGACTTCGTCGAGCACGGCCTGAAGGGAGGCGGCGAGGTCCATGTGGAAGCCGGTGAGAAGGTTCTTGTCCGGGTCCCGACGCGGGGCGCCGAAGAGCTCAGCGAAGCGCTCGTTGGTCATGCGCAGACCGGCGCCATAGTCGAAATAGCGCTGGTCGAGCCAGAAGCTCCCATCCTCCTTGATGTCGATGAGGTGCTCCTTGATTCGGCCGGCGAAGGTCGGGCGGCCGTAGGGCGCCAACCCCATCACCTTGTACTCGCCGGAGTTCACCTTGAAGCCGAGGTAATACGTGAAGGCCGAATAGAGGAGACCGAGCGAATGCGGGAAATGGATCTCGCGCTCGATCGTGAGTTCCCGCCCGCGGCCGATCCCCGTGGTGGTGGTTGCCCACTCGCCGACGCCGTCGACGGTAAGAACGGCTGCCTCGGCGAAGGGCGAGGGAAAGAACGCGCTCGCCGCGTGACTGAGATGGTGCTCGCTGAAGAGAAGGCGCTCGTCCGTCTCGAAATCAGGGTCGATCGCGCGGAGCTCGTCGGAGATCATGCGCTTCTGAAAGAGCTTCTCCTTGAGCCAGATGGGCATCGCGGTCGCGAAGGTGCGCAGCCCTTTTGGCGCGAAGGCGATCGCGGTTTCAAGGATGCGTTCGAACTTGAGGAACGGCTTCTCGTAGAAGACGACGAGGTCGATCTCCGACAGCCGGCACTCGGCCACGCTCAGGCAGTATTCCAGCGCATGGCGCGGAAAAACCGGGTCGTGCTTGATCCGGGTGAAACGCTCTTCCTGAACGGCAGCAACCAGGCGGCCGTCCACCAGGAGCGCGGCCGCGCTGTCATGATAGAAGGCGGAAAGGCCGATGATCCTCACCTGGCTGTCCAGGTCAGAACAGCGTGTAGATGAAAGGCGCGATGGCGCTGCCCTGAACGATCACGAGCAGGCCGCCAATGAGCACTAGCATCACGACGAGCGGCAGCATCCAGTATTTCTTGCGGCTCATCATGAACCGACCGAACTCGCGGAAGAACCCCATCCCCCTCCCCTAGAACTGATTGCGCATTGACCGCTCGGATGGCTCCGACGGAACGCGGTCGACCCAGTAGCTCTGCCGCGCGGCGGGCTTGCTCAAAGAGAGAAGATTCTTCCCCAGCAGCCTCATGATCAGTCCGGTCGGCGTCGCCACGGCAAAAAAGATGACTCCGATGATGACCGGCGAGACGATTTTTCCGAGAAGCAGGCTGAACCGGAACCAAACCTGGTTCGGTCCGGCCAGAAAGCTCGGCATTGCGATGGCGATAGCGAGGAGCGCAGCGGCGAGAGCCAGCAGCCACCAGCGCGGCGACCCCCCGTGGAGAAGCGGCCACGCCGCCAACACGGCAAAGATCACGGCGAAGGTAACGCCAAAAGCGCGATCCGAACCGGCCCTCGCGTCCCCGCGGCGCGTACCGCCATTCCCGATGACAGGCTCGTGCATCTCGTGCGCCATCCCCAACCCTGGCCGCACCCTAACGGGCCGCGCGGCTGGGGCAAGTGCGCAATGAGACCGCGAACAGCGGCGCGGGACAAGGAGTGCTGCATCTGCGTAGGGGCTTCGCGGCCGGGCAATAGCTCGGTTCTGGCTTCGGCCTTGCGCGGGATGTGGCGGAGGCGTCAAAATCCACTCTGGGGATGAGCCGAGGGGCTCTTGCAATGTTGAGGATCCAGCCTTTTCGCGGACGCGGTGGTCGTTTCGTCGCCATTGCGGCGACGCTGCTCGCTGCTTGGGGAACGCCGGCGGCGGCGGCGGTCGATTTCCTGTTCCTGCCGCGCGTCGAGGCGGAAGTCGCGGCCGGGTCGATCGACAGGGCGATCGTGATGCTGGAGGAGGCGATCCGCGACCAGACCAATCCACCGGAGATCCGCCTCGAGCTGATCGACGAGCTGACGCCGCTCTATCTCGCCGAAGGTCGTTTCGCGGAGGCCGGAGAGGCCTTCGCCGTCGCCGCGAGCTTCACCCAGCGACTGAACGGGCCGACCGATCCGGGCCTTCCGGGCTATCACACCGCGGCCGGCGATGCCTACCAACGGGCGAGCGACCTGCCCTCGGCCCTCCGGCATTTTCGGACGGCGCTCGACCTCGATTCCCGCTATCTCGACTGCGCCTCCGCCGTGCTCGCGGCCGATCACGATCGCATCGCCGGCGTCCTTGCGACGCTGGGGCTTACCGAGGAGAGCGCGCGCGAGCGGCGGGCCGCCGAGGACGAGGCGTTCCGATGCACGCTCGCCGGTCAGCGTCCGGGCCAGCGCGGCATCGTCGCCGTGAGCCAGTTCGCCGGTGTTTCGGCCGACAGCTTCTCCACCGTGCGCTTGTTCTTCGCCACCGACCGGGCGCGCACCGGGAGCCTGAGGCCCAACGACTTCTACGGCGGCGAGCGCGGGGCGACGGAGTACGGCACGCTCGACGTGACCGTGCCGCGCATCCACAAGCCGGGGCTGATCGAGTCACCGTCGGCGATCCGCTTCGACTGGAACGAGAATCCGGAGCGGCACGTCGTGCTGACGCGGGTCGAGACGCTGACCGCCGACGAGATGTTCGGATCGATGCGCTCGCTCCTCGAGAGCCACGGGTCGGACGAGGCCTTCGTGTTCGTGCACGGCTTCAACTCCTCGTTCGCCGACGCCGCGAAGCTGGTCGGGCAGATGACCTACGATCTCAATTTCGACGGCGCGCCGATCCTCTATTCGTGGCCGTCGGCGGCGCGCACGCTCGCCTATCTTTCGGACGAGGCGGCGGTCGAGCTGAGCGCGCGCAAGCTGAAGGCCTTCCTCGAGGAGCTGGTCGGCAATTCGGGCGCGAGCCGGATCAACCTCGTCGCCCATTCGATGGGCAGCCGGGCGCTCGCCGTCGCGCTCGAGCTTCTCGCCACGCAGCTCGTCGCCGCGGGCCTCGACCAGCCGATCTTCGAGCAGATCATCTTCGCCGCGCCGGACATCGATGCCGGCCTCTTCGCGGCGATCGCTCCGACGATCGCGCCGCTCGCGCGGCGGATCACGCTCTACGCCTCGGAGAACGACGTTGCGCTGTCAGCCTCAAAGACGCTGCATGGTGCGATCCCCAGAGCCGGCCAGGGCGGCGACGTCATCTTCATCTCCGGCACGGTCGATTCGATCGAGATGTCCGCGCTCGGCGGCGACATGCTGGGTCACGGCTATTTCCACAGCGAGGCCTCCGCCCTCACCGACATCCTCTGGCTGTTCTGGCGCGACACCGGCCCCGAGAACCGATGCGGCATCGGCGAGCGGAGCAGCGAGCGCGGACGCTACTGGGAATTCGGCGCGACGGACTGCGACGGCCTCGCCGTCCTATCCGCCCTCACGCTGTTGAGACGCGAAGGCGGAGAGGCGCTGGCCGCCCTCGACCGGATGATCGCGGAGGCGGCCGGCGCTCCGGGCCGCGGCATTCCTCCCGAGGAGTGGGAGGCGATCCGCCGCGTGATTGTGGCGGAGGGGGCCGTTCGTTAGCCGCTTCACGAGTGGCCAGTTCGACAGCCAAAAGGGTGTGGGCCGAGACACAGGAGGCCGCCTCGGCCCACGCAGACCAGGAACACGCGCTTCAAGAATGCTCCCAGCCCTGCTCTGGAGCCGGCCTGGTTGAGGGCGGCAGGAAGATCTGGACCGCCTCTCAAGCCGGCAAAGCTCGTCTCACGGATGAATGAGAGGAAACTCGCCGATTCCGTTCGAAAGCCCGGGACCGGAGCCCTGACCCGATCCGAGGGCCACTGGCTGCCCTGCCTCCAAGGAGGCCGGTGCAGGCGCTGCCACCGGCCGTACCGCGAGGGAGTTCGACATCAGGATCGCGAGGCGCTGAAACGCGGTGAGCTGCGGGGTCCAGGTGAACTCGAAGCCGACCGATGCCGTCGGCGTCCATTGGAGGCGGGAATAGAACCGCCTGCCATCGACCCGGCCGGCGACGATGAAGAAGCTGGTGGCCATGAGCCGGTAGGTGACCGTTCGCCCGGCGGTGCTCGCGCTGAGCTGCGCATAGCGCTCCTCGAAGCTGACATCCGCAGTCGGGATCGCGATCGTCTCCAGGTCGGCTGCGAACCGCGAACTGACCCAAATGGTGCCACCTTCGGTGGGGACCGACTGGTCAAAGAAGGCGGTGGGGATCGCCAGGCTGACCCCCGTCTCCGGATCGTCGAGAGACTCGAAGCCCATGAAGCGGAGCGCGTTCGCCGCTTCCTCGTCGAGCAACTCGCGCTGGGCCGGCGCCAAGGCTCCGGTCGGCTGGAACACCTGGTCGCGCTGGAATTGAGTCACCGCATCAAACAGGCCGGGGTCGAACTCGGAATCGGCTTCGCCGCCGTAGTACCCCGTGAACGCCAGCGCGACGTGAAGGCTCAGGCGCTCGTTCTCGGAGAGCCTCTCGAACCACGAGGCGGCATGCGCGAAGTCGGCGGACGCGGGCGACGGCTGGAGGAGGACGGCGAGGGAAAGCAGCACGCCATGACCGACGGTCTTCCAGCGGGGCCGCCGGTGGCCCGGAGCCGGGTCGAGGCCACCGGCTCGACCTTCGACGCGTTCTTGCTCGACGCCGTCGCGGTCGTTGCCTTCCGAGTTCAAGCGCGTGCGCCGTGCCGGCATGGTGCCCTCCCCGAGCGAGCTGAGACTGGTGCGCCGAGACCAGCCCGGCCCACTCAAACTCGTCGATCGCGAGAGGAAGAGCAGTGATTGCCGTCACACCGCCGACGGCCGCGCCAACCTAGGTTGGCTGGGAGAGCAGCCGAGGCGTCTGACTGCTAGGGCACGATCGCCCGCGCGGCCTCGAGCATCGGCTGGCTGGAGACGAGCGGGTCGGGCGGGAGAACCTCGTCGGGGTTCTTCGGGCGCTCGCCCCAGTAGCCGCGGATGATCCCGTCCTTGTCGACGAGGAAGAAAGAGGGCCGCGCCGAAAGCCTCGCCGCTTCACCCTCCTCGAACCCGACCTCGTAGCTGAGGATGGTGCGGCCGTGCGGGAAATCGCTGAGCAGGGGAAAGTTCAAATCGAGCGACTGGGCGAAGGCGGCCTGGGAATAGGTGTGGCTCATCGAGATCCCGATCACCTGGACGCCGAGCTCCGCGAAGAGATCGAAATCGTCGCGGCGCTGCGAGATGTTGGCGGTGCAGGTTGGTCCCCAGTCGGAATGATAGAACTCGAGGAGCACCATCTTCTGGCCGCGGAAATCGCTGAGGCGAACCGTGCCGCCTGTGGTCGCCGGCAGCTCGAAGTCGGGTGCCATCTGACCGACTTCCAAGGCCACGGATGGCCGGGCAAAGATCGCGGCGGTGAGTGCCAGGATGACCATGGCGACATGTCGGGACCGTTTCACTGCGCTACCTCCTTCGACAGAGTCACGAATTCCGGGCGGCATCTTCTCACCGAACGATGTGGTCCGCCTGGAGCAGGACCTCCACCGGCGCGACGATGCCGAGATTGTCGGCGACGGTCAGGTTGATGACGAATTCGAGTTGCTCGGCGGTCTCGACCGGAATTTCGCCCGGGTTGGCGCCCTTGATGATGCCGTCGATCAGGCGGGCCGCCTGACGGCCGGCGGCATCGTAGGAGCCACCGTAGCTCGCGAGGCCGCCCATCCCGACGAAATGGGCGATGTCGAACATCGAGGCGATGCCCTGCTGCGCGGTGGCCTGGAGGATCAGGCCGGGAATGTCGAAGTCGACTTCGTTGGGCGAGATGATCCCGTCGATTTCGAGCGCATGGGCTTCCGCCATCAACGCCTGGGCCTCTTCATTCGAACGCACCTTGCGCTCGACGAGAACGAGGCCCAGTTGCCCGGCGGCAAGGCGGTACTCATTGGCCTGCAAGGCGTTATAGTGGTTGGCCTCGTTGTAAGCGAAGAGGACCCGCCGCGCCTCCGGCACCAGTTCGTGGAAGAGCTGGAGGCGTTTGCCGCTGACCTCGAGGTTATAGTCGGTGACGCCGGTCAGGTTCCCTCCCGGCTCCGCGAAGGAGGCGATGAGTCCCCGTCCGACCGGGTCCCCGACGGCGATGAAAACGATCGGCTGGGTGGAGGTGGCCTCCTGCGCGGCCTCGGCCGCCAAAGGGCCGACCGGCACAAGGATGTCGACGCCATATTCCACCATGGATCGCGCCGCGGCGGCGAGCGCCGACGAGTCGCCCTGAGTGAAGCGGACGCCGATCACGAAATCGACGTTCTCGCGGTATCCCAATTCGGCCAGGCCCTCGACGATGCCGAGGAGCCCTTGCGGCGGTCCCCACGCCGCGGTGAGAACGCCGATGCGGATCGGTGTGGACGACTGCGAGGACGCGGCAACCGGCAGGAGGGCTACGCTCAGCGCTGCCCACAGGCGTATTCCAAGGCGGCGCCAACTCACCAAGGCCGCCGCTCCGCGCCGCGAATATAGGCGGCATAGTCCTCCTCGAGGATGTAGCCCCCCGCGAGAAGCGCGGCGGCCGCCCTTTGCACGCGCTCGACATAGACCTCGCGGGTCGGATAGCGGCGCGCGAGTTCCTCCGCGGAGAAGGGATCGAACGTCCCCCCCTGTGGCGCATAGCCAAAGCGAGGCTGGTCGAGGTTGGGCTCGTAGCCGGTGTAGAGACCGAGCGGCGCCCCTGCCCACTCA
>CAYOET010000238.1:0-3109 GCA_964402985.1 uncultured Bauldia sp. | reverse complement strand
AAGTTCGCATCGCGCGTCGATGTAAAATGATCCCGCCGCTTGGGTTGCCCGTTTGCAGCGGATAGTACGCTGAGTGCGCTGGCCTTCGGCATCCACGTAAAGGATGCCAACGCACATATCCTCAAGGTCGGCCCCGTCCATCGGTTCTGCGCCCGCTGGGGGCACCTCGCGGTCAGCAGGCGACGAAATGATTCGCAGGCCCGGTATTGGCCGCAACGGTGGTTCGCGACGGAGGCCAATCAAGCCGCCGATTGTGTCCAACATTGACCCCATACAACCTCCTTACTGGGAAGTCGGTGGGATCGCCACCAGTCAAAGCGGTTGTTAACCGCCCCCGACAAACCCCACGACCGAGCGGACGCCCTTCATCGTCTCGGCGGCGATCGCCGAGGCGCGGTCGGCGCCGTCGCGGAGGATGGCGTCGATGTGGGCGGGGTCGGCTACGAGGCGGCGCATCTCGCCGGCGATGGGCGAGAGGCGCTCGACCGCGAGGTCGGCGAGGCGCGGCTTGAAGGCCGAAAACTGGGCGCCGCCGAACTCGGTGACGACGGCTTCCTTCGTCGTGCCGGCGAGCGCCGCGTAGATGCCGACGAGATTGTCGGCCTCGGGGCGGCCCTTGAGGCCGGCGAGCTCGCTCGGCAGCGGGTCGGGGTCGGTCTTGGCGCGGCGGAGCTTCAGCGCGATGGTGTCGGCGTCGTCGGTGAGGTTGATGCGCGAATAGTCCGAGGGGTCGGACTTCGACATCTTCTTGGTGCCCTCGCGAAGGCTCATCACGCGCGTCGCCGGGCCCTGGATAAGGGGCTCGGTCTCGGGGAAGAAAGCGTCCCCGAAACCGTTCTCGGCGATCGCGGCTGCGAAGTCGTTGTTGAACTTCTGGGCGATGTCACGCGTCAGCTCGAGGTGCTGCTTCTGGTCCTCGCCGACCGGCACGTGAGTGGCGAGATAAAGGAGGATGTCGGCGGCCATCAGCGTCGGGTAGGCGAACAGCCCGACCGAGGCGTTCTCGCGGTCCTTGCCGGCCTTCTCCTTGAATTGCGTCATGCGGCTCAGCCAGCCCATCCGCGCCACGCAGTTGAACACCCAGGCGAGCTCGGCGTGCTCGTGCACCTGGCTCTGGTTGAAGACGATGTGTTTCCTGGGGTCGATGCCGGAGGCGATGAAGGCGGCGGTGACCTCGCGGGTGTTCCTGGCCAGTTCCTTGGGGTCCTGCCAGAGCGTGATCGCGTGCATGTCGACCACGCAGTAGACGCAGTCATGCGAGTTCTGCATCTCGACGAAGCGGACGATCGCCCCGAGATAGTTGCCGAGGTGGAGGTTCCCGGTCGGCTGGACGCCGGAAAAGACGCGGGGGGTAAAGGCTTTCATAGTGGACCCGGGAGGTGAAACCGCGGCCTTATCGCGGTTAGCGGGGGGCGGCGCAAGGGACCGGGGCGGCAGGCGGCAGTCGGCAGTCGGCGACGGGGAGGTTTGAAGGCGGGCGGCCGACGCTATAATGAGGCGGTCACATTCCGAGCCGTCAGGTTCCGCATGCCGGTTCCGCTCCCTCCGCCGTCAGGCCTGAAGGAGGCGGGGCCGGACACGATCTTGGACTTTGCCATGGACGCTGCCGTCAAGACCAAGGCTCCCGCCGGGGCCACCGCCGAGAAGGGGCAGGACATCGCCACGACGATGGCCGCGATCGGCCGCCGTGCGCGTGCGGCCGCGCGGGCCCTTGCCACGGTTGGGGCCGAGCCGAAGAACAAGGCGCTGGCCGGCATGGCCGCCGCGATCCGCCGCTCGCTCGGGGAGATCCTCGCCGCCAATGCCGCTGACATCGTCGCGGCGCGCGAGCGCGGGGCCAGCGACGCTTACATCGATCGGCTCGCGCTGAGCCCGGCGCGGATCGAGAGCATGGCCCTTGGGATCGAGGCGGTGGCGGAGCAGCCCGACCCGGTGGGGAGGGTGATCGCTGCGTGGGACCGGCCGAACGGCCTCCACATCGAACGGGTGCGGACGCCGCTCGGCGTGATCGGCGTGATCTTCGAGAGCCGGCCGAACGTCGCCGCCGATGCGGGCGCGCTGTCGCTCAAGGCGGGGAACGCGGTGATCCTCCGCGGCGGGTCGGACTCGTTTCGCTCGGCGCGCGTCGTTCACCAGGCGCTGGTGCGCGGGCTCATTGATGCCGGCCTGACCGAGGACGCCATCCAGATGGTGCCGACGCAGGACCGCGACGCGGTCGGGATGATGCTCGCCGGGCTCGACGGGGCGATCGACGTGATCGTGCCGCGCGGCGGGAAGAGCCTCGTCAGGCGCGTGCAGGAGGATGCGCGGGTGCCGGTGTTCGCGCATCTGGAAGGCATCAACCACGTCTATGTCGACAAGGGCGCCACTCTGGACATGGCCAAGACCATCCTCCTCAACGCCAAGATGCGGCGGACGAGCGTGTGCGGCGCGGCCGAGACGCTGCTGGTCGACCGCTCGGTGGCGAAGACTTATCTCCGGCCGCTGGTCGAGATGCTCGAAGCAGCGGGCTGCGAAGTGCGCGGCGACGAGGAGACTCGGACGCTCGCCAAGGACGTGAAGCCGGCGAGCGAGGAGGACTGGACGACCGAGTATCTCGACGCGATCATCTCGGTGAAATTGGTCGACGGGGTCGAGGGCGCGGTCGATCACATCGAGCGCTACGGTTCGCATCACACCGACTCGATCGTGACCGACGACCAGGCGGCGGCCGACCGGTTCATGGCGGAGGTCGACAGCGCGATCGTCCTCCACAACGCCTCGACGCAGTTCGCCGACGGCGGGGAGTTCGGGTTCGGCGGGGAGATCGGTATCGCGACCGGGAAGATGCATGCGCGGGGGCCGGTCGGCGCCGAGCAACTGACCAGCTTCAAATACCGCGTGCACGGCTCCGGCCAGATCCGCCCCTAGCTTGCGCGCTGCCGTTCTCCGTTTGCGCACGCTGTTCACTCCTTCCGTTAACCTCCCCCTCGAGGGGAGGTCGAAACCGCGCAGCGGTTTCGGGAGGGGGGATTCGCTCTCCCGACAGGTGCTGCGCGAGCGGGATCGCAGCGCCCCCCTCCCGAAGCTGCACGGGCGAAGCCCTCGCACCTTCGACCTCCCCTCGAGG
>CAYOET010000237.1:0-9148 GCA_964402985.1 uncultured Bauldia sp. | reverse complement strand
CCGACGCCCCCCTCCCGAAATCGCTGCCGCGATTTCGACCTCCCCTCGAGGGGGAGGTTAAGTCTAGTCCGAAGGGCCTACTCACGTGTCGACGACCCAGGTGTCCTTGGTGCCACCGCCCTGGCTCGAATTGACGATCAGCGAGCCTTCGCGGAGCGCCACCCGGGTAAGGCCGCCGGGGACGATGCGGACTTTATCGGCGCCGGTCAGCACGAACGGCCGGAGGTCGACGTGGCGCGGGGCGATCCCGGAATCGACGAAGGTCGGCGAGGTCGAGAGCGCCAGCGTCGGCTGGGCGATGTAGTTGTCCGGGTTGGCCTTGATCTTCTCGGCGAAGGCGGCGCGAGTCTTGGCGTCCGATGCGGGCCCGATCAACATGCCGTAGCCGCCCGAGCCAGAGACTTCCTTGACCACCAGCTCGTCGAGATGCTCGAGCACGTATTTGTACGAGTCCGGCTCGCGGCAGCGGTGGGTAGGCACGTTCTTGAGGATGGGCTCCTCGCCCAGATAGAAGCGCACCATCTCGGGAACGTAGGAGTAGACCGCCTTGTCGTCGGCGATGCCCGTGCCCACGGCATTGGCCAAGGTGACGTTGCCGCTTCGATAGGCATGGATCAGGCCCGGCACGCCGAGGATCGAATCGGGCCGGAAGGTGAGGGGGTCGAGGAAATCGTCGTCGACGCGGCGGTAGATGACGTCGACCCGCTTCGGCCCCTCGGTGGTGCGCATGTAGACGAAGCCGTCGCGGACCAGGAGGTCGCGGCCCTCGACCAGCTCGATGCCGAGGCGGTCGGCGAGGAAGGAGTGCTCGTAGTAGGCGCTGTTGAACGGGCCGGGGGTGAGGAGCGCGACCGTCGGCTCGCCCGGTGCGCTCGGCGGGGCCACCGAGCGCAGCGTCGCCAACAGCTCGTCGGGATAGTTTTCGACCGGCGCGATCCGGTGCTCGCTGAAGAGGTCGGGGAGGAGGCGCATCATCACCTCCCGGTTCTCCAGCATGTAGGAGACGCCCGACGGGGTGCGCGCGTTGTCCTCGAGGACGTAGAAGTCGTTCTCGTCGACGCGCACCACGTCGATGCCGGCGATCATGATGTAGACCTGATGGGGCAGCTTCAGCCGCGCCATCTCCGGCCGGTAGTAAGGGTTGCGGTAGATGAGATCGGCCGGGATCTTTCCCGCCGCCAGGATCTCGGCCTTGTCGTAGAGGTCGGTGAGGAAGGCGTTGAGCGCCTTCACGCGCTGCTCGAGGCCGCGCGAGAGGGTGGTCCATTCCTCGCGGGTGAGGATGCGCGGGATGATGTCGAAGGGGATGATGCGCTCTTCCGCTTCGGCCTCGCCGTAAACGGCGAAGGTGATGCCGATGCGGCGGAAGAGAAGCTCGGCCTCGGCCCGGCGCGTGGCAAGAAGGGCCGAATCGGTGCCGTTCAGCCAGCGCTGAAGAATCTCATGTCCCGGCCGGCAATTGCCTTCGCTTGAGATCATCTCATTGAAGGCGGGCATCGAACTCCCTGAAACTCACGCTCATGCCCGCGAACCATGCAAGGTCGCGGCCAGCAAACTCTAGCGTGAGGAGAAGTCCTTCACCAGTCGGGCGCGGAGCCGGTCCACGAAGGGTTTGAGACGGGTGAACGCCGTTTCGGTGGGGACCTTGGCGTCCTCGCCGGCGACGTCCATGGCAACGCCGCGCCAGGTGAACTTGGTGCCGGTCCAGGCCGAGACCCAGAGGGCGGGGATGAGGATGTCGCGCGCCATCCAGAGGAGGAGGTCGCGTGGGCCCATCGGCCAGCGCGCATAACCGGCGACGGCGGCCTCGAGGGCGTACCAGGTCGCCATGAACGGCAGGAGCCAGAGGAGCGACTGATTGAGCGCGAGGAGGAGCACGACCGCCGAGAGGAACGGCAGGAATCCGCCCGAGAAGAGCTCGCCGGCGAAAAAGGCCTTGAAGGTCACGCGGCGGAGGCGAGCCCAGCGGACCTGGCGGCGCCAGACTTCCTTGAAAGTGCGCTCGCCGAGCGGCTGGGCGAAGGGGAGGTGCGAAAGGCGGACCTTGAGCCCGGCCTCGCGGACGATCTTGGTCGAGGCGGCGTCTTCCGCCGGCTCGGAAGCGAGGGCAGCGATGCCGCCGGCCTTGTCGAGCACGTCGCGGCGCCAGAGCATCGTCTTGCCTTGCGCGAAGCCCATCCCGATCGAGTCGGCGGCGAGCTGCCAGCGGCTCTCATAAGTGTTGAGGAAGGCGCATTCGAGCTCGGCGGCGACGCCCTCGGGCCAAGCGCCGTAGGCCGGCGAGCAGACCATGCCGACATTGGGCGCCCAGCGCGACAGGAGGCGCTGGAGGTAGTCCGGCGGCATGAGGACGTTGCTGTCCGTCATGCAGACCAGCTCATGCTCGGCCGCGGCCCAGCCCTTCACGAGGTTGTTGAGCTTGGGGTTGATGCTGATGCGGTTGTCGCCGATCAGGAGCTTCGAGGGCACGTGCGGGTATTCGGCGCGGAGCTGCTCGACCAGCGGGATGACCGGATCGGCCGCCGACTGGGTGCAGAAGATCAGCTCGTAGTTCGGGTAGGTGAGCGTGAAGCCGGAACGAAGGGTGGCTTCGATGTTGTTCTCGAGACCGGTGACGGTGCGGACCACCGAGACCGGCGGTGTTTTCTCAAGAGCCGGGCGCGGGCGTCGGTCGCGCCACGAACGGAGCATCACCGCCCCGGAGGTGAGAATGTGCAAACCGGTCGCGGCGATGAGGAAGAGTGCAACGGGCAAGAGCAGGATCGACATCAGTGTTCAACCTGCCGAACATTGAGGCACATTTGGTACCGGCTAGCGGGGGAAGGGGCCAACTTGCAAGGAAAATCGGGTGAAACCATGCGTGAACCCCGGTTCTCTAGGTGTTTGTCCAAGCAAATCCTATGCGCAGATGGCCGAACCAAGGCGAACCGTGCCGTTACTTAGCCGGAAGCCGGGCTGGCGGCGAATCACGGTCCACCATGACCGTTAACATCGATTGACCCTCCCAAGCTCGAACGTGGCGGCTTTCAGCGGGTTTCTTAGCCCGGCGCGGCGCGCGCGGCACCTGGCGGCGAGCGCGTGGGCCTCGACGATCAGCGGACGTGGCGACTCGAGGGTCGCCGGGCCGGGGTTGGGGACGCTGACCCACGACTGGGGCGCATAGATGGGATGCGGCATCAGGCCGTGGACGGAAGCAAAGAAGGGCACGCCGTGGAGCGGGCCCCAGGACTGCTCACGGCCAGCGCCGCATCGCGACCTCTCTTTCGCGCCAGCGGCGTCGAGCGTGACGATGGCGTTGAGGGCCGGATTGTAGCGCTCGATGCGGGCGAGCTGGGCGTCAAGCGCGTCGGCGGCCGAGAGGCGACATACACGAATGGCTTCGCCGGGCGTCAGGACTATGCCGGACGCCCCGACTCACTGACCGCGGGACGCTGAGTCCTGTTCAGCCAACCCCAACGCGGTCCTCAGATCAGCTTTCGTTCTCGGAAGCTGACATGGCCTTTCCGCCCGACGATCAGGTGATCGTGGAGGGCGATCCCGAGCGGCCGCGCGATGTCGTGGATGGTCTTGGTCATCGCGATGTCGGCCTGCGACGGGGTCGGGTCGCCGGAGGGGTGATTGTGGACGAGGATGATCGCCGTCGCCGACAACTCGAGCGCGCGCTTCACCACCTCGCGCGGATAGACCGGGGTGTGGTCGACTGTGCCGGTCTGCTGCAGTTCGTCGGCGATAAGGGCGTTCTTCTTGTCGAGGAAGAGCACCCGGAACTGCTCGCGCGGCTCGTAGGCCATCGCCGTCCGGCAATAGTCGATGAGCGCGGACCACGAGGAGAGGAGGGGCTTGTCGCGGATCGGATCCTTGGCAAACCGTGTAGCCGCCGCGGCGATGAGCTTGAGGTGGAGGGCGACCGAATCCCCGATCCCGTCGACTTCGGTGAGTCGCGCGGGCTCGGCGGCGAGGACCTCCGAGAAGCTGCCGAACCGTTTCAGGAGTTCCTTCGCGATCGGCTTGACGTCGCGGCGCGGGATGACCTGGAAGAGGATCAGCTCGAGGAGTTCGTAGTCGGCGAGCGCGCCGGCGCCGCTCTCCGCGAAGCGGTCCTTGAGCCGCTGACGATGGCCGTGGAAATGCGGCTCGTCGGCAGGCTTGTCACCCACCGTCAAACCCCTACGCCTGATACGGCGGCCGGTGCAGGCCCTTGGGCGAGAGGGTGAAGATCTCGACCCCCGTCTCGGTCACGCCGACGCTGTGCTCGAACTGCGCCGAGAGCGAGCGGTCGCGCGTCACGGCGGTCCAGCCGTCGGAAAGGATCTTCACCTGCGGTCGGCCGAGATTGATCATCGGCTCGACCGTGAAGATCATGCCGGGCTTCAGCGGCACGCCTTCGCCCTTGCTGCCGTAGTGGAGGATGTTGGGCGCATCGTGGAAGAGGCGGCCGACGCCATGACCGCAGAAATCGCGCACCACGCTGCAGCGCTCCGCCTCGGCGTAGTTCTGGATCGCGTAGCCGATATGGCCGGTGGTATTGCCGGGCTTCACCTCGGCGATGCCGCGCATCATCGCTTCCCAGGTCACGTCGAGGAGGCGCTGGGCGGCGCGCTTGATCTCGCCGACCGCGTACATGCGCGAGGAGTCGCCGTGCCAGCCGTCGAGGATGAAGGTGACGTCGATGTTGACGATGTCGCCTTCGCGGAGTGGCTTCTCGCCGGGGATGCCGTGGCAGACGACGTGGTTGATCGAGGTGCAGGTCGCCTTGGTGTAGCCCTTGTAGTTCACGGTCGCCGGGATGGCGTCGTGGGCGAGGGCGAAGTCGAGCACGAAATCGTCGATCGCCTGGGTGGGCAGGCCCGGCACGACGATCGGGGCGAGTGCGTCGAGGCACTCGGCCACCAGTTGACCGGCGCGCCGCATGGCAGCGAAGTCGTCGCTGCCGTAGAGTTTGATCTGGCGGCCGTGGCGCGCCTGTACCGCGGCGCTCTCGAGCGTGGACGTCATGCAAATCTCAAGGCTAAAGCTCAGCCAGCGTAGACGACCTTCGGCTCGGAGGCGAGGCCTCCGATATGGCTCTTCAACCTTAGGTACGCAAGCGCGCCCGGAGCGCAAAGAATGAGCGCCACGCCTTCCACCGCAGTCCCGTCGGCCGCGCTGCTCGTTATCGGCGACGAGATCCTCTCCGGCCGCACCGCGGACGTGAACATCGCCCACACCGCGCGTTTCCTGACTGCGCGCGGCATCGACCTTCGCGAGGTCCGCGTGGTGCCCGACGTCGAGGCGGATATCATCGCCGCGGTGAACGCGCTGCGGGCGCGCTACGACCACCTTTTCACCACCGGCGGCATCGGGCCGACCCATGACGACATCACCGCCGACGCGGTGGCGAAGGCGATCGGCGTCCCGCTCGAGCGCGACAAGCGCGCGGTGGCGATGCTGAAGGAGCGGTTCGGCGAGGAAGGGCTCAGCGAAGCGCGCCTGCGCATGGCGCGCATCCCGCGCGGCGGCGAGCTGATCGCGAACGCGCTGACCCAGGCGCCGGGCTTCACCATCGCCAATGTCCACGTCATGGCGGGCGTGCCGTCGATCATGCAGGTGATGCTCGACGCTCTCGGCGCGACACTGCCTTCGGGGCCGCAACTGCTCTCGCGCACCGTGCCGGCCGACGTGCCGGAGAGCTACGTCGCGATCGAATTCGAGGCGCTGCAGAAGCGCTTCGCCGACGTCGCGATGGGCTCGTACCCTCACCAGCGCGACGGCCGCTACCAGACCGAGCTCGTCCTTCGCAGCCGCGACGAGGGCCGGCTCGCCGAGGCCGAGGCAGCGGTGCGGGCGATGGTGATCGACGTGCAGGCGCGGAAGAAGAGGACGACGCGGGACGAAGCCGCGCGGCCGGGTTAGGGGAACGGAGCCATCATGGACGGACGCACCGACAAGGCCTTTCCGGTCTCCTGGGACCAGTTCCACCGCGACGCCCGCGCGCTGGCGTGGCGCCTGTCGGGGCAGGGGAGCTGGCAGGCGGTGGTGACGATCACCCGCGGCGGGCTCGTCCCGGCGGCGGTGGTGGCGCGCGAGCTCGGCATCCGCGTCATCGAGACGGTGTGCGTGGCCTCCTACGACTACGACAAGCAGGGCCCGCTGACCGTGCTGAAGGGGATCAGCCCCGAGATCGCCGCGCTCGGCAAGGAATTGCTGGTGATCGACGACCTCGTTGACACCGGCCGCACCGCGCGGCTCGTTCGCGACATGGTGCCGAAGGCGCATTTCGCGGCGATCTATGCCAAGCCGATGGGCCGTCCGCTGGTCGACACGTTCGTCACCGAGGTCAGCCAGGACACCTGGATCTACTTCCCCTGGGACATGGGCCTCGCCTTCCAGCCGCCGATCAACAAGTCCGCACCGGTGGCGTGAACCGCAGAGCGCTGTCGCGAAGTCGCGACAGGGCGCTGAGCTTGAACTCCACCCGGCACCAGCCTACGCAGGGCCGTGCGGGCGTGGCGGAACTGGCAGACGCAAGGGACTTAAAATCCCTCGGGAGGCAACTCCCTTGTGGGTTCAACCCCCACCGCCCGCACCAAACGACAATCGATATCAATGGCTTGATGGTGTGACACCGGTCGGGATGGCTGAAGCCTCCAGTTCTGTCAGCGCTGTGTCAGAGCGGGCCGATCCAGCCCGTCGCGATGGCCGCGCCGCCGAGAGCCAGGAGGGTCGCGACCGTCACCGGAATACCCACCTCCCGCCCGCCGATCCACCAGGAAGCTCCTGCCTTGAAGAAGGAGTCGGACGCCGCCGCGATCAGGATGGCGATGCCCGCCTCGCGGGCGCCGACGGTAGATCCCAGCCTCAAGATGCCGAGCGTCGCAGCATCGACGTCGGCCAGTCCGGAGACCGCGGCGAAGACGTTCAGGCCACCGGCGCCGAATGAGGACTGGAGGGCGGCCGCGAGGATCGAGGCGGCGGCGAGGAGCGCGCCGAAAAGCAGAACCGTCCGCAGCTCGAAGGGGTTGCGGAGGGGAGGCTCGGCGCCGCTCGCAGCCGGCTTCCCCTTCGGGAAGATGAGCGCGGCAGCCGCGATGAACACCAGAACCGCCGGTAGGCAATAGGCGAGGACCGACGCCGCGACGGCCGGCCGCACGATCGCGGCGATGACGCCGACGCGGAGGAACATGACGCTTGCCGCGACCAGAATTCCAGCGACGAGAACGCGGCGGGCGCCGGGTTCCGTCCGGGCGATCCGCGAATAGGCGATGGTGACGGCGGTCGAGGAGACGAGCCCGCCCAGCGCCGCCGAGACCAGCGGCCCCCAGCGTGGGCCGATCAGGCGGCCCGCCACGTAGCCGGCGAACGACATCGCGGCGATGAGGATAGTGACGATCCAGACCTGTCGCGGGTTGAGCGCGTTCCACGGGCCCATCGCCTGATCGGGCAGCAACGGCAGGGCGACCGCCGTCATGGCGAGGAGGATCAGGACCGCGCGGAGTTCCTCGAAGGTGAAGCGCCTCAGGAAGCCCTGCAGCGCGTCCTTGAAGGCGAGGAGGAGCGTGGCGATGACCGCGAAGGCCGAGGCCGCCTGAAGCTCTCCCGTGCCGGCGAGTCCGCCAAGAGCAAAAGCGCAGAGACTAGCAACGGCGCTGGTCGCCGAGACGTCGGTGCTGGTCCTTGCCTCGCGCCAATAGAACAGACCCATGACGGCGGCGAAGCCGACGAATCCAAGCGCAAAGGTAGCGCTCCCGGCCTCGTCGCCGACCACGCCGAAGATCCCGCCCAACAAACCGGCAAGAGCGTTGGTGCGAAATCCCGCAACGCGCGTTCCGGCCTCGTCCAATCGACGCTTCCAGCCGCGCTCCAGGCCGATCAGAAGCCCGATGCCGAGGGCCACGGCCAGCCGTCCCAAGATCTCGAATTGTTGCTGTTCCATGGCGCTCGGAGCGTGGGCTGCGAACCGGGCTGCTACGCGTGGCAGCGTTTCGTGGAGGTGCCGGTCGCGTTACCGTGTCGTGGTGAGGGTCAGCAAGAAGCTGACGAGTTTAGCTTCGGTGCCCTGCCCCGAGCGTCTTTAAGGCTTGCGGGAGCCGTTGCACAGAGGCGCAAGGTTCTCGCCTCCGCGCCCTGGTCCCCTCATCGAGCTGGCTTCAGCCTGGCGAGTGCCTTGAACTCAGCGTGCGCGCGTCGCTTCTTGCCCTTCTTGATCTTCCTCAGGGCCTGGATTGCCCACTCGAGGGAGCGGTCGTTGTTTTCGGCGCGCATTCCATGAAGCCTCGTTTCGGCCGTGGCGATGTCGTTGAGATCGCCGAGCGTGCTCTGGAAGCGGTGAAGCGCGGGTTCGAGACCGGCGTCGGGCCGGCCGTTTGAAGCGAGGACGAGAGGCCCGAGAATCTCGCGCGCGAGCTCGAGCCGTCGCGCGCGAATTCTGACGCGGTGACGGCCGGTCGCACCCATATGCCGCATCCGCTCGGCGCGTTTCAGGAGCTTCCGCCAGGAGCGCCGCAGAATCAGTGCGGCATCGTTCCCGGCGTCCGCCTGGGTCCCTGCTCGCATCGGTTCAGTCGCCGCGGTCTTCTCGTCGAGCCATCCCATCAGTCGATCGAGGGTCTGGCCCAACCAGTCCGCACGGAGGACCTCCGCCAGCGCCTCTTGCGAGGAAGCCCGCTTCGCCTGAACCGTGGCCGCGATTCCGGGCCGCGGGCTTCCGCAGTTCTCGCCAAGCCCGGCGAGCGTCTGCAAGAAGACGTCCTGGTCGCGAACCTCGCCAAGGAAGCGCGACAGTCGCTTGAGGGGGCGCCGAAAATCGCGCGCCTCGTCGCCAAGCTCGGCGCTCAGGAGGAGGATACTGGTGCGGAGACGCCGCACCGCAGCCCTCGCGCGATGTATGCGTTCGGGGCCAGCCGACTTCAGAAGAGCGGCCCGCTCTACCTTCACCGCCTCGGCAGCCTCGCGAGCGAATGCCAGCACGGCCTGATCGGCCGCCGCGGACGAACCTCCCAGGCCGTGCGGCCCACGGCCCTGCTCGTTGTTCGTCACCGAAAGGTCAGAGCGACGCTGCAGCATGACGTTCAGTGCAGTCCAGGAATGGGTTGCCGCTCTTTCCGCTGAGCCCTTGGGCAACCTTCACAAGCGGGTGGGGCCGGCGACTTGATTCAAGTCAAGCGCCAGC
>CAYOET010000236.1:0-10922 GCA_964402985.1 uncultured Bauldia sp. | reverse complement strand
CGCTCGGGCTTTCGCTCTGTTACCGCGCCAACGCCTGGAACATCGGCGCCGAGGGCCAGTTCACGCTTGGCGCCATCACCGGGGCGATCGTCCCGGTGTTCTTTCCGGGCTGGGACTCGCCGCTCGTCCTCCCGCTGATGTTCCTCCTCGGCGCTCTAGGCGGGATGGCCTGGGCGTCGATCCCGGCGTTTCTCCGTGTGCGCTTCGGGGCGAGCGAGATCCTCACCAGCCTGATGCTGGTCTATGTCGCGCAATACTTCCTCGACTGGTTGCTGCGCGGCTTCTTCCGCAACCCTAACGGCTTCAACTACGGCGAGACGCGCATCTTCGCTGAAGCTGCCCGCGTCCCCATCCTCATTCCCGACACCCGCGTTCGCATCGGACTCGTCATCGCGCTGGTCGCGGTGCCGGTCATCCTCTTCCTCCTCAAGCGAACCTTTGCCGGCTTTGCGATCAACGTGGTTGGCGAAGCGCCACGCGCCGCCCGCTTCGGCGGCTTCAGCCGCAACCGGGTGATCGTCGGCACCTTCCTTCTGTCCGGAGCGCTCGCTGGCCTCGCCGGCATCCTCGAAGCCGCCGGCCCCCTCGGCCAGCTGAAGCCGGTGCTTTCGCCGGGCTACGGCTTCACCGCCATCATCGTGGCCTTTGTCGGGCGGCTGAACCCGGTCGCCATCGTCTTTGCCGGCATCCTCGTCGCGCTGTCCTATCTCGGCGGCGAGGCGGCACAGATTTCGCTTCGCTTGTCGGAGAAGATGGCCAGCGTTTTTCAAGGCATCTTGCTGTTCTACGTGCTCGCCTGCGACACGCTGGTGCGCAACAGGATCCGCCTTGTCCGAACATCCCGCCAAGTGCCGGTGGAGGCGCTCCATGGAGGCGGCTGAAATTGCCATCAAGATCGCCGAGTCCATCGCCGTCGCGTCGATCCCGCTCTTGCTCGCGGCGTTGGGCGAGCTGGTCGTGGAGCGCGCCGGCGTCCTCAACCTCGGCGTTGAGGGGATGATGATCATGGGCGCCGTGGTCGCCTTCGGCGTCGCCTTCTCGACGGGAAACCCGGCATTGGGCGTGGGGGCGGGGATATTGGCGGGGGTCGCGATGGCGGGCCTTTTCGCGTTTGTCGCTCTTGGCCTCGCGGCCAACCAGGTGGCGGCAGGCCTGGCGCTGACGCTCCTCGGCATCGGGTTGGCGGGTCCGATCGGGGAAGGCTGGGCAAACCGCAGCGGCGTCAGACTCCCGGAGCTCCACGTTCCGGTCCTCTACGACCTGCCTTTCGTCGGCCCGCTTCTCTTCGGCCGCGACCCGCTCTTCTATTTGGCGATCGTGCTGACCGTCGCCGTCGGCTGGTTCCTGTTCCGTACCCGGGCCGGCCTCGTTCTCCGCGCGGTCGGGGACAATCCGCACTCCGCTTTCGCACTGGGCCTTCCGGTGATCCGCATCCGCCTCGCTGCAGTCCTGTTCGGCGGCGCATGCGCCGGGCTCGCCGGCGCGCAGCTCGCGGTGGTCGACGTCGCTGTCTACAACGACAGGATCGTCAGCGGCCGGGGCTGGATCGCGGTTGCGCTGGTGGTGTTCGCAACCTGGCTGCCTGGCCGGTTGGCGGTCGGTGCGGTGCTCTTCGCGGCGGCAACGATCTTGCAATATCACGCCCAGGCGCTGGGGCTGGGCGTTCCCTCGCAGCTTCTCGCCGCGATGCCCTATCTTGTGACCATTCTCATCCTTGTGCTGATATCCGGGAACCGCGTGCTGTTGCGTTCCCATACCCCCGCCTCTCTCGGGCAGCCTTTCGTGCCCGATCGCTAGTCATTTCTTCGCGCTGACCCGGGGGGAACTGTCCCGGCCGGCCGCCGCCACGACCGAACAGGAGAGTCTAGATGCCGAGATCACTCGTTGCCGTCGCCGCCGCGATCGGCGTGATCCTGACCGCGACCGTCGCCGGGTCGCAGCCCATACCCCCGCCGCTCAAGGTCGGCTTCATCTATGTCGGTCCGGCCAATGACGGCGGCTGGACGCAGGGCCACGATCAGGCCCGGCAGGAGATGGTGGCCGCCCTCGGCGACCGCGTTGAGACCACCTACCTCGAAAGCGTGCCGACTGGCGCCGACGCCGACCGCCAGATCGAGCGCCTCGTCCGCGCCGGCAACCAGCTGATCTTCACCACCTCGTTCGAGTTCATGGAGCCGACGATCCGCGTCGCCGCCCAGTTCCCGAACGTGAAGTTCGAGCACGCCACCGGCTTCCAGCGCGCCGACAACGTGGCCATCTACAACGCCCGCTTCTACGAGGGCCGCTACGTCATCGGCCAGATCGCGGCGGAAATGTCGGAGACCGGCGTCGCCGGGTACATCGCTTCCTTCCCGATCCCCGAAGTGGTGATGGGCATCAACGCGTTCCTCCTCGGGGCGCAGTCGGTCAATCCCGATTTCAGCCTCAAGGTGATCTGGCTCTACACCTGGTACGACCCGGGCAAGGAAGCCGACGCCGCCAAGGCGCTCATCGACCAGGGCGCCGATATCCTCACCCAGCACACCGACTCCCCGGCCCCCCTTCGCATCGCCGAAGAGCGCGGCGTGCACGGTTTTGGCCAGGCGCACGACATGATCGGCTTCGCGCCCAACGCCCAGTACACCGCCATCGTCGACCATTGGGGCCCGTATTACACCGAGCGCGCCCAGGCGATGCTCGACGGCACCTGGACCTCGACCGACGTTTGGTACGGCCTCAAGGAGGGCATGGTTCAGCTCGCCCCCTTCACCAACTTGCCCGACGACGTCGTCGCCCAGGCCGAAGCCACCGTCGCGGCGATCGAGTCGGGCGAACTGCACCCCTTCCACGGCCCGATCTACAAGCAGGACGGCACGCTCGCCATCGCGGAAGGCGCGGTCATTCCCGACGGCGACCTTCTGACCATGAACTGGTACGTGAAGGGCGTCGACGACCGGCTCCCCCAATAGGGGGCCGCCGAATCCCTACTAATTGCGAGGGCCGGGACAATGTTCCGGCCCTTGCCATTTTCAGCCCCAATTCCTGCGGCAATCCGTCATGAATGGTGATAGCGTCCGAACCCAAGGTTGAAACGCACGGGCTGGGCTTGCCGGGGATGGGTCGCGGGCTCTCGTCGCGTCGCTGGTTTGCGCCGCTGGTTGCCTTCACGGTGGTGCTGGTGATCGTCGCCGCCGCGACGGGGGTGATCGGCTATTTCGCCCGCCAGTCGGACGAACTCCGCTTCGACTCCTACGTCGAGGACGTCGCGGCCCGCATTCAGCGCCAGGTCGACCAGCATCTCGCCCTCGTCGAGGGCAGCGCTGCGCTTTTCCATGTCTTCGACGCGGTGCCCACCCGGCAGCAGTTCGAGGAATACGTCACCCGCCTCGATCTCCCGCACCGCTACCCCGGTCTCGCCGCACTCGGCTTCGCCGAGCGCTCCGATCCCGGCGGCCCGCCGCGCGAGGCAATCGCGCGCTTCGGCCCGGATTTTGCCGTCCGCCCGCCGCAAGGTGCCGACATCGCCTACCCGATCGTCCTCCTCCAGCCGACCAGCGAGGCGAACGCGGCCGCGATCGGACTCAACGTCTTCTCCGAGCCGAACCGGCGCGCGGCGATGGAACGCGCCCGTGACACCGGCTTGATGGCGGCGACCGGGAAGACCCCATCGGTGCTCAATCCGTCGGGCGGCGACCGCTTTCAGATCTACTTCCCCTACTACGGCGGGGGCTATGCCGGCGCTGCCAACGAGGCCGCGCGCCGGAACGCCATCCAGGGCTTCGTCTTCGCGAGCTTTGAGGCCGAGCAGTTCTTTTCCCAGGCCACCAGCCTGTCGCCGCTCTTCAACGTCGCCGTCGCGATCTATGACGAGACGGTCGGCCCCGGGAACCTCTTCTATGCCTCCGACAACACCGCCCTCCATCCGGAGGAAGCGTCGCTCAGCGCCTCGCGCTCCATCGGCATCGCCGGCCGCCGCTGGGCACTTGAATTCGCTTCGATGCCGGCCTTCGCCAACGCCTCCTCGACCGGCCTCGTCACCGCGGTCGCCATCCTTGGTCTCCTCCTCGCCGGTGCCGCCGCCGGCATCGTCTACCAGCAGGTCGGCGCGCGCCAGTTCCTCGAGCGCGAGGCCAAGGCAACGCGGCGCTCCGAGCAGGAGAAGGACCTCCTCCTCCAGGAGATGAACCACCGGCTCAAGAACTCGCTCGCCCGCGTTCAGGCCATCGGCCGCCAGAGCGCGCGCAGCGCGACCTCGATCGGCGAGTTCCTTGCTTCGTTCAACGGCCGGCTCGAGGCGATGAGCGCGACCCAGGACCTCCTCACCCGCTCGCGGCGCCAGGAGGGGATACTGCGCGATCTTCTCAAGGCCGAGATCAGCCCCATCCTCGGCGAGGAGGGCGACTCGTTCCGACTCGACGGCCCGCGGATTGTCCTCGACCCCAAGCAGGTTCTGGCGCTCGGTCTCACCTTCCACGAACTCGCCACCAACGCCATGAAGCACGGCGGGGTGGGCGAGCCCGGCGGCTTCCTCGTCGTGACCTGGTCGGTCATCGGCGCGGACACCGCCGGCTTCCTCGAGATCGAATGGCGCGAGAAGGGCAACGGCGGCTCGAAAGGCACGCCGCCCTCTCGCTCCGGCTTCGGCAGCACGCTCGTCGAGGCAACGGTGGTGCAGGAACTCGGCGGCAAGGTCGAGCGGCGCTTCGAGCCGGGTGGGCTGCGCTGCAAAATCGCTATACCGTGGACGCCGACAAAGGTCTGAGTTGGTCCGGGGAGGGGGCCTGGCTTGGAACTGATCGGTTTTCGACGCTTCTCGGCGGGCGCGGCGGCGCTGCTCCTTGTGGTTCTCGGCGGCTGTGGCGAGCCGAAGTTCAGCGGCGTGGTGCACGACAATTTCGGCCGCGCGGTCGACGGCGTCGTCGTTGCGATCGCTGGCACGGGTTTCACGACCACGACTGATTTCCTCGGCGCCTTTGCGCTGACCGCCAAGCGCGCCGACGTGATCGTGACCTTCACGAAGGAAGGGTACCAGCCGGAACGGATCCCGGTCGATGCATCGGCGGGCGGCGCTCTGACCCTCGGCGATGTCGTCCTCTACAAGACGATCAGCCAGAACGGCATCTTCCTCGTCGGCAACGACAACTACATCGGGCCGATCCAGACCTGCCAGATCAACATCATCATGGTGCGCGAGAACGTCGAGGTCGGCTACGACCGGATCACCGCCGGCGGCACCGACCCCGCCCTGATCAATATCGCCGAAGTCGCGATGCCGGTGACGCTCGTTGAGAACTTCGACGTCACAAGCGACCTTCGCGTCGGCACGTTCAAGCATCTCTTCGAACGTTACGACCGCCCGGAAATCGGCCGCGTCACCTTCGCCACCACCCCCGAGGTCAGCAGCCGCGAGGTCCCGATACGCCAGGTCGAAACCGGGGCGCGCTTCGGCCGCTGGCTGGAGACCGGGATCACCGGAATCGGCACCTACGCTCTCGCGGTACCCGATCCCTCCAATGGACTGCCGCGTCCCGGCGCGGTCTGCTACCTCTTCCAGCTCCGCTGATCTCGCGAACCCGCGCGGCCAGATCGGCGTTGGACCAATAGCGCAGCAGCGGAGGTCGCCCTTGTTTCCCGTCCCCACGCACTTCTTCCTGACCAGCGGCGTCGGCGTTCACCGCGAGCGGCTCACCGCCTTCGAACTCGCGCTGCGAGACGCCGACATCGAGCAGCAGAACCTCGTCACGGTCTCCTCGATCCTGCCGCCGGGTTGCGTCGAGATCGAGCGCGCGGTGGGCGTCTCCACGCTCCGGCCGGGCGAGATCACCTTCTGCGTCCTCGCCCGCACCGATGCCGACGAGTCGGGCCGCCGCATCAACGCCAGTATCGGCCTCGCCCGGCCGACCGACCCGGCGATGTACGGCTACATCTCCGAGCATCACGGGCACGGGATGACCGAAGGCGAGAGCGGCGAATACGCCGAGGACCTCGCCGCGACCATGCTGGCGACGACGCTCGGCATCGAGTTCGATCCGGATGCCGCCTGGAACGAGCGGAAGAAGCTCTACCAGACCACAAATCTCATCATCGGCAGCACGTCGCGCACCGCCGCCGCCGAAGGCGCGAGCGGCGGACGATGGACCTGCGCCATCGCCGCCGCCGTGTTCCGCTTCAGCGCGCCGGGGAAGTAGACCCTACTGCCCGCTGAGATAGGAGCGGTTGGCCCAGCCTTCCCAGCCGGCGACGCGGATCTTCTGCCAGCTGCCGACCGCGTAGGGGAGGAAGGCGATGCCGCACTGGTTCGGCGGCAGCTGCAAGCGGATCTGCGAGGTCGCCGACGGGTAGGCGCGAACGTTGAGGACATCGTAGGGCGAGACGCCCGTGACGCAGTAGAGCGCGGGCGAGACCATCGCGAGATAGCGCCGGTGCATCCACCCGCTCGAATGCCCGTCCTCCGCCGGGCACCAATTGCCGTAGCACTCGCCGGTGATGGTGATGCCGCACGACGCATACGGCTTCTGCGCCACGATCGGCGAGGCGGCGCTCGGCTGGTAGCGCATGTTCAGAACGTCGTCGGTCCGGATGTTGACCACGCAATGCTCCTCGCCGGTCACGACCGGGTCGGCATGCGCCGGAAAGGGCGTGGCGATGCCGGCGCCGGCGCCGAGCGCTACGAGGATCAGGAGCGAAAAGACTCGGGCAAACATGGAAACCTCCACCGTTTGTGTGCCCGATATCTAGCTCCCTTCCCCTGAGCCCGCTCTGAATGTCGCATTCATCCGCGGTTCACGGGGGCAGCGACCTCGGGAGTTCCCGCGGGCGCGGGCAAGACCGGGGCGGGAAGCGGGTCGGCGAAGGCCCAGCGCGACCCTCGCTCGACATTGGCCGCGAGCCAGTGCGCGGCGTGGAACGCGAACAGCCGTCCGAACCGGCTGCCGATGAAGCCGCCGAGGACCCGCTGCGTTCCCGCATCCACGCCCGGCGGGACGTTGAACTCGACGATGAACGGACCGTCCGCGGCGAAGCCGATGTCCCAGCCCGAGATGAGGAGATCGGGGAACGCGCGGTGTGCCCGCAGCGCGAGGTCGAACGAGGCCAGCGCCCCGGGATGGAGCCGGCCCGCGACCTCGGCGCCCGTTACCGGGTGGCGGGTCTCGTTGACGGGACGGCTTTCGAACCCGGCGCGGAACCCCTCCTTGAGGACGCCAGTCTTGTGATCGATCGGGAACCAGCAGCCGCCGGCGTGATAATTGTCCACCGCGGAGGTCGCATCGACGGGCGTGCGGAAGAACCCGTCGACGATCTCGGGTTGGCCGGTCTCGTCGAGCACCGTCACCACGCGCAAGGTCGAGAGGGCCGCCATCGCCAGTCCGTCGAGGGCCGGACTGTTGAGGGCGCGACGCTGGACCAGATACGGGATCCCCGCGCTCTGCACTTGTCGCTGGAGGCGGGTGATCAGCTCCGCGCCAGTCACGGTCCTCGCCTCTCGTTCGACGAACGCGCCGGGGCCGGCTGCGCGGAACAGAGCCACCCCGCGGCCTTGACTGCCATAGCTCGGCTTGACGATCAGGTCCTCCCGCGGGAGCTCCGCAAGCCGACGCCCGCCGGGCAGCCGCGCCCCGTCCGCATCGATGACCGCGAGCGTCTCGACGACCGGGAGGCCGCGGCGGCGACACTCCTTCTCGAATGCCAGCTTGTCGAGTTGCAACTCGAGCGACCCGCGATCGTAGAACCGGGCCAGCCCGAACGCGACCGAGGAATAGAGATCGATCGGGATGAAACGGTCGAGCTCTCGCGCCCCGTGCAGATAGGCGAGGCCGCCCTCATAATATTGCTTGGGCGCGAAACCGCTGGCGAGACCCATGCGAACGAGGTCGAGAGCCTGTCCACCATAGCCGCGCCCGTAAGCGGCCTTGGCCGCGCGCCCGTACTTCCAGATACTGGCGGCAACTCTGGCGGGAAAAGTCGGCCACAGCGCGTATTTGGCGACCTGGTCGAAAAGCGCACGGGGCGACTTGCCACGCCAGACGATGGCCGCGCGCATCGCCCGCAGCAAATTGAGGTCGCTGGGGCTTCGGCGGCGGAACGACGCAAGGGCGTCCAACGCCGGGATGCCGTTGACCCGCTCGAGGTTATAGAGCCGACGGCGGGCCCTGCTGAAATTGCGCACTGCGAGCCTTTGACCCGAACAGGGCGCCGCATCCAACTGCAACGTTAGCTCGAAGTCTCGCCTTTGAACAGGCTGGCGGCCCGCGGGCCTAGCTCGCCAGCTCCTTCCCCAGCGCGTCGAGGAGCTGCCGCGTGCCTTCCTCCCGCTCCGCCGGGTTGTCGAAACCGTCGAGGAAAGCGCCTTGTTCGGTATAGACGAGGCGGGTTCCTTTCCCCGCCGCCTTGAGGTCCACCGTTCCGATCGAGACGGAGGTCCGGTTGCCGTTGATGTGCATCACGTACGAATAGATGATCCGCGTGTCCGGTACGATGTCCTGGTAATGCGCCTCGTACGTGAACGACACGTCGCCGCCCGGCGCCTCGCCGCTGCTGTACTCGCGCCCGCCGATGCGGAAATCGTTCTCGTAAGTCGGGTCCTGCGCTGCCCCTGCAAACCATCGCGCCTTCGCCTGCTTGCTCGCCCAGGCGGCGAACACGCGGGCAGGCGATACGTTGTAAGTGCGCTCGACGCTGAACGTCCCGTGAGAAACCGTCCGGACGGGGGTGGTAGTGGCGACCATCAGCTGCTCTCCTTGTTTAAATAACGGCTTAAGTGATCGAGCGTCGGCGACCCGCAGAATCCGCGACGCCCGCCCCCCCGACCTATCCCTTCTTGCGCGGTCCTCGTCGCTTCGGCCGAACCTCGCGTCCCTCGGACGCGGCTTCTGGATCGGGCAGGGCCAGGAAGGCGCCAAGCCGGTCGAGCCGCGCCTCCCAGGCGTTCCGCCGCTCGCTGATCCACCGCTCGGCAAGGCTGAGCGTCTTGGCCTCGATCCGGCAAGTGCGGACGCGGCCCTCCTTCGCGGTCCGCACGAGGCCGCTTGCCTCGAGCACGCGGAGGTGCTGCACGATTGCCGGCAACGACATCTGGAATGGCCTCGCCAGTTCGCTGACCGAGGCCGGCCCTCGGCTCAGCCGCTCGACCATCCTCCGCCGCGTCGGATCGGCGAGGGCCTGGAAGAGGACGTCGATCGCCACCGGTTGGTTAAGCATGGGGTTAAGTGTCGGCCGGCCCGCGCTCCCCGTCAAGCCCGCTCACGTCTCAAGCTGCAGTCGTTGCTTTCGATTGAAGTCGAGGGCCGACTGTCGCTTCGCAGCGGAGTGGGGAGCAACCTTGTGGCTCTCACGCTAAGCCAACGTTCTTGAGCGGACAGAAGTCGGGTGGGGAGGCCGAGGGATCTGCCGACGCGAGCCACTGCTCGCACAGCGCCGTATTCGAACAGCCCATGCACCTGTCGACGGCCTCGGCGAAGGTGCGGCCGTCTGCGTCGCGGGCCAACGCGATCGGCTCGACCGGGAGGTGCGCGATCATGAGATCGAAGAGCGCCCAATGACGCTCGACATTCTCAAACTCCGTCCATCTGGCGTCCATCCCCGCCTCCTTTGGACCTTAGCGATGAAATTCCATCCCGCCGGCCTGCATCGCTCGTTGATCTGCATCAAGTGGCGCATTCTTCCGGCGGCTGCTCGCAATAGGTTCATCTCGTCGCCAGGCCGTCGGCTTCGCTTGATCCAGCGCAATCCGCCGAGAGGACGGTCAAATTCGGCTGGAAACCCAACTGGCGATCTGGGAACCGGTCATCGCCCCGGCGACCCGTCCAATTTCCTTGCCGCCGCTGAAGAGGATCGTCGTGGGTATCGCCCGAATCCCCAGGCGGCTTGACAGTTCCTCTTCCTGATCCGAATTGAGCTTGAGAAAGCGTGCCCTGGGTTCGAGGATCTTCGCGGTGCGCGCGAACTCGGGCGCCATCGCCCGACAGGGCCCGCACCACGGGGCCCAGATGTCGACGACCACCGGCGGCCCGCTGTGGGCCACCTGTTTTGCGAACATGGCCGCGTCGACCTCGGCCGGCTCGCCGCGAAACAAGGGTGTCTTGCACGCACCGCATCTTCCCTTCAGTGGGTCCCGCTCGGCCGGAAGCCGATTGAGCGCCCCGCATGAGGTGCAGACAATCGTGGTGGTCGCCATGAACGTTTCCCGCGGAGGGTTGCCGACGTCGCCCTGCGACGGGTCGGCAAGTAGGTCGCCCAGTCTTCCAATGCTCGCACGAATGAAGGAAGGCCCCGTCGGAGCCGGGGCCTTCTTTCGGTCGGCCCGGTGAGGATCGATCCGGGGCGACCTGGGCGGGCTACGATGGAGGAGAGTCCCGTCGCCTGCCGTTCTATCTTTTCGGGACGCGCCGGCGCGTTTCCGCTACCGCAGCGTGCCGATGTATGCAGCGAGGTCGGCTATCTCCTGGCGGCTCAGGCTGAGATTGGGCATGGGCGGGTGCGGATCGGCCAAAAAAGCCTTCAGCCACTCGAAATCGTCGCCGGACTTTCGAGCAATGGACTCGAAGGTCGGCACGTCCGCGTTGGCGGTCACCTGTTCCGGACGAACGACATGGCACTGCGCGCACCAGCGCTGAGCAATCTCAGATCCACTCGATGGAACCCCTTGGGCGAGTGCTCCACCGCTTCCGGTGAGGCAAGCGGCCGCGACGAGGAACAAGGCTCCGCTGCTGACCAGTCTCATTGTGTTTCTCCGAAGATGCTACGACGGCCTGTCTCGGTCGCGTCGTCTTGGATGGCCTATCCTGCCGCCGCTCGTATTGAGCTGCATCAAATCCGTTCCGGAACCGAAGATGCGGAAGCAGGGCCCGGGCGGGGCGCGAGGACGGTTTCTTCGCTGATTGCCCCGAACTCGCGCGCCAGGTTCGGTGCTCTCTCGCGGTCGCTCCCGCCCGGTGCGACTATCA
>CAYOET010000235.1:0-20759 GCA_964402985.1 uncultured Bauldia sp. | reverse complement strand
TAAGAAGCTGTGAGCCACTCGACCGTATTCAATCTGGGCCGAGCGGTCTTGCGAAGGCTTAGAGCCCCGAGGCGCGCGCGGCGAGCCAGGCTTCGGTCAGGCGGACGAAGCCGGCGTTGTCCACTTCCTCCGCGCGTCGCGTCTCTTCGATGCCGGCGGCGGCGAGGAGGGGGAGCGGGTCGGTGCCGAGCGAGCGGAGGCTCTGCCGCAACATCTTGCGGCGCTGGCCGAACGCGGCAGCGGTGACCTGGGCGAGCGCGTCGGCGGTGAAGGTGGCGATCACCGGGCGCGGCAGGAATTGCACCACGGATGACGTGACTTTCGGCGGCGGGGTGAAGGCGCGCGGGCCGATGTCGAAGAGGAGGCGCGGCTCGGTGCGCCATTGGGCAAGCACGCTGAGGCGGCCGTAGTCCTTCGAGCCGGGGTCGGCGACGATGCGCTCGGCGACCTCGCGCTGGAACATCAGCGTCATCGAGGCGTACCAGGGCGGCCACGGCTCGGCCGACAGCCAGCCGATGAGGAGCGGGGTCGCGATGTTGTAGGGAAGGTTGGCGACGATCGCGGTCGGGCCGTCGGCGTGAAGCGACAATTCGGTCTCGAGAGCGTCGCCCTCGATCACCGTCAGGCGGCCGGGATAGTGATCGCTGATCTCGGCGAGCGCGGGGAGGGCGCGGGCGTCGCGTTCGATCGCGACCACTTTGCGCGCGCCTCCGGCGAGGAGCGCGCGGGTGAGGCCGCCGGGGCCGGGGCCGACCTCGATGATCGTCAGCGCCGAGAGATCGCCGGCGGCGCGCGCGATGCGGCCGGTGAGGTTGAGGTCGAGGAGGAAGTTCTGGCCGAGCGATTTTCGCGCCGCAAGCTCGTGGCGGGCGATGACTTCGCGGAGCGGCGGCAGTCCGTCGCTCACGCCGGGGCGCCGGCCCCGCCGCGGGCGGCGCCGCCACGGGCGAGCTGCGCGGCGAGGCGGAGCGCGTGGATCAGGCTGGTGGGGTCGGCCTTGCCGGTGCCGGCGATGTCGAGGGCGGTGCCGTGGTCGGGCGAGGTGCGCACGAAGGGGAGGCCGAGGGTGACGTTGACGGTCTCGGCGAAGGCGAGCGCCTTGACCGGGATGAGACCCTGGTCGTGGTACATGCAGAGCGCGACGTCGTAGCGGGCGCGCGCGGCGGCGTGGAACATGGTGTCGGCGGGCAGGGGGCCGGTGGCCGCGATGCCTGCGCGGCGCAGGGCCTCGACCGCGGGCGCGACGATCTCGATGTCCTCGCGCCCCATCGCGCCTTCCTCGCCGGCGTGCGGGTTGAGTCCGGCGATCGCGAGCCGCGGTTCGGCGATGCCGAAGCGGGCCCTCAGCTCGGCGGCGACGATGCGGCCGGTCGCCACGATCAGCTCGGTCGACAGCGCGCCTGGCACGTCCTTGAGCGGGATGTGGATGGTGACCGGCACGGCGCGGAGCTCAGGTCCGGCGAGCATCATCACCGGACGCCACGGGCCGGGTCCGAAGCTGTGGGCGAGCTCGCCCAGGAATTCGGTGTGCCCGGGGTGGTTGAAGCCGCTTTCGTAGAGCGCTTTCTTGTGGATCGGGTTGGTGACCACCGCCGAGGCATGGCCGCGGCGCACGTCCTCGACCGCCCGGGTGATCGACTCGATCACCGCCTCGCCGTTGCGCCGGTCGAGAAGACCCGGCCGCGCCGAAACCGGGGCCGCGAGCTCCACCACCGGCAACGCTTCATCGAAAACCCGGCCGGTCTCGGCCGGTTCGGTGGCGCGGATCGGAACGGACAAACCGAGCCGTTCGGCGCGCGCGGCGAGCGTCTCCCGGTCACCGATGAGATAGAACGGCGGCACGGGCTCGGCGCGGCGGGCGCGCCAGGCCATAAGCGTGATGTCGGGGCCGATGCCTGCCGGTTCGCCGAGCGTGAGCGCGAGCGGCGCCAGGGCGCCCACGTCCTAGAGGTACGCGATGATCGCCGCGGCGCGCAGCTCGGCCAGATATTCCTGGCCGACTTCCTCGCCCTTGGCGAGCGTGAGGCGGTTCTCGACGGCGGCGCGGGCGTCGGCAGTGCTCTGCACGTCGCGCTTCTCGCACACGCCGATCAGCTCAAAACCGTTGTCGGTCTGGAATGGCCGCGTCGCTTCGCCGACATCGGTGCCCTGGACCGCAGCGCCCTGCTGGCCGGAGAGTTCGCTGACCGTGCGGCGGCCGATGTCGCGCACCACAACGTCGCGAAGGGCGCTGGCTTGCTGGATGGCAGTGGCGCAGCCGCTGTAGCGCAGGCGGTAGTTCTCGGCCTCGCGGCGGCGTTGCTGGGAAAAGCTCGAGGAGGAGCCGCTCGGCACGACGAAGATGATCTGCTGAAGGACGAACTCGGTCGTGGTCAGCGCTGCCTGGTTTCCCTCGGCGAAGAGCGCGGCGACGATATCGTCGTTGCGCACGGCTTCGCGGGCGAGGCGCTGCTGGACGAGCAGCGACCAGGCGATCTGCGAGCGGATGCGGTTCTTGAGCGAGGAGGCTGCGATGCCTTCGCTGGAGAGGGCGCTGGTGAGTTGCGCCACGGTCATGTTGATCCCGCGCGCGATCGACGCGTAGGCGTTGTCGACCTGGCTCTCCGGCACGCTGATCCCGCGGCGCCGGGCCTCGACGATCTGCACGGCCTCGTCGATGAGCTCGCGCTGGGCATTGGCGTTGTTGGCGGTGCCGCCGGAGATGCGCAGCAGCCTGACGCGCTGGTTGATGTCGTAGCTGGTGATCGGCAGGCCGTTGACGATGATCTTGATCGTGGTCTGCGCCACGGCCGGCTGCCAGGCCGCCGAGCCCATCACCATCATCATGCCGAACATCAAGGAGATCAGGATCTTCATGGCAGCTCAAAACTCGATATCTTGGGACTGAACCGGAACGAGGACGCCAATCCGGGCACCATCGTCCCGCTGAATGGGGCGAATCCGTGGACCGCGGCGCGGCATCACTGCGTCAGCGAATCCCAGGAGGAGGTTATCACACCGCCGCCCAGGGTTCTGAGCTGGATGCTCAGCCAGATCTGCTTGGAGGCGACGAGGTCGGTGTAGTCGGCCAGGGTCTCGTTGAACGAGAGCGAGATCGAGAGGCACGAATCGTCATAGGCGAGGCCGAAACTGTCGCCGACGAGGGCGCTGTTGCCGACATCGTAGACGAGCGCCCCGAACAACCGCCAGTTCTCCGCGATGTTGGCCGAGGCGGAGGCGCGGAGGACGAGGGCATCCTCGGTGCCGGGCGCGTTGATCGAGGTCTGGTCGCGAAGATAGATGAGGCTCGCCGCCGCGGTGATGTTGGCGCTGAGCGGGCCGGCGGCGTCGATCTCGCCGCGGTTGAGGTCGAAATTGCTGTCGTCGAAGAGGGCGCGCGCGGTGATCCGGCGGCCGCTCGGCGCTTCGATGCTGAGCCGCGAGACGATGTCCGAGTGCGCGGTCTCGAGGCCCGAGTTCGGGCCGACGCCGGCGATGTCGGGGTCGCCGTAGGAATTGAGGCCGGCGAAATGGATCGACTGGCCGAGAAGGGCGTCGACGGTGATGCCGCGGCCGAAGGTGCCGATATAGCGGATGCCGAAATTCCCGCGGATGCCGCCTTCCCGGCGGTCGTAGCCGGAGAACTTGTCGAAGTCGAAGAGGTTGCTGTCGTCGAGGACGAGGCTCTGGGCGTCCTCGTTGGGCAACTCGCCGGCGTGCATCTCGTCCGGGCGGACGATGATTTGCGCGATCGGCTCGATGATGTGGGTGCTGTTGGGCCGGGTGATCATCCACGGCCAGCGCGCCTCGAGGCCACCGGCGACCATGGCGCGGGCGATGAAGTCCTCGCCGGTCAGTTCCGGCGGCGCCGCGCCGGCGTCGAGGAAGAACGCGTCGGCCTTGACGTAACCGAACGGGGTCAGGACCAGGCCGGCCGGGCCGATGAACTGGCGCTCCCAGGTGATGTCGGTGCTGGCGCGGGTGAAATTGCCCTCGAGCCCGCGGTAGTAGGTCTCGGTGGCGGGGGGGCCGACGAGGTCGGCCATATAGGTGTCGTTGGCATCGCGGCTGACGCTGGTGACATTCGAGGTCACCGACAGCTGGCCGCCGAGCACCGGCGTGTCGACGATGTAGCGATGATCCACGACGGGATGGATGGTCGCCTGCCGGTCCTGCTGGAATTCCGGCAGCGCCGAGTCGGTGAGAATCTGGAAGTACGAGGCGCGCGCGTCGAAGTAGTTCCGGTCGCTCATCCCCGTGAGATAGAGCTCGGACGTGGTGTACGACTTGTCTTCGTTGAGGACGCCGTAGTGGCGCGTGAAGGCGCGGTCGCTGGACAGCGTCACGTCCCAGCCGGCGGCCCATTGCGGGCTGAGCTGGAAGTCGCCGGTGGTGTGGATGCCGCCACGGAATTCCTTGTCGGCGCCGGGGTCGGGCACGCCGTTGTCGACGAACGCCTCGCCGCCCTGCTGGGCGATGGCGGCGACCTCGATGGTGTAGACGCCCTTGCCGACCCGGTGGCGCCACTCGATCTCGGCGAGGAGGCCCTGGCGGCTCATCAGGGTCGGGTTGAGCGTGATGTCGTAGTTCGGCGCGAGGGCCCAGAAATAGGGGGCCGAGGCGGTAGCCCCGAGGGTCTCGGAATAGCCGAGCGAGGGGGTCAGGAAGCCGCTCTTGCGGGTGACCGTCGGATCGGGCGTGGAGAAGCGCGGCAGGCGCACGATAGTCCGCCCGAAGACCTCGAAGGACGCGCCCTCGAAATAGACCATGTGCTCGTTCTGATCCATGATGATCTTGGTGGCACGGATCTGCCAGAGCGGCGGCTTGGCCGGGTCCTCGGCGCATTCCTCGCAGGCCGTGTAGAACCCGTCATTGATGGTGGTGCGGCCGTTGTCCCGCTCGGCGGTGACCGCCCCGAAGCGGGCCCGGTCGACGGTCTCGACGCGCAGCGAGCGGATGAACCCGGTCGCGAAATTCTCGGTGATGTCGATCTCGTCCGAGCGCAGCTCGGAGCCGTTCGGCTCGCGGAGATAGACGTTGCCGGTGGCGACGAGGCGACCGTCGTTGCGGTAATAGGTCAGGCGGTCGGTGGTGAGGAGATAGCCGGAATAGGTGATGACCACGCCGCCGACCGCGGAGACGGTGTTGTTGTCGTAGTCGTAGACGAGCTGGTCGGCCTCGACCTGCATCGGCGAGTTCGGATCGACCGGCGGGAGCGCGGCGGCGACCATCGAATCGAGGACCTGGCCTTCGGCGGGGTCGGTCAGCGCAAAGAACGGACTGGTCGCGAGCGCGACGGCAACGCCGCCGGCCACGATCTGATTCGCTCGGCTCTGTCTGCGCGAGCCTGCCTTCATCGACCGTCCCGTCGCCGGGGGAATCGGGCGAAAACCGTCGGAAGCGGTGCAGCGACTACCGGCCGTTCCACGCCGCTTTCCCCCCGAGATTCCCTGGCGATTTCACCAGCGACATAAAGCATGAAGGGGAGGGTCACGCCAGCCGTTTTGCGGCCCTTCCCGTGTGTGCTGCGGTGCGGTGGTGCAGGCCGGCAACGGCTCGTTGCGTGAGCTTCGCCGTCGTGGCGGCTTGGCGCCACCCATGGTAGGAGCGCGTTTACCGTCCGGCTGGCGTTCGCTGCCTCGCTCGACAGCGTGAGGTTTTGAGCCCGATGCGGTCAAATTCGTTTCGCCGGACAAGCTCTTCCGGGCTTTTCCTAAGCTTAACCGGGGCCGCCGCAATGGCCGCCTCGGCGGCCGTCATGACGGTTCGCGAGGTCGGGCCCTCCGATTTCGTGATCGCGGACAGCCGGCCGCCTGTGGCCGGGGCCGCCGTGTCGGGGTTCGTCGACCCGGACGGCCCGCGCATCGAGCACGCCGCGAGCGCCGTCGAACTCCCGGACGGCCGAATCGCCGCCTTCTGGTTTGCCGGCCGCGGCGAGGGGGCGGACGACGTCGGCATCTACACCGCCGCCTTCGACGGCGCGGCGTGGTCGGGCGCGCGGCGGATCTTCGATGCCGGCACGACCTCAGCGGCACTCGGGCGGCGCATCCGCACGGTCGCCAACCCGGTGGTCTTCCGCCATCCGGACGGCGAGTTCTGGCTGGTCTATGTCTCGGTCACGGCGGGGCGCTGGTCGGGCAGCTCGCTCAATCTCAGCCGCTCCGCCGACGGCGAGATCTGGGGACCGCCTGTGCGCCTCGCCGCCGCGCCGTTCTTCAACCTCTCGACCCTGACCAAGGGGCCGCCGCTGATCCGCGCCGACGGGCTGGTGGCGCTGCCCGTCTATCACGAACTGATCGGCACGTTCGGCGAGCTCCTGTTTCTGAACGCGGATGGAGCGGTGGTCGGCAAGGAGCGGCTCACGACGAGCTGCCTCATCCAGCCCTGGGCGGTGGCGATGGAGCCGGCGAGGGCGGTCGCGCTCCTCCGAGCCCATGGCTGCGGCGGCGGCAACCTCGCGACGATCGACGGCGCCCTCGGCGGGACCGAGTGGAGCGCGCCGATCGATACCGAGTTCGAGAATCCCGACGCCCCGTCCGCTGCGATCCGGATCGACACCTCGACCATCCTCGCCGTGACCAGCGAGAACACCCCGACCGAGGGCGTCCGCCTCCGTGCGCTGCGCAGCGACGACGGCGGGCGGACCTGGACCCCGGGCGCGCAGCTGACCGGGGCCGACTGGCCGCCGGCGCGCTACCGCTACCCGTGGCTGCTGCAGGACCGCGAGGGCCGCATCCACCTCTTCGTCAGCCAGTCCGGCGACGATCGCTCGCGCATCCGCCATTCAATCCTCGACCCGGCGATCTGGGCGCAGGGAGCCGGCAATGTCCGTTGAGCTGGTGGCCTACGCCGAGCGGGCCGGCGTCCTCGCCTTCTTCGCGGCGCTCGCCTTCATCCTGGCGCGGGCGTTCCGCGCGGGCCCCGGATTCGCCGGCCTCCTCACGCTCGCCGTCGGCGCGCTGCTGGCGGTCCCCTACAACGGCGGGCTGTCGACGATCGACCGGTTCTACAGCGTGTCCAGCGCGACGAGCGCGGCGCTGTTCGTGCTCCTCGGGCTCGCGGTGCTGCGCTCCTTGCCGGGTCTCGAACGGAAGCCGGCGCTCGATCCCGCGCCGCTTGCCGGCGTCATCCTGGCGTTGGGACTGGTGTACTATTGGGTCGAGCTCCGGGGCCGTACGCGGTTCGATCCCTATACGCTGGGGTTCGCCAATCCCTTCGTGCCGCTCGTCCTCGCCGTCGTGCCGTTCCTCTTCCTGCGCCGCGGCGCCGCATCGATCGGGGCGTGGCTGGCGCTGGGGGGAGGGCTGTTCCTGGTCGGCGCCTACCGGAGCCGCAACCTCTTCGACTATCTCATCGATCCGATAGCGGTCGGCGTGGCGCTGGTCCTCCTGATCGACGCGTGGCGCAGCCGGAGGGGCGCTACCCGTCCTCCTGGCGCAGAAGGAGAGAGATTGCCGTGAGCGTGGCGAGGCCGGCCGGCAGCCAGGCGGCGATGACCGGCGAGACGATGCCGCTGCTGCCGAGGTCGGACGTGATCTCGTTGAGCACGTAGAGCACGAACCCGGCGACGATCCCGGCCAGGATCAGCGGGCCGGTTCCGCCCATGCGTGCGAACCGGAGGCATACGACGCCGGCGAGAAGAACCATCGCGAGGAGGACGAGCGGCCGGGCGAGGAGCGCCTGATAGCGCATTTGGAACCGGTCTGAGGGGAGCGAGGCCTGCTCGGCGAGGCGGATGAGCCGCGGCAGCGACCAGAAGCTGATCGAGTCGGTGACCGCGAAGGCCTCGCGGATCTGGTCGGGCTGGAGGTAGGTATGGATGCGATATTCGTCGACCGCCTGCAGCGAACCCTGCTCCAGGCCCTGGCCGACGGCGGTGACCCGGGCGTCGCGCAGGACCCACTCGTCGCCGTCGAGTGTGGCGCCGCCAGCCGCCACGCGCTCGGCGAGGCGGCCCTCCGGGTCGAGGCGAAACACGGTGACGCCGATGAGGTTGAACCCTTCGTCGCCGGCATCCTCGACCGACATGATCCACTCGCCGTCGCGCCCGTCCTGGCGGGCCCAGAGGAGATGGCCGGTCCGCCGCAGACCCTGTGCCGCTCCGTCCATCGTGCCCGACCAGATGCCGATCGACTGGTTGAGAAGATAGGAGGCGAGCGGGTTGTAGAGCGTGGTCGCGACGACCCCGAAGAGAAGACCGACCACCGCGCCGGGAAGCAGGAACTGCCAGGCGGACAGGCCGGCGGCGCGGGCGATGACCAGTTCGAGGCGCCGGTTGGCGATGGTGAAGGCGGCGAGCGAGCCGAAGAGCGTGGCGAGCGGCAACGCCACCTCGGCGGTGGTGGGCATGCGAAACAGCGCGAAGAGGAACACGTACCAGGCGTTGAAACCCTCGCGCGTGAAGGTCCGGTAGAAGAGCTCGACATAGTCGAGGAAGACGATCAGGACGAGGAGGAGCGCAAAGCACGCCAGGATGCTCTTGGCGACCTTCCAGGCAAAGTAGAACGCGAAGGTGCGGCCGAGATGCATGTCCCGCTACTCCGCGGCCTGCGGCCGCGGGCGGACGAGACCCCAGAGCCATTTGGACGGACCGAGCAGCCAGTCGAGAAAGCGCGTGCCGACGTCGGCCGAGACCAGCGGGAAGCGCGTGTGCATGGCGTAGGCCGCGAGGCCCGACACAACGAGCGGAAGCGCGTAGAGGACGGCGATGCGCGCCGGGCCGACCGCCGCTCCGCTGAGCACCACCCCGGCGGCGCGGCTGACGCTGGCGGCGAGCGTGGTCAGCGCAAGCGAAGCGGCCCTGGCGCCGCGCGTGCTCTGCGCCTGGCCGAGAAAGGCGAGCGGGATGAACGCGAAGATCAGGACGTAGAGCGGCATCGAGAGGCGGGTGTGCAGCTCGGTGACGAAGCGATCCGGGTTCTGCTGGTAGACCGGGTCGTCGATGTCGGGGTTGAGGAGATAGAGCGTGTCGCGCTCGGCCGGCCGATAGGTGACACGGGCGTTCGCCTGGAGGGTGCAGTTCTCGTCCTCGGGGGCGCAGCGCTTGGTGAGGTCGAGAAGCGACTGGCCGAACGTGGTGAGCCGGCTTTCGTCGTCGGTCAGCGACTGGAAATGGATCACGCCGTCCTCGAGGGCGAGGAACGGCCCGAGCGGGGTGTCCTGGATCTGGCCGCGCCGCGCGACATAGGTGATCCAATCCTCCTCGCGCCGGTCGGAGACGAACACGCCTTCCAGCGTGCCGTCGGTGTGGCGCTCCTTGATGTGCAGGGTGACGCCGTCGCCGAGGGGCAGGAACTGACCCTCGCGGACGAACTGGCCGATGACGTCCGAATTGACCTGCTCGAGAAGGCTGCGCGCCTCGCGGAGGGCGAGCGGGGTCAGGTAGAGCGAGCAGAACGCGACGATCGCCATCGCGCCCAGCGCGGTGACGAAGACGGGCTTCAGCACGATGCGCTGGCGGGCGCCGCTGGCGTTGATGATCGCGAGCTCGGAATCGCTGTTGAGCGAATTGAGCGTGTAGGTGACCGCAAGGATGAGCGCGACCGGCATCACGATCATCAACATTATCGGGAGCAGCAGAGAGCTCGCGTGGAGGAAGGTGAGGAGGCTCTGCCCGCGTACCGTGACGAGGTCGAACTGACGGAGCGCCTGGGTGACCCACACCGCTGCCGAGAGCGAGACGAAGGTGACCGTCAACGCTCCGACAAGCCGGCGCAGGATGTAGCGCTCGAGGAGGTTCATCGTCTTGAGTGGCCCATCCCAGCCTCAATATCTCTTGAGCCGTCCGGAGCGCAAACGCCACGCATATCGCGCCGCGCCGCGCGATACGATAGGACGTAGCCCTTCCCACCCTCCAGGCATCCATCCCCCATGAGCGACCTTCCCAAGATCAATTTCGTAAAGCCTGCCGCGCCGACCGCCGGTACCGTCGTCCTCTTCGCCGCCGAAGGCGCGCCGGGCGGCAAAGAGAGCCAAGCGCTCGGCCTCGGCGAGGTCATCAAGCGCGCCGGCGAGGCTGGCCGTTTCAAGTACAAGTCACTGTCTTCGCTCGACATTCTCGCGCCGTCCGGGAGCAAGCTCGGGCGTGTGCTGGTGGTCGGCATGGGCAAGGTCGCCGAGTTCCCCGAGCAGGACTGGATCCGTCTCGGCGGCACGGTGATGGGCCTCCTCCACAAGGGGGAGAGCGTGACGGTGATCCTGGAGCGGCCCGACGGAAAGCCGCTCGGCGCGGCGCTCGCCGCCGAGTTCGCGCTCGGCATGGTGCTCCGCGCCTACGCTTTCCACCGCTACAAGAAGAAGGACAAGGACAACGGCGAGGACGACAAGAAGCCGGCTGCGGTTTCGGTCGCCCTTTCGGGGCATAAGGAAGCCGCCGCGCTGTGGACCGATCAGGCGATCGTCGCCGAGGGCGTGCTGATGGCGCGCGACCTCATCAACGAGCCGGCCAACATGCTCGGCCCGGTCGAGTTCGCCGATCGCATCGAGGCGCTCGCCAAGAGCGGAGTCGAGGTCGAGATCTTCGACGAGGCCAAACTCAAGAAGCTGGGGATGCGGGCGCTCCTCGGCGTTGCACAGGGCTCGGTGCGGCCGCCGCGGGTCGGGGTGCTGCGCTGGAACGGCGCGGGCGACGACAGCGCCCCGGTGGCGTTCGTCGGCAAGGGCGTGGTGTTCGATTCGGGCGGCATCTCGATCAAGCCGGCCGCCAACATGGAAGACATGAAGGGCGACATGGGAGGCGCCGCCGCGGTGGTCGGACTGTTCCATGTGCTGGCGGGCCGCAAGGCCAAGGTCAACGCCGTGGGCATCGTGGGCCTCGTCGAGAACATGGTCGACGGCAACGCCCAGCGCCCGGGCGACATCGTCAAGTCGATGTCGGGCCAGACCATCGAGGTGATCAACACCGATGCCGAGGGGCGTCTCGTGCTGGCGGACCTCCTCCACTACGTCCAGGAGGAGATGAAGCCGAAGATGATCGTCGATCTCGCGACCCTCACCGGCGCGATCATCGTTGCACTCGGCCACCTCCATGCCGGTCTCTTCACGCCCGACGACGAGCTCGCCGCGGCGCTCACTTCGGCGGGCGAGAAGACCGGCGAGAGACTGTGGCGGATGCCGCTCGGCCCCGACTACGACAAGCTGATCGATTCGAAATTCGCCGACATCAAGAATGTCGGCGGGCGGGACGCCGGTTCGATCACCGCGGCGCAGTTCCTCAAGCGCTTCGTCAAGAAGGACCAGCCCTGGGCGCATCTCGACATCGCCGGCACCGCGATGGGCTCGCCGCAGACCGAGATCAACCGCTCATGGTCGTCGGGCTTCGGCGTGCGGCTTCTCAACCGCCTCGTCGCGGATACGTACGAGAAAAAGTGAGCGAATAGCGAATAGGGAGTAGCGAATAGGAGCGTCAACCAACTATTCGCTATTCGCTATTTCGCTATTCGCTTCGCCCCCGGCGCCTTGAGGAACTCGCGGATGTTGAAGAGGTGGCGGCCGCCGTGTTCGCCCATGCGCACGAGCTTTCGCCAGAAGGTGTAGGGCGTGCGGGTGCGTGCCCAGCTCTGCACATCCGAGGGCAGCTGGCCGTAGCCGACATGGCTCATCAAGTACGGGATGATGGCAAGGCTCGGGAGGCCGTGGAGCCAGTAGCGGTCGATGTAGCGGTCGACCGGTTCGCGCCAGCTGTCGGCGCTGGCGAGGAGGGTCTTCGCGCCGGCGGGCGAGAGCGCGTAGGACTGCGTGCCGGCCGGTCCGCGCAGGAAGCGGATGAGCGTGAAACCGTCGCCGAGGTCGCGGACCTTGCGGTAGGGGCGCTTGACGAGGCCGTAGAGCCGGACGAGGCCGTGCTCCGCGAGGAGCGGCTCGACGCGACGGAGGAGATCTGGGAAGCCGGGCTTCAGCTTGACGTCGTCCTCGACCACCAGCACCGGCTCGCCCAGCTCGACGCATCTCTGCCAGGCGAGGAAGTGGCTCGCCCAACAGCCGACTTCGCCGACGCCCATCGCCTTGCCGAAGAAGCGGATGGTGCGCTTCTCGTCGTACTGGCTGAACTTGAGATGCTCGCCGCGCGGTCCGTCGACCCCGTAGAAGAACTCGAAGGGGAGGCCTGCCCGGGCGAACTCGCCGGTCATGTGCTTGTGGCGCTCGGCCGAGCGGGCGAGGGTGATGACGAGTGTCCGCAAGGCGCTGTCGCAGAATCCGTGGCAAAGGGCAGCGCAGGCTACTCGGCGGGACTGCCGTGTAAAGCGCCAGTTTGGGGGGAAGGCTTGAGGCCAAACACCGCGCCGTCCATAACCCGGCGATGACCGAGATTCTCTTCTACCACCTCGAGCGAACGGCGCTCGAATCGGTCCTTCCGGGCCTCCTCGAGCGGAGCCTCGAGCGCGGCTGGCGGGCGGTCGTCCAAGCGGGCTCCGAGGAGCGCGTGGAGGCGCTCGACGCGCATCTGTGGACCTATAGCGAGGAGGGCTTTCTCCCGCACGGCACGAGGAAGGACGGGGCCGCGGCGAACCAGCCGATCTGGCTGACCGCAATCGAGGAGAACCCCAACCGCGCCAACGTCCTCTTTCTGGTCGACGGAGCCTCGCTCGGCGAGACGGAGCCGTATCAGCGCGTGGTGATGCTGTTCGACGGGCAGGACCCCGACCGCCTCGCGGGGGCGCGCGAGGCATGGGCCGCGGCTCGGGCCGCCGGCCACGATGTGACGTACTGGAAGCAGGGCGAACGCGGGCGCTGGGATCGGCAGGCCTAGCGCGGCACGGCGGACCCGTTGGCGTACTCGACCCAGGCCTTATCGAGTCGCTTCCAGAGGTCGCCATCGAGCGTGGGTGCCTCGACGTCCCTGGGAAGGGCGAGGCCCCAATCCTCGAGCCTGGCAGGCCGCAACGTAACGCCAGCCAGTTCCAGGACATGGGCGACATGGGTGTCTTCGTAGAGAGCGCCCTGCAGGAGGTCCGGAAAGCGAATCGTGTTCAGGCAGAAGGCCTTGAGAGCCTCCGCTCCGAGGAAATAGGCCGCTCCCCCCGCCCAATTGCCTCCTTGTCGTCCGCCGTAGATCTTGGCGTTCAGCTCCGGGTCGGTGCATTTTCCCCAGTGCCATATGCGGTCGAGATCGGGCCCCTGCAGGAGACGGCCGGAATACTGGACCCTGCGCCGCGTCATCGTCTCGAGCGAGGCTTGCAGCTTGGCGGGGTCGACGAGCGACACGTCGTCGTCGATCTTAAGGACGGTGGTACCGATCTCGTGATGTTCGAACGCGTGGACGAAGGCCGCTGTGACCTTGGCTGGCAAGCCTTCGTAGGTGTCGGGCGCGCCCACTCTCAGCACGCGATCCTCGACCGGGAAGGAGGCGTCCATGCCGATCACGATGCGATAGTCGATCCGCTCGAGCCGCTTCAGGCGCTCCGCCACGCGAAGGCCCCTTTCGGCGTATTTCTCGCACGAGATGATGAGGGCGAGCGGCTTGGCCCGTTGGGTCCGCCGGGTCCCGACGATCCCCTGGTAGAGGTCAAGGTAGCCTTTGTCGTAAGGGGCGAGGGCGATCGCCGTCTTGATCAGCTGAAGGGACTCGGGCGCGCCACGGCGGGCGAGCGCGAAGGCACCCAGGGCATAGAGCCGGGAGGCCGCCTGCGAGCTGAGGACGTTTGGCCGCGTGCCGTCGACATAGTGGGCGCGGATGGCCTCGAGGAGCGCGCAGAGGTCGCAGCTGGGGTCGCCAAGCCGTTCAAGAAACGAGTCGATTTGGCTCTCTAGTTCGGTGACGCGCATGGCCCGACCGTGAGGTAAAGTGCGAATCGAATCTTTGGAAGATTCTAGACCCGAAGAAGGCGGATTGGGTGAAGTTTAAGCACCTTTTTGTCATCACCTACGGCCGCTCCGGCTCGACCCTCCTCGGCGGGATCCTCAACCTCGTTCCGGGAGCGCTGATCCGGGGCGAGAACCACGGCTCCCTCAACCACCTCTATCGTGCCGTTCGCGCCGTGGAACGTACCCTCGCCCAGCCGCGGACCATCGATGACGATAAGCCCATCGAGGCATGGTTCGGTGCCAGCAACGTAAAGCCGCGAGCGTTCAGAGAAGGCGTGGTCCAGGCGTTCGTCGACAACGTGCTGGTGCCGCGTCCGGGCGTCTCGATGATTGGGTTCAAGGAGATCAGCTACCGCCTGAGGGACTTCAGCGAGGAGGAGTTCTCTGACTTCCTGCTGTTCCTGCGAGAAGCTTTCGAGCGACCTTGCTTCGTTTTCAACGTCCGCCGCCACGAGGCGGTGGCCCGCAGCGCTTGGTGGGCGGGCGAACCGAACGCACGCCGCGAGCTGGCTGAACTCGACCGGCGCTACCGCCTCGCTGCCGGGCAACACCCCGACATTTCGGCCTGGGTCGACTACGACCGCATCGTTGACGATCCGGCCTCGCTGCGCTCGCTGTTCGATTTCCTTGGAGCACCATTTGACGAAGCAGCGGTGCGTGCGGTCCTCGCCATTCCGCATAGCTATCGGCCCGAACCACCGCCACCCCTCTCACCTTGGCGTGTCCTGAAGGCCAGGGTGCGCTATCTAATTCAACGGAAGCCACGCGCCCGGTAAGCCGCACAGGGAAGGCCCTGGCTCGATCTCGGGACCTCGACTCACTCGACTCACGCAAGGCCGATGCAAGCGAAGCCACCTTCCTTCCGCAAGGCACCGACGCTGACATGCGTCATCGCCACCACCGCCCGCACCGGCTCCTATTTCCTCTCGGACCTGATGAAGAACACGGGCCGGCTTGGCCTCCCAAAAGAGTTCTTCAACCCGCACATCGACAAGGATCATCTCACTGCTGGCATGTCCAAACCGGCGCCCCTCGATGCGGACTCGGTCACCGAGCGGTGTGCTCTGGTGGACGCAAACGGCACCACTCCTAATGGCGTCGCCGCCTTCAAAGTCTTTCCGAGCCACTTCCAGTGGCTTCTGAACGGCATCGGCCTGAGCGCGTGGTTCCCCAATATCCGCTGGCTGCACCTCGCGCGAGAGGACAAGGTCGGGCAGGCCATCTCCTGGGCCATCGCCCGGCAGACGAGGACCTGGTGGGGAAAGCGGGAGAGCTCGGCTCCGGCGCCGATCTATTCGGCTGTCGAGATCGAGACGATGCTCCTGCAAATCCTGGCCGATGAAGCGGACTGGAGCGCCTACTTCCTTCGCAATCAGATCGTTCCGCACAGGATCTCCTACGAAACGTTGGAGCGCGAGCCTGCGGCGACCGTGGCCGCCATTGCCGCCTTTCTCGGCGTCCAGTTGGACCAGCCGGCCGACACCAGGACGACGAGGGTGAAACAGCGCGCCGCGTTGGAGGAGGAATGGCGCGCCCGGTTCTTTCGGGACGCCGGGTCGCTCGATCGTCTCGACCCCCCGTTTCTGCTCCGCTATGCGCCACGGACGCCGGGGACGTTGCGGAAGTTCCTTCAAGGCAAGCTCGTCATGGGGCACGTTTCCGAGCGATTTCGCGACGAGTAGCTCGTGCCCGATGCAGAGCCCGAGCCCCGCCTCGCGCGGTGCTAGTCCGCGGTCGCTTGCTCGTAGTCGGCGCTGGCGGCGAGCCAGTCCTCCTCCGCCTTGGCGAGGCCGCGGGCGGCGTTGGCCCGGTCCTTGGCGAGGAAGGCGGCTCCGGTCGGGTCGCGCGCGTAGAGCTTGGCGTCCGACAGTTTCGCGTCAAGCCGTTGAATCTCTTTCTGAAATTTCTCGATCGCGGCCTCGATTTCCTTGATCTTCTTGCGCAGCGGGGCAACCCCCTCGCGGCGCTGGGCGGCCTCGCGGCGGCGATCCTTGCCGGCCGCCTTGGCATCGCCCTTGCCCATGCCGCTCCCTTCGGCGCGGGAGTCGAGGACCAGGCGCTGGTAGTCGTCGAGGTCGCCGTCGAACTGGCGCACCGTTCCGTCCGCGACCAGCAACAGGCGGTCGACCACCGCGCCGATCAGGTGGCGGTCGTGGCTGATCAGGATGATCGCGCCGGAGTAGCTGTTGAGGGCATCGATCAGTGCCTCGCGCCGGTCGATGTCGAGGTGGTTGGTCGGCTCGTCGAGGATGAGAAGGTGCGGACCCGTGAAGGCGGTGAGGCCGAGGAGAAGGCGCGCCTTCTCGCCGCCCGAGAGGTCTTCCGCCGGGGTGTCCATCATGCTGGTCGGGAAGCCCATCGCGCCGGTTCGGGCGCGCACCCTCGCTTCGCTTTCGCCGGGCATCAGCTGCCTGACGTGATCGTATGCCGACCAACCGGGCTTGAGCTCGTCGAGCTGATGCTGGGCGAAATAGGCGACCGAAAGATTGGAGGGCCGGCGCATCGAGCCGCCCATCGTGGGCATCCGGCCGGCGAGGAGCTTGGCCAGCGTCGACTTGCCGTTGCCGTTCGAGCCGAGAAGGGCGATGCGGTCCTCGGTGTCGATGCGCAGATTGATCTTGCGCAGCACCGGATGCCCCGGGCGGTAGCCGACCTCGCCGTCGTCGATCGCGATGATCGGCGGGGCCATCGGCTTGACCGGGTCGGGGAAATTGAACGGCGAGACCTCCTCGTCGACCAGCGCCGAGACGATCTCCATCTTCTCGAGCGCCTTCAGCCGCGACTGCGCCTGGCGCGCCTTGCTGGCCTTGGCCCGGAAGCGGTCGACGAATTCCTGCATGTGCTTGCGCTGGTCGTCCTGCTTCCTCTTCGCCTTGACCAGGAGCGCCTGCCTCTCGCGCCGTTGCCGCTCGAACTCGGTATAGCCGCCCTTGTAGGCGACCAGCTTGCCCTGATCGAGATGGACGATGGTGTTGACCGCGCGGTCGAGGAGGTCGCGGTCGTGGCTGATGATCAAGACGCTCTGCCGGTATTTGGCGAGGAAGTTGATCAGCCAGATCGTGCCTTCGAGGTCGAGATAGTTGGTCGGCTCGTCGAGGAGGAGAAGGTCGGGCTCGGAGAAGAGGACCGCCGCCAGCGCGACGCGCATCCGCCACCCGCCCGACAGCGCCGAGCACGGCCCACGCTGCGTGGCCGCGTCGAAGCCGAGGCCGGAGAGAATGGCTCCCGCCCGCGCCTCGGCCGAATGCGCATCGATGTCGGCGAGGCGGAGCTGGATTTCGGCGATGCGATGCGCGTCGTGCGCGGTCTCGGCCTCGGCGAGGAGGGCGGCGCGCTCCTTGTCGGCGGCGACCACGGTGTCGATCAGCGAGAGGTCGGTGGAGGGCGCCTCCTGCGCGACTTCACCAACCCGCGCGCCGCGCGAGAGCGAGATCGAGCCATCCTCGGGGCCGAGGTCGCCGACGATGAGCCGGAAGAGCGTGGTCTTGCCGGTCCCGTTCCGGCCGACGAGGCCCGCCTTGGCCCCGTCGGGCAGGACCATCGTGGCGCGGTCGAGGAGCGTGCGCTTGCCGATCCGGTAGGTGAGGTCGTTGATCTGCAACATGGGCGCTGTCTTGCCGTCCCGCAGCGCGAAGGGCAAGCCGGCCGTGCCGTCCGCGGCCTCCAACACCTCACGCCTTTCCTGCCGCTTCCCCGGCGAAAGCCGGGGTCCATCCTGCGGCGCAGCCCCGCGGGACCGTCGAATGGGCCCCGGCTTTCGCCGGGGAAGCGCAGAGGGTGAGCTTCGACGACCGAGGCTTCTATCGCGGCGTTTCGCCTCTCCCTTGCGAGAAGGGCTATTTCAGCGACACGCGCTGGCCGGGGTGGCGGTCGAGGCGGCCGCCGAGGTCGAGTTCGAGAAGGACGAGGTGCACGATGGCGGGCTTGAGGGCGGTGTAGCGGATCAGTTCGTCGACATCGATCGGGCTCGGGCCGAGCGCCTCGATGACGCGCCGGCGGTCGGCTTCCTCAGCATCCTTCGGGGCCCGCGAGAACTCGCTCGGCTCGGGCAGCGGCTCGGGGTCGGGCAGCGCCTTGCGGCCGACCAGCGGCTCGAGGGATTCGAGGACGTCGTGGAGGGAGGCGACGAGGGTCGCGCCGTCGCGGATCAGGCGGTTGGCGCCCGTGGCGCGGGGGTCGAGGGGCGAGCCGGGCACCGCGAAGACGAGGCGGCCCTGTTCGCCGGCGAAGCGCGCGGTGATGAGCGAGCCGGAGCGCTCGGCGGCCTCGACCACGATCACGCCGAGCGACATGCCGGAGATGATGCGGTTGCGGCGCGGGAAGTCGTGCGCGCGGGGCTCGGAGCCGAGCGGCAGTTCGCTGAGATGCGCGCCGCCCTGGTCTACGATTGCCGCGGCGAGCGTCCGGTTCTCCGGCGGGTAGATCACGTCGAGCCCACCGGCGAAAACGGCGACGGTTCCGCTCGACAGCGACGCCTGGTGGGCGGCGGCGTCGATGCCGCGCGCGAGGCCCGAGACGACCGTGTAGCCGTGCTCGCCGAGGCCGCGCGCGAGGATCGCGGCCATCTTGGCGCCCGCCGCGGAGGCGTTGCGCGAGCCGACGATACCGACCGCCGGGTGGGTCATCACCTCCGCGCCGCCGAGCACGCTGAGCAGCGGCGGGGCGTCGTGGATGTGGCGAAGCGCGGGCGGGTAGTCCGGCTCGGGAAGGGCAATGAGCCGGCCGCCGAGGTCGGCGAGGCGGTCGGCCTCGCGCTCGGCCTCGTCGCGCGGGCGGACGTCGATCCGCCGGCCAGCGCGGCGCGCGAGGTCGGGGAGGGCGTCGATCGCCGCGCTGGCGCTGGCGAAGCGGCGAAGGAGGTCGCGGAACGTCGCAGGACCGATGCGGTCGGTGCGGATCAGACGCAGCCAGTCGATGAACTCGTCGTGGCCGAGACGGCGTCCCGGCGGCGGCGGGGCGGTGCCGGCAGGGGGATCAGCCCTTCTGGCCAATGCGCGTCTCGGTGCCGGTTCTGAGCCGGGCGATGTTCGGCGCGTGCTTCCACCACAGGAGCGCCACCATCACGAGGGCGGCGCCGGCGGCGAAGGGATGGCCGGTGATGAACAGGACGAGCGGCGGGGCGAGGCTGGCGATGAGCGCCGCGACCGACGAGTAGCGAAGCGCCGCGGCGACGCCGAGCCAGACCAGCGCGAAAGCGAGCGCCGCCCGCCAGTCGATCGCGACGAGGACGCCGAGATAGGTGGCGACGCCCTTGCCGCCCTTGAAGCCGAGCCAGACCGGGAAAAGGTGGCCGAGGAACGCCCCGACACCGACGAGGACGCCGACTTCGTGGCTGACGAGCACCGCGCCAAGGATGACGGCCAGGGTGCCCTTCAGCATGTCGAAGAGGAGGGTCAGTGCGGCGAGGTCGCGGCGGCCGGTGCGCAGGACGTTGGTGGCGCCGATGTTGCCGGAGCCGATGGTGCGGAGGTCGGCGGTGCCGGCGAGCCGGGTCAGGATGATCCCGAACGGGACCGAGCCGAGGAGATAGCCGAGCACCAGCGCCGACAGATACGCGAACACGGCCTTTCCCCCCGAGGGCGCCCACGCCGGGGCGCCGGCGCCTTACACCGCGGCAAAATATTCGTAGACGGTGCGTCCGGCAACCAGCGTGCGGGTGACGCGGCCCTGGAAGCGGGCGCCGTCGAACGGGCTGTTCTTCGAGCGCGAGCGCAGCGTGTGGGCATCGAGCACCCAGGGTGACTCCGTGTCGACCACGATGAGGTCGGCGGGAGCGCCAGGGGCCAACCTGCCCACTTCGAGGCCGAGGATCTCGGCCGGGCGGGTGGCGAGTGCCCGGAAGAGCGCGAGGAGATCGAGCGAGCCGGCATGGACGAGGCGGAGCGCCGCCGGGAGCATCGTTTCGAGGCCGACCGCGCCGTCGGCGGCTTCCGCGAAGGGGTGGCGCTTGGTGTCGACGTTCTGCGGGTCGTGGCTGGAGACGATGACGTCGAACGTGCCGTCGGCGACGCCCTCGACCATCGCCTCGCGATCGCGCTCGGCGCGGAGGGGCGGGGCGAGCTTGAAGAAGGTCCGATAGGGACCGATGTCGTTCTCGTTCAGCGTCAGGTGGTTGATCGAGACGCCGCACGTGACTGCGAGGCCGTCGGCCTTGGCGGCGCGCATGATCGCCAGTGACTCGGCGCACGAGATCTGCGCGGCGTGGTAGCGGCCGCGGGTGAGCCGGGCGAGGCGGATGTCGCGTTCGAGCGTGATGATCTCGGCCTCTTTCGGGATGCCGGGGAGGCCGAGCCGCGAGGCGGTCTCGCCCTCGTTCATGACGCCGGAGCCGGAGAGGTAGATGTCGGCCGGGTTGTGCATGATCGGCAGGCCGAAGTCGCGCGCATAGGTGAGGGCGCGGCGCAGCACGGCCGAGTTGGCGACCGAGTGCCGGCCGTCGGTGAAGCCGATCGCGCCGGCCTCGCTGAGGAGGCCGAACTCGGTCATCTCCTGGCCCTTGAGGCCCTTGGTAAGCGCGGCCATCGGCCAGACGCGGATCGCGGTCGTGTCGTGCGCGCGGCGCGCGATGAAGTGGACGAGCGCGGCGTCATCGATCACCGGATCGGTGTCGGGCATGGTGACCATCGAGGTCACGCCGCCGGCGGCCGCAGCCTGTCCCGCCGAGGCGAAGGTCTCGCGATGCTCGCCGCCCGGCTCGCCGATGAAGACGCGCATGTCGACGAGGCCCGGCGCGACCACCATCCCGCGGCAGTCGATGATCTCGGCGCCGGCCGGCTGCGCGGCGCGGTCGGCCTCGGGGCCGGCGGCGACGATGCGCCGGTCGGCGACGATCACGCTGCCCTTGGCGTCGAGCTTCCGCGACGGGTCGATGACCCGCGCGTTGGTGAAGACGAGCGGGCGGCCCTCGCGGCGGTCGGGAGCGGCGTTCATCGACGCGATCCTTCCGCTACGACTGAATAACCTCCCCCTCGAGGGGA
>CAYOET010000234.1:0-17818 GCA_964402985.1 uncultured Bauldia sp. | reverse complement strand
CGGCGGTGGAGCTGATGGCGGAGGACAGGCTTCGCAGCTATCGCGTCGACATCGAGAGCGACTCGACGGTGCGCGGCGATCTCCTCCGCAACCAGCGCACCATGGCGGAGTTCCTCGGCGGCACGGCGCAGTATGTGGCGGCGATCGCGCCGATCATCCAGATCTCGCCTGGTGCTCTGCCGGCGGCGGTCACGCTCTATGGGGCGTTCGCGCGGCAGTTCAAGCTCGGCAAGCAAGCGGAGGACGAACTCGAGAAGCTGACCGAGGCTGCCGCTCAACCGGCCGATCAACCGAGCCCGGCGATGATCGAGGCCGAGAAGGCCAAGGCGGCGCTTGGCCTGGAACAGCAGCGGATGAGCTTTGCCGCGGAAGAGGCGAAGGCGAGGCTGGCGCTCGAGGCGGAGAAGATCAGGCTCGAGCGCGAGAAGCTCGCGACTGAGACGCGCCTCGCCACAGCCGCGCACAACCGCACCGTTCTCGACGAGCAGGTCAAGGTCGACGAGGGGGTCATCCCGAGTCTCCTCGAGCGGCTCGGGCAGATCGTGCACCAGAGCTCCGAGACGCAGCGGGCGCTGAGCGTGGCGCTCCTTGGCCAGACGCAGAAGCTCGATGGGCTGGTCGAGCGGTTGAGCGCGCCGAAGCGGATCATTCGCGGCTCGGATGGGCGCGCGGTGGGAGTTGAGAGTGCGGCCGGGGTGGGTGGGTTGCCCTCTGGGCCTGGCGCGAGTGGGCGGACGAACTAGGTCGGTGGCCGACCAACTATCCAAGATGACTTGAGGTGACTTGAATGCCGAGAAACGGGTCGGGTACCTATTCGGTGCCGAACTCGTTCACGCCGGCGACGACCATCGTGTCGGCCGACGTGAACGCCAACTTCGACGACATCGGCGACGAGCTCAGCAACTCGCTGGCGGTCGATGGTCAGTCGGCAATGAGCGGGCCGCTCAAAGCGGCCAACGGCAGCAACGCCGCGCCGTCAGTGACGTTCGCGTCGGATCTCGTTTGCAGACCATCTCAGAGACGATCGACCGGGTCGAAGCCAAGGTCGATCGCATAGAGGGACGGTTCCCCTAGCGCGGAAAGTTCGGGAGAGACCAACGCATCCTCCATCTTGCTGGAGTCGTCATGAGAACTCTTATTCCCGCAGCAACGGTCCTTGCCCTCCTTTCCAACGAGCCCGCGCAGGCTTTCGGCATGCCTCTTTGCCGCGATGCGGAAGGGCTTTTCGATGGCAAGGCAGCCTCAGGCTGGACGACAATGTTCATGGGCCTTTCGGACGGCGGGCGGGCGACGTACCCTTTCGACGGCGCCGGACGGACGGTTTGAAGTGATCGCTGAGCCATGGCCCGGCGTCGCCTGTCTGATCCTCTCGGGGAGCCGCTCGGCCTCGCCGCCACCGTCGCCTCTACCCGCTGAGCAGCGGGAAGGATAGCCGCCTAATCGTTTGATCTGAAGCGAGCCCCGTCCGGTCAGGATGGGGCCTTTTCTTGTGCCCACCGTGACCCAGCTGCGGGTCGGCCGCCTAAGTATGACCGGTGACGATCCGGCTCGAACGAGGCAGGGCCGGGACCGCGAAGACGGGTGGTTGCCAGGTCGCCGACGAGACGGAGGGGTTCTCAAGCCGCTGGGTGCGTTTCTCGGCGGCGACGATCCCCCAGAGCATGCCGTAGATGAGGAAGAGGTGCCGCCAGTGATCCTGATCGATTACCATGTGGATCATCAGGTGTCCGAGATAGACCGCGTAGGTGGCGATCAGCACCGGCTGCCACGGGCGGCGCTTGCGGAGGAGCGGCGTGGTGGCGATGAGCGTCGCGGCGATGAGCAGCAGGTACGAAAAGCCGCCGAGCCAGCCATAGACGGTGAAGCCCTTGAGCAGCATGTTGTGCTCATCTTCGCCGAGCGTCAGCCCGAACGTGTAGGGGCCGATGCCGAGCGGCTTTTCGAGCACCATAAAAAAGCCGATGATGTGACGCTCGAACCGACCGTAGCGCCCGGCGTCGTAGTCCTGCACGAGCTCAGCGCGCTCGGCGAAGAGATTTGAGACCGCGTCGAAGGAGAGAGCGACCGCGAGAAGCAGCGCGATTGTCACGAAGCCGCCGACGACGTATCCGAGCAGCCTGACCTTTCCGCGGGCACTCTGCTCGTTCGCGAACGCCATCGCGGCGCAAAACAGGATGGCGAAAACAGTCAGGCCCCACGCTGCACGCGAGAAAGCCAGGAAGATCGCGAGCGTGACGATCAGCGAGAGCACCAGTTCGATCAGCGACTCGCGGAGCCGGTGGGTGAGGATGTGTTGGGCGAGGAGGACAAGCGGCAGGATCAGGAAGGGGCCGAACACGTTCGGATCCTGGAAGGTCGATTTCGCCCGCGAGTAGAGCGTGAACATCTCCGAGTTCGGCAGCACGCCGAAATATCCGAGGATGCCGATGAGCGAGGTCACCACACCGGCCGCGATGTAGCCGCGGCAGATGACCTTGAGCCGCTCCTCCGGCTCGACCGAGATGATCGCCGCGTAGAAGACCGAGGAAGCGAGCAGGAAGACGGTCACGCAGAGCGCCATTAGCGCCTTGGGAAAGTTGTCCGCCTGCGTGAGCGTGAGGGCGCCGCCGGCCGCGTAGAGGAGCATCAAGACGATCAGGGGGAGCAGCGGTCGTGACAGTTTCAGCGACGCCGCTGCCCACAGCGTCATGAGGGCAAGGAGCGCAAACTCGTAGGGAGCCGGCTCGAATATCACGAACCCGCTCAGGAAGATGACGAAGCCGAGGGCGAGGTTGGAGAGCCGGACGCCAGCGAAGCGCGGCGAAACCCTGGCCGTGGCGGCCGCCTCGCTCAATACGCGTTCTCGCTGGAGAACAGCCGGAACGGGGTCACCGCCAGGATGTAGAGGTCGAGGAGGATCGACCAGTTCTCGATGTAGTACAGGTCATGCTCGACACGGCCGCGGATCTTCTCCGGCGTGTCGACCTCGCCCCGCCAGCCATTGACCTGCGCCCAGCCGGTGACCCCCGGCTTGACGCGATGGCGGGCGAAATATCCGTCGACCACTTCGTCCCAGAGCCGGTTTTCGGTGTGCGCCTGCACCGCGTGCGGCCGGGGGCCGACCAGCGACAGCGAGCCATTGAGAACGTTGAGGAGTTGCGGGAGCTCGTCGATCGAGGTCTTGCGGATGAACCTGCCGACCCGGGTCACTCGCGGGTCGCCGCGCGTCACGGCCTGCTTGGCGTCCGGATCGGCGAATCTGTGGTGCATCGACCGGAATTTCAGAACGTCGATGACCTCGTTGTTGAAGCCATAGCGCTTCTGCCGGAAGAAGGTTGGACCGCGACTGTCGAGTTTGATCGCGAGCGCGGTGAGGAGAAGGATTGGCGACGTGAGGATCAGGATCGCCGTGGCAGCGAGAACGTCGAAGCCGCGCTTGACGATGGCGTCCCAGTCGGCGATCGGCCGGTCGAACACGTCGAGGAACGGCACGTCGCCCACGAACGAATAGGAGCGCGGCCGGAAGCGGAGCTTGTGGCTGTGGGCCGAGAGCCGGATGTCGACCGGTAGCACCCACAGCTGGCGCAGCATCTCGAGAACGCGGTTCTCGGCGGTGATCGGCAGCGATACGATCAACATGTCGACCCGCGCGCGCCGGCAGAAGGCGACCAGCTCGGCGATTGTACCAAGCTTGGGGATGCCCGCGACCGAACCGGGCGAGCGATCGTCGCGCCGGTCGTCGAAGATCCCGCAGATGCGGATGTCGTTGGCGGGCTCGGCGCGCAACGCGTCGATCAGCGCGGCGGCGCCCGAACCACCGCCGACGATGACCGCGCGGCGCTCGAGGGTGCCGGCCTGCTGCCATCTTCGCAGGATGTTTGAAGTGGCGCTCCGAGCGACACTGAAATAGACGACGCCCGAGAGGAGCCAGACGCCGAACCAGAGCCGCGAGAACACTTCGCCGGTCTTGGTGAAGAAGGCGAGGATCGCGAAGAGGGCGAGGATGGCGAGCATCGCGCCCAGCCCGCGGGTGACCTCGCGGAGAGGACGGAGGAGGGCGGGCACCGTGTACCCGCCGGTGATCCCGACGATCAGGCTGACGAAGATCGGACCCATGAGGATCGGCACGAGATAGGTGCCGAGACCCGCGTCGATGCCCGGGTAGATGAGGAAGCTGAGGAGCCCGACAAAAGCGAATCCGACAACGTCGAGGAGTCGGACTGCGCCGCCGACTAGCCGCCGCGAAACGCTGCGGGCGGCAAGCTGGACGGCGACGGCCTGGGCTCCGGGGCTGAGCTCCGCTCTCTCGGTCGCAGACGGGGGGCGAGAACCAACCGTGCCAAGGGTGCTGATCGCAACCGAGTCGTGAGTCTTGTGCATGTCCGCCGGCCGAAAAAGAACACCGCGTTATCGGCCCGGAAACACTAAAGTAGTTTGCGAAAAGCGATTCAAATTGTACCGATCGGAGTTAACGGCGAGCGCCGTTCATCTTCTCCCTCGTCAATCCTCGTGCAGGGGAATCCTAGAACAGTCGCTGGCGGACGGTCAGCGTATCGCCCGGGAACACGGGGTCGGTCAGGCCGAGCTGGAGCTCGTAGATCTGGCCCTCGACCGAGCGGGTTACTCGGATCGACCGACGGTTGGCGCGCGGAGTGAACCCGCCGGCCATCGCGACGGCCTCTTGCACGGTCAGCCCGGCTACGTAGGCGTACTGCCCGCCGCCGGCGACCTCGCCCATGATGAACACCGGGCGATACTGCGCGATCTCGACCGCAACGTCGGGATCTCGGAGCACGCTCTGGCGCAGAACCGCGCCGATCTCGGCCGCCAGCCGGGCGGTGGTCCGGCCACGCGCCTGCAGGCTGCCGACCAGCGGCATGCTGATCGCGCCGGCCTGGTCGATTTCATAGGTGTTGGTGAGATCGGGCTGGCCGAAGACGATGACGCGAAGCACGTCGCCGCTGTCGAGTACGTAGGCGCTGACGAGGGGCGGTTGCACGACCGGGCCAGCCGGAGGCGGCGCTTCGGCGCAGCCCGCCAAGATCGCGGTGGCCAGTGTAAGGAGTGCAGTGAAGCGCAGCCGCATAGTGTGCTGAATTGATCCGCCAGCCCGAGTCGGCGGAACTCTCCCCCGAGCATGGTTAACCAGCCGTTAATCTGAAGCGTCGAATGGAGACGATGGTCTTCGCGCTTCGCTATTCAGCCTCGATTAACCGGAGTTAAGAATTCCTCACCGAAATTTCTGCGGCGTTAACTCTAAACTTACCATGTTCGGACGACGGTGGCTGAAACGTTGAGTCTCACATGTCCGATCCGCAGTCGTCATCCGGGGAAGTCGAACTGAGCGCCATCCTGCGCTCGCTTCTCCGTGCCTCGCCGCTGATCATCATTCTCGCGGTGATCGTCGGCGCCGGCGCCTATTACGGCCTCGGCAAGCTCGACCCGGTCTACACCGCCGAGAGCAAGGTCCTCATCGAGACCGGCGAGTCGGACATCACCCGCCCCGCGGCGGAGGCGGAGGCGACCCGAGCGCTCCTCGATCAGGAGGGCGTCGCCAGCCAGGTCCAACTCATCCGCTCGCGCGACCTTGCCCGCAATGTCAGCGCGCGCCTCGATCTGGCGAGCCGCGCGGAATTCAATGCCACGCTGGCGGAGCCCTCGTTCATCGACGACCTCATGGCGAAGGTCGGGCTGGGTGGTGGCGGAGGAGGCGAGGTCCCGACGGCGCAGATCGAAGAGATCGTCCTCGGTGCCTTCCAGGAGAAGCTTTCGGTCTACCAGGTCGAGCGCTCGCGCGTGATCGCAATCGAGTTCAGCTCGACCGACCCCAGCCTCGCCGCGACCGCGGCGAACTCGGTCGCCGAGGAGTACATCACCCTCCAGAGCCAGGTTAAGCGCGGCACCGACGAGGGGGCGACCAGCTTTCTCGAGTCGGAGATCGCCTCGCTCAGCGCGCGGCTGCGTGACGCCGAGGCGGCCGTCGAGCGCTTCCGCAGCAGTGCCGATCTCCTCGGCCAAAGCACCGAGGGCGGCGGCACGCTCATCGAGCAGCAGCTGGTCCAGCTCAGCGCCGAGCTTGCGCGGGTCCGGGCCGAAGGGGCCGACGCCGCAGCCAAGGCCGCCCAGATACGCGCCCGCCTGCAGACGGGCTCCGCGCTGAATTCGAGCGAGGTGCTCGCCTCGGGCCTGATCCAGCGTCTCAGCGAGCAGGAGGTCGCCCTTCGGGCGCAGATCGCCGAGCTCTCGGCCACGCTCCTTCCGGCGCATCCCCGTCTCCGCGAGCTGAACGCCCAGCTCGCCAATTTGAGCTCGCAGATCAGGCTCGAGGCCGAGAAGATCCTCGCCAGCCTCGAAGGTCAGACCGAGCTGGCGGCGGCGCGCGAGCGCCAGATCAACCAGAACCTCGAGCAACTGAAGGCCGCCACCGCCCAGGCCAACGATGCCGAGGTCGAGCTCCGCGCGCTGGAACGCGAGGCGGCCTCGCAGCGTGAACTTCTCCAGACCTATATGCTGCGCTACCGCGAGGCCGATGCACGGGTCAGCGGCGGCTACGTCCCGCCCGATGCGCGCATCATCTCACGCGCCTCGGCGCCGATCTCCCCATCCTTCCCGAAGAAGATGCCGATGACGATCGCGATCGTCGTCGCGACCATGGTCCTGGCTTTCGCGATCGCGCTCGTCCGGGCGGTGATGCGCCGCCCGCGCGTCGGCGTCTCCTTCACGGGACCGATGCCGGTCGTGCCGGGCGCCGTTCCGGTCGAAGCACGGGTGCGCCGTCCCGACGATTCCGCCGTCCAGCGGCCGATGCCGCATGAACCCGCAATGGGCTCCGCATTGGCGGAGGAGGGGGTCGAACGATCGCTTGGCGCGATCGCGGCCCGCATCGTCGCGTCGGGCAAGAAGCGCGTCTGGGTGGCGATGGCGGAGCCGGAGAACGACGATCGACCGCTCGCCGCGGTAGCCCTCGCCCGGGCGCTCGCCCGCCAGGGGACACGAACGCTCCTCGTCGATCTTGCCGGGGACGATGCTGACCGCATCGCCATGGGCGAGGATCCCGCCCAGCCCGGCTTCGGCGATCTCTACGCCGGCACCACGTCATTCGCGCAGGTGATCTTCCGCGACAGCACCTCGCCGGCGCACTTCATCCCCCTGGGCAATTCGCCGCTCGCCGCCGAGAACTACGCCGAGACGCGCTTCGCCACGCTGGTAGATGCGCTTGAATACGCCTACGACCTCCTCGTCTTCGATGCCGATCCGGTGGCGCTTGCGGGTCTTACCGCGCGGCCCGGGATTGTCGTCCTCGTCACAGAAAAGACGGCCGCCGATCCACGGACGGTGAGGGCCTATGAGCGCGTCCGCGCGCAGACTGGGGCCGAGGAGCTGATGCTCCTTGCGGTCGACCCGCCGCAAAGCGACGAGCGCTTCGCCGGCCAGGCCGCTTAGCCGGCTGCCGCGGCGGCGCGTTAAGGTTACGTTCGTTTTGATCCTTCCTATCAACCCCTAATCAACCCTTTCCGGTCGACAACGCCGAGTTGATCCGATTAGCCTTTCTTGCGGGTAAGGCGGCTGGAACGTGCTTGACAGGACCCTCAAAAAGCTCGGCCTGAATGCGCTGTACCTCAGCGGAGCGCATCGTTGGCTCGCCGGAATCGGCGGGGCTGCCGGCGCCGTCTTGATGTTCCATCACGTTCGTCCGACGGTCCCAGGCGCCTTTGCTCCGAACGCCCATCTTGAAGTGACGCCGGCCTTCCTGCGCACCGCCGTGCGGCTGGTGCGCCAGAAGGGGATGGACATCGTTGATCTCGACGAGGCCAAGCGCCGACTGGCGGAGGGCGACGGTCGACGGTTCTGCGTGATCACCTTCGACGACGGCTATCGCGACAACCTCCTCTACGCCTATCCGGTGCTGAAGGCCGAGAAAGCGCCGTTCACCATTTTTGTCGCGACCGGCCTTGTCGACCGTACGGCCGATTTGTGGTGGCGGGTGGTCGAGACGGTCATCGCCGGCCAGGACTCCATCGCGGTCGATATCGACGGCCCGGTCACGTTGGCGACGCGGTCAGCGTCGCAGAAGGCGCGGGCATTCGATCGGCTGACCGATTGGCTGTTCGAGATCGACGAGGATCGCCAGCGCGCCTTCGTCAAGGATCTCGCGGCCCGCTACGGCGTCGATCCAGGCGCCATGGTCGACCAGGAAGTGATGAATTGGGACGACCTCCGCCAGATCGCGGCCGACCCGCTCGTGACGATCGGCGCTCACACGGTCGATCACTACCTCCTCGCCAAGCTCCCGCTCGCGCGCGCCCGGGCCGAGGTCGAGAACGGCGTTCGGGCCCTCGCGACGGGCCTCGGCAAGGTGCCCCGGCATTTTGCCTATCCCTACGGTTTCGAAGAGGCGGCAGGCGAGCGCGAGTTCCGTCTTCTCGCCGAGCTCGGGTTCGAGACTGCCGTCACCACCCGCCCAGGCATCCTCACGCAAGGTCATAGCGCGAGCACCACGGCGTGGCCGCGGATCTCGGTGAACGGGCACTTCCAGTCCAAGCGCTATCTCGAGGTCTTCCTGTCGGGCGTGGCTCATTTGATCTACGAGCGCGCGAGCGCGCTCCGGCCCGCTCAGCCCAAGGCTAAGCGCGGACCCGTGGCGGCCTCTGCATCCACACGATGATCGCGCCGGCAGGCACGATCCACAGCAGTCCCGCCACCAGGAAGAACACCAGCTGCACCAGCCGGTTGGCGTTCATGAACCCCATCGCCACGATGGTGGTCGCCACCGCCCAGCATCCGACGAGGACGATCAACGCCAGGCTTCCGATGAGCTTCCTCGTCCGCGGCGACATCTCGCGATCTCCAGGCGGTCCCAAGCGTTGAGCGGCACGGCAATCGGCCGCAACGCCTCACGGCAATATTCATAGCCACGGGCGCGGCCCGGGTTCTATACGTCGCGCCAACTCATGTCTCTGTCCGCAACCCTATCCCGTCCCGCCCGCGATCGTGCCAGCGACCGCCGGCTGATCCGGGCCTGGCTCTACGCCGTCGCCGCCATGATCGTGCTGATGATCGTCGTCGGCGGCGCGACCCGTCTCACCGACTCCGGCCTCTCGATCACCGAGTGGAAGCCGATCCACGGCATCATCCCGCCACTCACCGCGTCCGAGTGGGAGGACGAGTTCGTCAAATACCAGGCGATCCCCGAGTACAGCATCATCAACCCGAACATGACCCTCGAGCAGTTCAAGGGTATCTTCTGGTGGGAGTGGGGCCATCGCTTCCTCGGCCGCCTCATCGGCTTCGTCTTTCTCCTGCCGATGCTCGTCTTCTGGGCGACCGGCCGGATCGAGCGTCAGCTGTGGCCGCGCCTTGCCGGCATCTTCGTCCTCGGCGGGCTGCAGGGGGCGGTCGGCTGGTGGATGGTCGCGAGCGGCCTCACCGCGCGTGTCGATGTCAGCCAGTACCGCCTCGCGGCGCACCTCATCCTCGCGTGCCTGATCTTCTCGTACACACTGTGGGTGGCGAGCGGCCTCGCGCTGCGGCGAAGCGCACCGCCGGTTTCCGGGGTGCGCGTCGTCGCGGCCGTGCTGGTCGGCCTGACGTTGGTCCAGATCTATCTCGGCGCGCTGGTCGCCGGCCTCGATGCCGGCCTCATCCACAATACCTGGCCGCTGATGGATGGCGGGCTCTTTCCCGCCAATCTCCTCGCCCAGAGTCCGGCGTGGCGCAATTTCTTCGAGAACCACGCGACGGTGCAGTTCACGCACCGCATGGTCGCCTATGTCCTGCTCGCTGCTGCCATCGCCCACGCGGTGCAGGTGCTTCGGCGGGCTGGCGGCACGCCCCACGCCACGCGCGCGGCATTGCTCGCGGTGCTGGTCGCCCTCCAGGCGATGATCGGCATCGTCACGCTGCTGCTGGTCGTGCCGCTCCCCGCCGCGCTGTTGCACCAGCTCGGCGCGATCGTCGTCCTCGGCGCCGCGGTCTTCCACCTCCGCGCGATGACGCGGGGCTATCCGCTCGCGGCGCGCGACGCCTAGGGGAACATCGGCAGCTGGCGAAGCCCGGTGGTCTCGATCAGCCCGAACATCAGGTTGAAGTTCTGGAGCGCCTGACCGGCCGATCCCTTTACCAGATTGTCGAGTGTCGACATCACGATCGCCCGGCCGGGAATGCGGTCCGCGAAAACCGCGATCTGGACATGGTTCGAGCCGCGCACCGCCTGCGTTTGGGGGAGGGTGCCTTCCGCGAGCACATGCACGAAGGGCTCGCCCGCATAGGCGTCCGCCAGCGTCTTCCGCAGATCGGCGGCCGTCGCGCCGCCCTCGAGCCGCACATAGATGCTGCAGAGCTCGCCCCGGCTCATCGGTATGAGATGGGGGGTGAAGTTCACGTAGAGCTGCCGGCCGGCCGCCTTGCCGACTTCCTGCTCGATTTCGGGCGCATGCCGATGCTCGGCGACGGCATAGGGCGATAGGCCTTCGCCGGCCTCAGTGAAAAGCGTGTTCTGCTTCGGGCTCCGGCCCGCGCCCGAAATGCCCGACTTCGCGTCGATGACGATGTCGTCCGCCACCACCTGACCGGAGGTGACGATCGGCAGGATGGCGAGGAGCGAGGCCGTCGGATAGCAGCCCGGGCAGGCGACCAGCCGCGTCCTCTTGATCTCCTCGCGATAGTGTTCGGTCAGCCCATAGACGGCTTCGTCCTGGAGCTTCAGCGCGCGGTGCTCGTGGCCGTACCAAATCTTGTAGGTCTCCGGGTCGCGCAGCCGGAAGTCGGCCGACATGTCGACCACCTTCACCGCGGGGTTCTCGGTCAGGATCTCGCCGATGATCTCTTGGGTGGTGCCATGCGGCAGGCCGCAGAACACCGCGTCGACCTTCGACCAGTCCGCGTCCTCGACCTTGGTGAGGCGCGGCAGATCGATGAAGGCGAGGTGCGGGAACACCTCGGCCATTGTCTTGCCGGCATAAGTGTTGGCGGTCACCGACGTGATCTCGATCGCCGGGTGAAGCGCCGCGAGTCGGATGAGATCGGCGCCCGTGTAGCCAGACGCGCCGAGAACCCCGATCCTCACAGAATTGTCCATCTCACTCTCCGAACCCGCCGGCCTCAGCCGCGCTTGGTGGCGACGATCCCCATATAGGTCATCGCGATGGTTGCCGCAGCGATCGCCGTGACGTCTGCGTGATCATAAGGCGGTGACACTTCCATGACGTCGCCGCCGATGAAGTCGAGCGGTGCCAACCCGTGGAGGATGGCGAGCGCCTCGCGGCTCGAAAGCCCGCCCGAGACGGGCGTCCCCGTCCCCGGCGCGAAAGCCGGATCGAGGCAGTCGATATCGAAGGTGAGGTACGCCTTCCGTGACCCAACCCTCGTTCGCACTGCGTTGACGATCCCTTCGACGCCGAGCGCATCGATTGCCCGCGCGTCGAGGATCTCGATTTCGCAGGTCTGCGGCGCATGCGTGCGGATGCCGATCTGAACCGACGCGGCGGGGTCGATCAGCCCCTCGCCAACGGCGCGGGCAACGAAGCTCCCGTGATCGATGCGCCGCCCGTCGTCCGGCCAGGTGTCCTGATGGGCATCGAACTGGACCAGCGCCAGGGGACCGTGCTTTGCGGCATGCGCCTTGAGGAGCGGATAGGTCACGAAGTGATCCCCGCCGAGCGTGAAGAGCTGCGCGCCCGACGCAAGGATCGCGCTCGCCTCCGCCTCGACCAGTCGCGGGGTCTCCGCCGGCAACCCGTAGTCGAACGAGCAGTCGCCGTAGTCGACGACTTTAAGCCGCGCGAACGGATCGATCCCGAACGGGAACTGCGGGTCGCCGTCGAAAATCGCCGAGGCGCGCCGGATCGCGGCAGGCCCGAACCGCGCCCCAGGGCGGTTGGACACGGCCGTGTCAAACGGTACGCCCCACACCACGAGGTCGACGCCCTTCAGCTCGCGCGTGTAGCGCCGCCGCATGAAGGAGAGGGCGCCGCCATAGGTCGGTTCGAGGCTCCCTCCGGTGAGGGGCCCGAGAAACGCGTTGTCGGTTGGCCGCTTCCCGCTGACCATTGTTGTCGCCCCTCCGGCCCCTACTGCGGATAGGTGATCTGGCCGGCCTGCTTGACCGCCAGAACCTTGTCCGACCCTTCCTCGACGACGGCGAACGTCCCCGTCATCCCGAAGTCGGCGACGGAGCAGTCGAGCTCGTTGACCAGCGCCTCGCGCGCGGTCTGATCGGCCGGCCACAGCGACGGCGCGATCACCGCAACCATCGCCCCCGGATCGGTGCGGATCGCGAGCTGCCCTTCGTTCATCGCCTGCATCGCCCATACCCGGCAATCGAGCCGCGGCTGCGCCGACGACGGCGCGGCGGAAACAACGCAGAGCACTACGGCGCCCAGCAGCACTCTGACCATTCTGTCCTCCTGCAAAACGAAACCGGTCGACCAAACGAAAAGGGGCGGACCCTTGGCCCGCCCCTTCTACCGTAACTCGGTGCGCTGCGTTTAGCGCTTGGAGAACTGGAAGGACCGACGGGCCTTGGCCTTGCCGTACTTCTTTCGCTCGACCACGCGCGAGTCGCGGGTCAGGAAGCCGCCCTTCTTGAGCACGCCCCGCAGATCCGGCTCGTAGTCGGTCAGCGCCTTGCTGATGCCGTGACGGAGCGCGCCGGCCTGGCCGGAAAGCCCGCCGCCGGAGACCGCCGCGACGATATCGAACTGGTTGGTGCGGTTTGCCGCGATGATCGGCTGGCGCACCACCATCTGGAGGACCGGACGCGCGAAATACTCGGCGTAGTCCTTCTCGTTGACGACGATCTTGCCGCTGCCCGGCTTAACCCAGACGCGGGCGACCGCGTTCTTGCGCTTGCCGGTCGCGTAAGCGCGGCCCTGCGCGTCGAGCTTCTGGACACGGATCGGAGCCGCGTTGTTCGGCGCGGCCAGATCCTGGAGTGAAGTCATGTCGGCCATCGGTTAGACGTCCCTCGAATTCTTGGGGTGCAGGGCAGCGACGTCGAGCGCCTGCGGCTGCTGGGCGGCGTGCGGGTGATCCGCGCCGGCATAGACCTTGAGATTGCCGAGCTGCATGCGGCCGAGGGGGCCGCGCGGGAGCATGCGCTCCACGGCCTTCTCGAGAACGCGCCCCGGGAACTTGCCCTCGAGGATGTTGCGGGCCTTCCGCTCCTTGATGCCGCCGATATAGCCGGTGTGCCAGTAGTACGTCTTCTGCTCGTACTTCCGGCCGGTCAGCACGACCTTGTCGGCGTTGACGACGATGACGTTGTCACCGGTGTCGATATGCGGGGTGAAGGTCGGGCGATGCTTGCCGCGAAGGCGCATCGCGATCAGGGCTGCGAGCCGGCCCACGACGAGGCCCTTGGCGTCGATCAGCACCCATTTCTTCTCGACCTCCGCCACCTTGGCGGAATAGGTGTTCATCCGAAAAGCTCCAGGAAATTGCCCCGCCGCGCTGAGGCGCGACGAGCGAGCCGCCTCTATACGGAGGCGGCTTCGGCGGGTCAAGCCGGAAAACACCGCGAACTCAACGACATACGCTCCGGGTATCATGATACCACAGCGCCGCTAAGGCCCTGACTCGGCTGGGAAATAGGCGTCGACGGCGAGAGAAAAGGAGAGGGGAGGCGCGATCAGTACTTGATCGCGAAGCCGCCCATCAGCGTATGGCTCTGCACGTTCCCGGTCACGTCGGGCGCGAAGCCATCGAGATTGAAGTCGTAGTCGGCGAACGAATAGTCGATCCGGCCGACGAGATTGTCCGACAGGCCGACCTCCACACCGCCGCCGACAGTCCAGCCCCAGGCAAAGTCGCTATCGCTCAAACCGCCGATCGTGGCGTTGATGTTTGCGCCCGCGACACCTGCGGTGCCGTAGATGACCACGTTGTTCAGTGCGATACCGGCCCGGCCGCGGATGAGCGTCGTCCAGTCGATGCTCGCCTCCGACCCTGCCGGGAAGGGCGCGGGCAGGCCGCCCGAGGCGAACGAGTAGTTCACACTGCCGTCGATGCCGAACACGAACGAGTCGAGCTGCAGGTTGAACCCACCATAGGCGCCGATGACGGCCGCGTCGAGATTGAAATCGGCGGCGCTCGGCGGATCGGTCGCGACCGAGTTGAAGCCATAGCCGCCCTGTACGCCAAGATAGGCGCCGGCCCAGTCGAACGTGCTTGCGGCGGCCGGCTGCGTGGGCGGAACGTACACCGGAGCCGGGATCGGCTCAGCCGCAAACGCTCCGCCGGACAGAAGTCCGGAGAACGCAAAAACCGCGATGCTGAAAGCCGCTCTTTTCATTTCATCCTTCGGGCGAATGGCGCTCGCCCAGAAAATCCTCGTCTAATGATAAGAACTGAGCCGCCGATTCCTAGCAGTTTCTCTGTTTTGCCCGCTGTTTTGGGCGGCACTGTGGTCGACTCGCCACAGCCACGAGGGCGGCAGCTTCTCGTTAATGATCAAGGCGTTAACGAATGAACCTCAAGAGTGCGACAGCGCTGCAACACTATTCCGACGAGTTCCTCAGGGACATCCTTGGAAACGCGAGGACGATCGCGGTCGCCGACGTCAGCCCAAAGCCGGTCCGGCCCAGCCACGCCATCTTCCTCTATCTCCTGGCGAGCGGCTTCGACGTTTTCCCGGTCAATCCCGGTCAGGCCGGCACGACGATCGCGGGCAGGGAAGTCTACGCTCGTCTCGACGACATCCCGGTGCCAATCGACCTCGTCGACCTCTTCAAGAGGCCGGCCGACGTCGGAAGAGTCGTCGATCAGGCGCTCGCCTTGCCGGTCAAGCCCAAGACGATCTGGATGCAGCTCGACATTCGCGACGACGAAGCCGCCGCGCGGGCGGAACGAGCGGGCCTTCGCGTGGTGATGGACCGCTGCAGCAAGGTCGAGCACGCACGGCTCTTCGGGTGGCACGGAAGGGGGCGCCCGCTCGACGACTGAACGGCCCGGCAATCGTCAGTGCACAAGCCGATCTGTCTCAGCCTCCGCTCTTGCGCGTGGGCGGATTTTCCCGCCCTAGTCGGGTCGCGGCGCCGGACCAGACTTGGATTGATCATGCACGATCGTGCACCCGCCATCGCGACGCTCGCCGCCCTCGCCAGCGACCGGAGCCGGGGTCCCGCCCATCCGAGAAGCGCGTCACCCGCCAAGCGCTCGTGGACTGAGGAAGCCGCCGCCAGCGGCGACCCGACGGTGGCCTCGCTCGAAGAGCTCCTGGCCGCGCTCGAGGGCGGTACCTCCGCTGTCGCCTTCGCCTCCGCTGAGGCGATGCTGCACACGCTCGGCCGCGTGCTCCTTCGCCCCGGCGACGACATGGTGGCCGCCCGCGAGCTTCCCACGACCGCAATGCCGGCGCTGGCGCATTCCTTCCCGGGTTTCGGCTGGCGCGTCGCGTGGGCGTCCCTCGACGACCGTGCTTCCTTCGAGGATGCGATCGGCCCGCGCACCAAGGCGATTCTCGCCCCCGCGGTCGGCGCCGACGGCTCGATCGCCGACCTCGCCATGCTCGCCGAATTGGCGCGCCGCGCCGGCGTGCCGCTGATCGTCGACAACACGCTCGCGACGCCTGCTCTCAGCAAGCCGATCGACCACGGCGCCCACGCCGTCATCCATTCGTCCGCAGCCACGATAGCGGGCCGCGGTTCGCTGGCCGCCCTTATCGACGGCGGAGCGTTCGACTGGCAACGCGAGGCGCGCCACGCCGCTCTTTCGGAACCGCAAGCGCCGTTCGGAAACGCCGTCCTCGCCCAGATGTTCGGCAATTTCGCCCTCGCGGCCGCGTGCCGCCTCGTCGGGGCGCGGGCGTTCGCCGCCTCACCGAGCGCCGAAGAGGCGGGCCGCCTTGTCGACGGGGTCGGCACGCTCGGCCTTCGTCTCGAGCGCCAGCGGGCGACCGCGCAACGCGTTGCGGAATGGCTCGACGCGCGGGCCGAGATCGCCTGGGTGCGCTATGCGGGACTGCCCGGCAACCGCTACCACAACCTCGCCAAGCGCTATGCCGGCGGGAGCGGGGCTCCGCTCCTCAGTTTCCAGCCTAGGGACGCAAGCGAAGGCCTGGTCTCGGCCCTGTCGGTGTTCCTGCCGACCGAAGCCCTTGCGGGCGGCACCCGCAGCCAGATCGAATCGGTGACGACCGGTTCCGGCACACCCTTCTTCCGGCTGTGGATCGGCATCGAGGACGAGGCCGACCTCATTGCCGATCTCGAAGACGCTCTGTCCGGGGCCGCCTAGCCCTTGACCTTCACGTAGCGACCGGGCGCGTTCTCGATGGGCTTGAACCGTCCGCGTCCGACCTTGCGAGCCGGCACCCGCTCGGCGTTCTGCTTCTCGATCCACGCTTGCCAATGCGGCCACCACGAACCGGCCGTCTCGTGCGCGCCTTCCATCCAATCCTGCAGCGTCTCCGCCTTGGCCGAGCCGTTGGTCCAATACTGATACTTGTTGCGCGAAGGCGGGTTGACGACTCCGGCGATGTGCCCCGACCCCGACAGCACGAAGGTGACCTTGCCGCCGAATGCCCGCGAGCCAAAATGGACCGAGCGGGCAGGGGCGATGTGATCCTCCTTGGTGGCGAGATTGTAGATCGGCAACTTGACCTTCTTGAGGTCCAGCCGCACGCCGCCGATCTCCATCGCGCCGCGGAAGAGCCGGTTATCGAGGTAGCAGGCGCGCAGATAGAAGGCGTGGTTGGCGGCCGGCAGGCGCGTCGAGTCCGCGTTCCAATAGAGCATGTCGAACGCCGCCGGCTCCTCGCCCATGAGGTAACGGCCGACGATATACGGCCAGATCAGATCGTTCGGCCGGAGCATGTTGAAGGCGTTGGCCATGCGCGAGCCGCGGAGATAGCCGGTGTGCTCCATCTCCCGCTCGAGCGCATCGATCTGGTCGGCGTCGGCGAAGACCTTGAGGTCGCCCGCGTGCGTGAAGTCGACCTGCGCCGCGAAGAACGTCGTGCTCGCGATCCGCTTGTCACCCTTCGCCGCCATGTAGGCGAGCGTCGCGGCGAGGAGCGTCCCGCCGACGCAATAGCCGATCGCGTTGACCTCCTCCTCGCCCGTCACACCCTTGATGACGTCGAGCGCCTGGAGGATGCCCTCGCGCATGTAATGCTCAAAGCCCTTGCCACGCTGACCCGCGTCGGGGTTGACCCAGGACACGACGAACACAGTGTGGCCGGCCTCGACCGCCCAGCGGATGAACGACTTCTCCGGCGTGAGGTCGAGGACGTAGAACTTGTTGATCCACGGCGGCACGATGAGCAGCGGACGCTTCAGCACTGTCTCGGTCGCCGCCGCATACTGGATGACCTGGCACACCTCGTTTTCGTAAACGACCTTGCCCGGTGTGACCGCCAGCGTCTTGCCGAGTTCGAATCCGCTGTCCGCCGAATGCCGGATCTTGAGCTCGCCGCCACCGGCCGCGAGGTCGTCGGCGAGCATCTCGAGCCCACGGACGAGGTTGGCGCCCTTTGAGTTCAGCGTCTCGCGAAGGAGCTTCGGGTTGCTGAAGACGTAGTTGGCCGGGGAGAGCGCCGCCGCGATCTGGCGCACGTAGAACTCCGCCTTCTGGCGCGTCGGCTCGTCGAGGCTGTCGGCCTCGGCGACCAGCATGTCGGCCCACCGCACGACATGCCCATACGTTTCCTTGAGAAGCGCGAAATAGAGGCTGTCCGACCAACCCGGATCGTCGAAGCGCTTGTCGCGCCCGGCCGCCGGCGTCGCGGGGCGCTCGCCCATCATCCAGCGCATCGACCCGACCGAAAGGTCCCTCATCGACCCGATGACGCGCCTCTGGGCCTTCGCCGCACGCTCGAAATCCGTGGGCCAGTCAGTGCCGAGCG
>CAYOET010000233.1:0-10173 GCA_964402985.1 uncultured Bauldia sp. | reverse complement strand
CGCCGATCGCGAAGCTGTAGCGGAGCACCGGCGTGAACAGGATGCCCTCGTTGCCGACGCGCTCGTGGAGGTCCGCGCCGACCACGCTCGCGAGCGTCGTAGGCCATAGCGAATGCGCGTCGCTGCCGCGCGACCCCTGGCGCCGGAAGAGGATCGCGAGCGCCGCCCCGGCGAGGAGCACGGCGAGGAGGAAGAGCGGCCACGACGCCCCGCGCGGCTCGAGCGCCGGCGCGATCACGGTGGTAACCGGCACGCGTTCCGCCTGCGCATCCCGCGCTGGATCGCCGGGGACAGCCGCGACACCCGCCGGTGCCGTCCCGGCCGGCGGAGTGTTCTGCGCGACAGCAGTCGCCGACGCTGCCGGCGCCGGTGGGCCGGGTCCCTGGGAGCCACCGGTTGCCGGTCGAATGATCGGCGTGACGGCCACGCTGCGCGGACTGACCAGACCGGCCGGCGGCGGGAACCGTTCATACATCGCCGAGAGCGGCTCGGCCGGCGGCGCTCCCGCCGAGGGTGCGGTCTCGGCCGCGGCGACGGTCAGCTCGCCCGCGGGCGGAACGGGCTCGGTGATCGCCGCGGTCATCCCGAGGTCGATCGGCACCCGCGTCGGCGAGGGGCCGGCGATGAAAGTTGGCGTCGGAGTCACAGGAGCGGCGGCCGCTACCGTCTCCGCCGTGGCCGCCGGCGTCGCCGCAGGGGTCGTCGCGACAAGGGTCGTCGCACTCGAAGGAGGGACGGTTGGGGCTGGACCGGCGGGCGAGGCAGTGGCGGGAAACGTCGCATCCGGCCCGGGCACGGTCTCCACGGCGGCGACCGCGATCGGGCCCTCGGCTCCAGGCGCGGGCGTCGCGAGCTCGGCTGCTCCCGCCGCGCCGGGTAAGCCAACCGTCGGCGCGGCCCCGGCGTCCGCCGCCGCAACGGCGGCCTCCCCGCGCGGCGCGGGCCGCGGCACGGGCGACATCGCTGGCGCCCCGCTCGCGGGCGCCCCGCCGGGAACGAGCGAGAACCCGCGCGTCGGCGCGGCCTCCGCCACCCGCTCGGGCACGGAGCCCGGCTCGGCGGCGACGCACATCAGCAGCCCGACGACGCCCTCGTCGGGCATCCAGTTGAGGATCAGCGATTGCTCGCCGTTTCGGGCGAGATAGATGCGGCTGAGTTCGCTGTCGCGGCTGACGAGCTCGAGCGTCCAGCCGGCGCCGCGGAAGGCCTCGTCGACGCCTTCGCTGAGCGTCACGCCGGCCGCGAAATCGGCGATCGTCCACACATGGTATTCGTCCGCGCCGCAAGCCTTGCCGGCGAGCGCCGCCGCAAGGTCGAGGCTCGCACCCTTGTAACCACCCGGGGCGCTCGACCAGTCGCGCGACTGTCGCGGGAAAACGAGCCCGGCGAGGTCCGAATCCGGCGCCCGAATCTGCGCCGACGCCGGCACAGCCAGCGTCAACGCGACGGCAGCAACCGAAAGGAGTCCAAGGGCCTTGCGCCCGACCATTCCGAAAAACCCGAAACCTCTCCGCCGGGCGGCGAAGACCGCTCAACACCCGACTCACATCGTGGCGACGATATGGCAAATAAAGGGTTACCGCCGCCCCGCGAAGCAGCGTTGCGCGCAGTCCCACGGAAGTCGTGACGGCACCTCCTCGCCCACGTCGAAGGCCTCGAGGCTCGGATGGGCGCTGCCCAGCGACACGCTCTGGAGGGTCGTCGATCGGCCGTCCGCCGCAAGCTCGACCCTCTGCAAATTCTTATCCGATCTCCGCAAATTCCGATCTTGACGACAGATTGTCGCAGCATTGTACGCTGCCTGTCCGCCCTCTTTGGGCCTGCCGGGAGATTGGCCCGGGCGGAACCCCACGCGAGGAGACGCCGCTGGCGCCTCGCTCACCGAGAAGGAGGAGGAAATCATGAAACCGAAAGCGATCTTGCTGGCGGCCGCGCTAGTGCCGATCTCAGGCATCGCATTCACGGCGACCACGGCTTGGGCTCAGAACCCGGCCGACTGTCAGGCTGCGCCGACCAATATGCCGAACGCCGGCTACCCGCGCGTGTGCCCCGACAATACCGTGATGTTCAAGCTGCTCGCGCCGAACGCGGAGGCGGTGCAGCTGCAGCCCCATATCGGTGCGTCCGGGAACGGGCTGGGCGAGGGTCCGTTCGAGATGACCAAGGGCGAGGACGGGGTCTGGAGCCTCACCCTCGGACCCGTCCGGCCGGGCTTCCACTACTACCGCTTCACGGTCGACGGCCTGGCGGTCATGGACCCCGGCAGCAACGGCTACGCCAACAGCTTCGGGACCAACGACGTGCGCGGCCTCGTCCACATGGAGAGCGGCCTCGAGGTTCCCGAAGCGGGAGTCGACTTCTACCTGCCGCGGGACGTTCCGCATGGCGTGGTCCAGGAGCTCTGGTACAAGGCCGAGCTGACCGGCGAGTATCGCCTCATCTACGTTTACCCCCCCCCGGGCTACGATCAGGACCTCACCACCCGCTATCCGGTTCTCTATCTCCAGCACGGCGGCGCCGGCGACCCGCGCAACTGGGTCGATGAAGGCCGCGTCAGCTTCATCATGGACAACCTCCTTGCCGAGGGGAAGATCACCCCGATGCTGGTGGTGATGGAGCGCGGCTACGGGAACGTGGCCCAGACCTCACAGGAGCAGACGATCCCGTTTTCAGTGCCGACCTACACCGACTACGACGTGATACCCCGCCGGCTCTTTGCGGAGATCGTGGTCGAGAACCTCATTCCGACCATCGACGAGCGTTACCGGACCATCGCCGACCGCGAGCATCGGGCCATCGCCGGGCTGTCGAGGGGGGGAGGTCAAGCGGCGGATATCGGGTTTGCCAACCTCGACACCTTTGCGTCGATCGGAATCTTCAGCCAGGGGATCGGCGCGTTCGTATCCAATCCCGCGGCCTGGAACGGCGGCGTTCTGTCGACCCCCGCGGTGAACGATCAATTGGACGTGCTGTGGGTGAGCAGCGGCACTGTCGAGGGCGGGTACGCCGCCATCAAGACGCTGCACGATACGCTGACCACCATTGGTGTTGAACACACCTACTACGAGTCTCCCGGCACGGCGCATGAATTCCTGACTTGGCGGCGGGCGCTCTACAATTTCGCTCCGCTCCTGTTCCAAGACTAGGAATACGATGCGCCACGGGTGACAATGCGCACGTAGCTCATGGGCAGGGGTGGGTACTTCGCCCACTCCTGCCCATGAGACCTGGTGTCTCTAGGGTGCCGACGCTCGCATCTTTCGATCCTGCGGGGTCTCGACCGCTGGGAGCGCCCCGCCTAATCCTCCATCTTCAGCGCTTCGATGAAGGCTTCCTGGGGGATCTCGACCTTGCCGAACTGGCGCATGCGCTTCTTGCCCTCTTTCTGCTTGTCGAGGAGCTTGCGCTTGCGGGTGACGTCGCCGCCGTAGCACTTGGCCAGAACGTCCTTGCGGAGCGCCTTCACCGTCTCGCGGGCGATCACCTTGCCGCCGATCGCCGCCTGGATCGGGATCTGGAACATGTGCTGCGGGATGAGGTCTTTCAGCTTCTCGACCATCGCCCGGCCGCGCTTCTCGGCCTGCGAGCGGTGGACCAGCATTGACAGCGCGTCGACCGGCTCGCTGTTGACCAGGATCGAGAGCTTCACGAGGTCGCCCTCGCGATAGTCGGTGAGCTGGTAGTCGAACGAGGCGTAGTCCTTCGAGATCGACTTCAGCCGGTCGTAGAAATCGAACACCACCTCGTTCAGCGGCAGCTCGTAGACCAGCATCGCGCGGTTGCCGACATAGGTGAGGTCGACCTGCGTCCCACGGCGGTCCTGACAGAGTTTCAGGATCGAGCCGAGATATTCGTCCGGGGTGAGGATCGTCGCCTTCAGCCACGGCTCGGCGATCTCGACGATGCGGCCGACGTCCGGCATGTCGGCCGGATTGTGCATCTCCATCGTCTCGCCGTTGGTGAGCTTCAGCCGGTAGACGACCGAGGGCGCGGTGGCGATGAGGTCGAGGTTGAACTCGCGGCTGAGCCGCTCCTGCACGATCTCGAGATGAAGAAGTCCGAGGAAGCCGCAGCGATAGCCGAAGCCGAGCGCAGCCGAGCTCTCCATTTCATAGGAGAACGCCGCGTCGTTGAGCCGGAGCTTGCCGATCGCGCTCCGCAGATCGTCGAATTCGCCCGCATCGACCGGGAAGAGGCCGCAGAACACCACCGGCACCGCCGGCCGGAAGCCGGGCAGCGGCTGCGCGGTCGGCCGCCGATCGTCGGTGATCGTGTCGCCAACCTTGGTGTCGGCGACTTCCTTGATCGAGCCGGTCAACATCCCGAGCTCGCCCGGCCTCAGCTGCGGCCAGTCGAGGAGTTTCGGCGTGAAGATGCCGACCTTCTCCACGTCATAGGTCGCCCCGGTCCGCATCATGCGGATCTTCATCCCCTTCTTGAGGACGCCGTCGAGGATGCGCACCAGCACCACGACGCCGAGATATTGATCGTACCAGGAGTCGACGAGGAGGCATTTCAGCGGCGCGTCGGGGTCGCCCTGGGGCGGCGGCAGGCGGTGCACGATCGCCTCGAGCACGTCCTCGATACCAAGCCCGGTCTTGGCCGAGATCATCAGCGCGTCGGAGGCGTCGATGCCGATCACCTCCTCGATCTGCTGCTTGACCCGCTCCGGCTCGGCCGCCGGAAGGTCGATCTTGTTGAGGACCGGTACGATCTCGTGGTTGACCGCGATCGCCTGGTAGACGTTGGCGAGCGTCTGCGCCTCGACCCCCTGGCTGGCGTCGACGACGAGCAGCGAGCCCTCGCATGCGGCGAGCGAGCGGTTCACCTCGTAGGCGAAATCGACATGCCCCGGCGTGTCGATGAGGTTGAGCGTATAGGTCTTGCCGTCCTTGGCCTTGTAGGTCAGGCGCACGGTCTGCGCCTTGATGGTGATCCCGCGCTCGCGCTCGATATCCATCGAGTCGAGCACCTGCTCCTTCATCTCGCGCGCCGACAGCCCGCCGGTCAGCTGGATGAGCCGATCGGCCAGGGTCGATTTCCCGTGGTCGATGTGGGCGATGATCGCGAAGTTGCGGATGAGGTCTTGCGGGCCGGTCGTCATGGCGCGCGCCTCTTAGCACCCGTGGCTCCCAGCGCCTAGCGCCGCGCCTGAGGCTTTTCGCGCCACGCGTGCGGTAGAAGAAAAGACGCTCCGCTCGCCCCAAAAATCCGCTATTGCTTGTGGCGGGGGGTTCCGGTCAGCGGCAGGTGGAGTCATGGGACAGCGCAGTCTTCTCGCCTCGACGGTTCTCGCCATTTTCCTCGGTTTCGGCCTCGCCGCGCCAGCCACGGCGCAGCTTGCCCCGACCATGCCGGTCCCGCTCCCCCGAGCCGAGGAGCCGGTCGCCCCGCTCGGCGGGCAGCTCAACGAGAGCGTCGCCGCCACCCAGGCCGATCCGGCCATCCCCGAGATCCTCGCCGCGCTCGACCGCAACATCGCCGCCATCAGCCAGATAAGGCAGATGGTCGAGCAGCTCTCGGCCGAGGGGCCGATCGGCGTCGAGCAGGTGCAGGAGATCCGCGAGCGCTTCGGCACCATCGCGAGCGCGTTCAGCGCCATCGCCGAGCTCGCGCCCGAGGTCTTCACCCGCCGCCAGGACGAGCTCCGCGACATCAAGACGATCGGCGACCGCGTCGGCTTCAACATCGAGCGCATCCTCGCCGAGATCGCGAGCCTCAACCGCGCCAACGAGGACATCGCCCGCCAGATCTCCACGCCCAACCTCCCGCCGCTCGAGCTCGAGAAGCTCGAGTTCACGCGCACGGTGAACGCCTCGATCGTCCAGAACCTCGAGACCTCGGTGCGCTGGTGGAACACCTTCGCCGACGTGCACGGCGATCTCGTCGCCTCGCTCGACAGCCAGACCGACAAGCTCGACGTATTCTTCCACTTCCTGCGCGAGAACGCGCGCCTCTACGAGTCGGTCTCCGACACGCTCGGCGTCGCCGGCGAGATCACCCTCGCCCTCTCCGACCTCGAGACGATGCGCGACGTAATCGGCCGCCTCGACGAGATCCAGGCCGACCTCATCACCTCCTGGCAGGAGGTCACCACCATCATGGATCAGGTCAACCGCCAGCTCGAGCTCAAGATGAGCCCGGGGATGTAGGGGAGGGGTCATGTTGGAGGAACCCCGCGACTCCGCCATGCGAGGCTTCGTCCGCGCCGGCTGGGCCTTCATCTTCCTCGCCACGGCCGCCGCCGTGGCGTGGTTCGCCGTCAACAATGTCGAGGCGGCGCGCTCGGCCTGGGCCGACCTCCGCGGCGAGAAGCCCCCCACCTGGGGCGACGTCGGCGCCAAGATCCAGGAATTCATGGACCAGCAGCCGATCGTCCTCCCGCGCACCGAACCGGCTCCGCCCGCCCCGCCCCCACCAGCGCTGACCCCGACGCCCGCGCCTTAGCCGCTGGCCCACCGCATGGTCTGAACCTCCCCCTTGAGGGGTGGGGGTGCCACGACGGCAGCCAACGATCGCGCGCGCAGTCAATCGAACCGCTGAACGCACCCCCACCCGAAAACGCTGCGCGTTTTCGACCTCCCCTCAAGAGAGAGGTTCAATCCAGGAAGAGCCTACAGCATCCCCGCGTAGGCCTCGGAGTCGATGAACTCCATCAGGATGTCGAGGACCGCCTGCTGCGTTTCCGTGTCGCCGTGTTCGACCTCGATGTTGAAATAGGCCCCGATCCCGTCGAGCGTCATGTAGTCGGCGAGCGTGCAGTCGATCGTCTCGGCCGCGACCTTGCGGTAGAGGACGTGCACCCCGCGCCCGTTGAGCCAGGCGATCGAGGCCATGCCCGGCGGGTTGTCCTCGGGCGGCGCCATGCTCGGCAGCATCACGATCGTGTCCTCGTCGGCGAGCCGGTCGGTGCCCACCGTCGACGGGAACGGGATCATGATCGCGTCCGCGCGGCGGATCGAGATCGTGCCGAGCCCACCGCCGTCGAGATACCCGTCCCAGTTCGAGTGCAGCCCGATCACCGGATAGGCCTGGTCCCACTCGTCGAGGAACGCGGCGGGGTAGGCCGGCGACCCCGCCGGCGCCTCCGGGCACACGCCCACTGGCGCGGCTTCCGGGCGGAAGATGTGGTTGGGATCGAGCCCTGCGAAATTCCGCTTCTCGTCCGCCTCGACCGCGACGATCGTCCCGCCATATTTCGTCACCGCATAGACGCCCGCCGCGAAGCCGGCATCCTCGTCGTCATGCGGCACCACCCATAGCGGCCCGGGCTTGGCCGTGTTGCGGATCACGAACAGCCGCCACTCGTTCCCGTTCTCGCTGAGCCGCTTCTCGCTGATGCAAAGGCTCGGGTCCGCCAAGATCGCCGCATGCTCCGCGATGTCCGGCTCGTCGATCGAGGCCGCCGGCAGGCACTCCTGGGCCGCCGCGGGTGACGCGCAAATTCCCACCCACAGCGCCCCAGCAATCAGCACACCCGCTGGAACCGCCGACCAGCCCCCTCTCCCCGGCGGGGAGAGAGCCTGCCCTCGGGCCCCGACCCGAGGGGTTGGGGTGAGGGGGCTCCACCTCCGAGAACGGGGCGCGACGAGGATGGCATCCGGATCGGGCGGCACGTCTCTACCTGCATCCCGCCTCGCCTGCGGCGGGTCGATGATCGCGGCCTCTCCACGCCGGGGAGCGGTGAATCGACCAAAGGTGCTCACAAACAATCTCAAGGGATGCACTCCGCCGACACGATCACCCCATTCTTGTCATTGCCGGATTCATTCCGGCAACCCATGAACGCCGAACCGCCGAGGAAGCGTGGCGCCGGCCGTGTTCATGGATCGCCGAAACGAGTCCGGCGATGACAATAGGGGGGTATCCACCGCCACTATCCTCCGTCTTCGCCTTCCGCCATTCTGCCCCACTAACTCGGCCGGGCCCGAAGCGGATCCTCATGCCGGATATTGGCTGTCCGGGCGAAGCTTCGCGGTGGGAAGGCGCTGACATGCGGGCGCAATCTGCGCCACGGATCAACACCGGCCGGAGCTAGATCATCCCCGCATAGGCCGGCGAGTCGATGAACTCCATCAGGAGGTCGGCGAGGGCCTCCGCGGTTCTGGTGTCGCCGTCCTCGACCTCGATGCCGAGATAGGCGCCGATCCGGTCGAGAGTCACGTAATCGGCGAGGGTGCATTCGGCGCTGTCGGCGGCGACGCGGTTGTAGAGGACGCTGACGCCGCGCGCGTTGAACCACTCGATCTCCGCCATGCCGCGCGGATTGGTCTCGGCTGGAGCCGTGCTGGCGATCATCACCATCGTGTCCTCGTCGGCGAGGCGGCCGCTGCCGCGTGCCGCGAAGGGTTGCGCCCGCGCGTCCGCGCGACGGATCGAGATGGTGCCGGCGCCGCGGCCCTCGCCGAACCCGTTGGCGTTGCTGTGCATGCCGATCACCGGGAAGGACCGGTTCCACGCCCCGAGCACCGCGCGGGCATAGCGCGGAAAGCTCGACGGAGCGCCCGCGCATGCCGCCGGGCCGGCGCGCGAGGGGCGAAAGGTCCGGTTGGGATCGATCCTCCCGACCTCGCGGTCTTCGTCGGCCTCGACGGCGACCAGCGTCCCCCCATGCCTGCCCAACGCATAGAGCGAGGCGGCGAACGCGGCGTCCTCGTCGTCATGCGGCACCACCCACAGCGGGCCGCTGCGCGCTGTGTTGCGGATGGTGACGAGGTGCCAGGCGACGCCGCTCTCCTCGAACCGCTGCTCGTTCACGCAGAACCGGGCGTCGGCGAGGGCCGCGCGGTTGGCGGAAAGATCGGCGTCCGCGACCGCCGCCGGTGCGAGGCAGCCGATCGGCGTCACGCTCATGCACGAGGTAAGGGCCAAGCATGCGGCGACCGCGCCGAACGCCGCCGCAATCCGGAGGCCGACGCCTCGTCGTGGGAGAAGCGCCGCAACGAGCGACCGCGACACCGGGATGGCCGCAGAGGGAGCGTGCCGGATCAATCAGCCTTCTCCGTCGCCGCCTTCCGGTACTTCCCGCGCTCGCTCGGGCGCGTCAGCGGCTTGATCCGCATCCCCGCCTCCGAATCGCTGATCAGCGTACGGAGCCGCCGGCGCTGGGTCGCCTCCTGCTTGGCGCTCATCACCCAGAAGCCGGCCGGGTGGCGGTAGGAGTTCGGCTGCGTCTCGAAGAACGCCCACGCCTTCTCGTGGCTCCGGAACTCGGCCTCGAACGCGGCGCTGAGCCCCTTGTCGCGGTTCTCGAACGAATACTGGTTCTGCCGCTTGGGGTCGCGCGCCTCGAAGGTGCGGTGCCCGGCCGGATGCATCCGCCCTGCCGCCTCGAGCTCGGCGATGCGGCGGATATTGACCTGGCTCCAGACGCTGCGGGCCTTCCGCGGCGTGAAGCGGTTCGAATACGCTTCCTCGCCGAGCGAGTGGCGGACCCCGTCGATCCACCCGTAGCAGAGCGCCTCGTCGACCGCTTCCTTGTAGCTGACGCTCTCCCTGCCGGTCGCCGTCTTGTAGAAGCCGACGACCAGCTCGCTCCTCGAGTCGTGGTTTGCTTCGAACCAGGCGCGAAGCTCTTTCGCGGTGCGGAAGAAGGCCGGTTTCATCGCGCAAGATCCTGGTCGACCGAGGCCCGCGAAAAGAATCGGACGTCGCGGTCCCTGAAGTTCTTGAAAGCCGCTCCGTTCTTTCCCACGTCCTCTTACGTAATGCCACGAAAGGGGATGGAAATGACTCACTCACCAGCGCTTCGTCCGGGATGGACGCCCCTCACCATTTTCCTGATGGTCCTGGGCTTCATCGCGTTCTGGCCGCTCGGCCTCGCCATGCTCGCATATATTCTCTGGGGCGACCGCTGGCCTGAGTTCCGCCGACAGGCGGGCGAGTTCAAGCGCGGCTTCGGCTGGGACTGCGGTCCCGGCATGCATCAGTCCCGCTCCCATGGCGGCCATGGCTATGGCGGATCGAGCGGCAACGCCGCCTTCGACGAATACCGCACCCGCGAGCTGAAGCGCCTTCAGGAAGAGCGCCGCCGCCTAGAGGAAGAGCGGCATGAGTTCGAGGCCTTCATGCGCAACCTCCGCATGCCCCGCGACAAGGAAGAGTTCGACCGCTTCATGGCCTACCGCAGGGCCCGCGGCCCCGGCTCGGAAGGCCCGGTCGGCGTCTAACGAG